>JAFGBU010000042.1 GCA_016932995.1 Desulfovibrionaceae bacterium
CAGGATTAGGAATCCTGTGCTCTATCCTACTGAGCTACGGGGCCATTGTCTTTTTCGCATCTTCTGAAGGGTCGTCTTCCTTGTTCCAGGCCTCGGAACCACACACATGATCCGGCGGTTTTCGAACCTTCCCCGCGCAGCGGATCAAAAATCCTGCGCCCTGTCCTGGCGAGCCACGGGGCGGCGCAGGGACTGAATTGATAATAGCGGCCCGAACCGCTGTCAAGCCGAACCCGCGCCTGCGGCGCGCGGACGAGCGGGCCAAGGCCTTTACATCGCGCCGAAAGGACCTATATAAATTTATTGTCGGGCTGACCACCCGAAGGCCCTGTTCCCCGGGGCGGACAAGAGGAGGCTTCATGATCCGCAGAAAACTATACCTCTGCGCGGTGTTGGCCGCGCTGCTCAGCCTGTCGCCGGCCGCCCGGGCCATGGCCCAGCTGCCCGACTTCACGGACCTGGCCGAAAGGGCCGGAAAGGCCGTGGTCAACATCAGCACGGTCAAGACCGTGTCCCAGAAGAGCTTCCAGTTCTTCAACAAACCCAACCAGGGCCACCCGTTCGAGGAGTTCTTCGACCAGTTCGAGAAGTTCTTCGGCCCGCACAACATGCCGCCCAGGAAGCAGAACTCCCTGGGCTCGGGGTTCGTCATCTCCCGCGACGGCTACATCGTGACCAACAACCACGTCATCCAGGACGCGGACAAGGTCACAATCAAGCTCCAGAACAACGGCCACGAGTTCGAGGCCAAGGTCGTGGGCCGCGACAAGGAGACCGACCTGGCCCTGCTCAAAATCGAGGCCGGAAAGGACCTGCCGGTGCTCGAGTTCGGGGACTCGGACAAGGCCAGGGTCGGCGAGTGGGTCGTGGCCATCGGCAACCCCTTCGGCCTCGGCCACACGGTCACCTCGGGCATCATCAGCGCCAAGGGCCGGGTCATCGGGGCCGGGCCGTTCGACAACTTCCTGCAGACCGACGCGAGCATCAACCCGGGCAACTCCGGCGGCCCGCTCATCGACATGAACGGCCGGGTGATCGGCATCAACACGGCCATAGTCCCGGGCGGCGAGGGCATCGGCTTCGCCATCCCCAGCTCCATGGCCAGCAAGATCATAGACCAGCTCAAGGCGGGCAAGAAGGTCCAGCGCGGCTGGCTCGGCGTGACCATCCAGAACGTGGACGAGAACGCGGCCAAGGCCCTGGGCCTCAAGGAGCCGGCCGGCGCCCTGGTCACCTCGGTCATCAAGAATGACCCCGCGGACAAGGCCGGGATCAAGACCAGCGACGTGATCATCGAGGTCGACGGCGAGCCCGTGGCCGACACGGGAGCCCTGCTGCGCAGCATAGCCGGCATGCTCCCGGGCCATAAAACCGAGCTGACCATCTGGCGCGACAACAAGAAAATCAAGCTCGACGTGACCCTTCAGGAGCGCGGCGACAAGGCCGTGGCCGCGGCGGACAGGACCCCGGAGAGCGAGGAGTCGGCCGACGAGATCGGCCTGTCCCTGCGGCCGGTGACCAAGGACGCCGAGGCCCGGGCCCTGGGCCTGGACAAGCCCCGCGGCCTGGTGGTCACCGGGGTCAAGCCGGACTCGGTCGCGGGCCAGGAGGGCGTAAGGCCGGGCGACGTGATCCTGGAGGTCAACCAGCGCCCGGTCGCCGGGGCGGACCAGTTCCGCAAGATCGTGGACAGCGACGGCAAGGCCAAGGGCGCGGTCATGCTGCTCATAAAGAGGCAGGGCCGCAACATCTTCATCACCCTGCCCCTGGAAGACAAGAACTAGACGCCGACCAGGAGGGGCCCTCGGGCCCCTCCTTATTTTCCCCATGCCCGAAAAAACGACCCTCAAGGCCCCGGCCAAGATCAACCTGTTCCTGGAGATCCTCGGCCGACGGGCCGACGGGTACCACGAGCTGCGGACCCTGTTTTATCCCCTGCCCACGCCCCACGACACCCTGGAGTTCGAGCCCCGCGACCGCGAGGGCCTTGAGCTCTGGTGCAGCGACCCGACGCTGGCCGGGGACGACAACCTCGCGGCCCGGGCCTGGCGCGCCTTTGCCGAGAAGACCGGGTTCGCGCCCGGGCTCAGGGTCCGGCTGACCAAGGGCGTCCCCGTGGCCGCGGGCCTGGGCGGCGGCAGCTCGGACGCGGCCGCAATGCTCAGGTTCCTGAATGAAAGGGCCGGGCACAGGTCCCTGGGGCCCGAGGACCTGGCCCGCCTGGCCGCGGGCCTGGGCGCGGACGCGCCCTTTTTCCTGGACCCCCGGCCGTCCTGGGCCGAGGGCATAGGCGACCGGCTGAGGCCCGTGGACCTGGACCTCTCGGGGCTGAGCCTTGTTCTGGTCTGCCCGCAAACCCGCGTGTCCACGGCCTGGGCCTACGCCGAGTGGGACCGGCTGGCGGCCAGGAGGCCGGCCTTGACAACTTCGGCCCCAGAGAATAAAAATTCACCTCCCTTTTCACCGCTGGTCCTGAAAAACGACTTCGAGGCCGCGGTGTTCGACGCCCACCCGGAGCTTCTGGAAATCAAGGAGAAACTCCTGTCTCTGGGCGCCTCGGCCGCGGCCATGAGCGGGTCCGGGGCCAGCGTGTTCGGACTGTTCAGAAAGGGGGCCGCGGCCGCGGCCGAGGCCATGGGGGCCGAGGGCGCGAAGGTTTTTGTCCATGGCTTTTAGCCGCAACGGTTGTTGGGGTGTAGCCAAGCGGTAAGGCAACGGGTTTTGGTCCCGTCATCCGAGGGTTCGAATCCTTCCACCCCAGCCACAGGAAACCAAGGGCGTTTCAATGAGCATACGCGGCGAATTGAAAGTCATCTCCGGCTCGGCCAACGTGGGCCTGTCCGAGGACATCTGCCGGGAGCTGGGCTGCCAGATCAGCCCCATGATCCGGGAGCACTTCAGCGACGGCGAGATCCGCATCGAGATCGGCGACAACGTGCGCGGCGACGACGTGTTCGTGGTCCAATCCACCTGCCCGCCGGTCAACTTCCACCTCATGGAGCTGTGCATCATCCTGGACGCCCTGAAGCGGGCCAGCGCCAGGCGGGTGACCGCGGTCGTGCCCTACTACGGCTACGCCAGGCAGGACCGCAAGGTCGTGCCCCGCGCGCCCATCAGCGCCAAGCTGGTGGCCGACTTCCTGACCGTGGCCGGCATGAACAGGCTGGTCACCGTGGACCTGCACGCCGGCCAGATCCAGGGCTTCTTCAACTGCCCGGTGGACAACCTGTTCGCCGCGCCGGTGCTGCTCGAGTACCTGCGCAAGCTCGACGACGACGTGGTCCTGGTCTCCCCGGACGCCGGCGGCGTGGAGCGGGCCCGGGCCTACGCCAAGCGCCTGGACGCCAGCCTGGCCATCGTGGACAAGCGCCGGGACATGCCCAACCAGGCCCAGGCCATGAACCTCATCGGCGACGTCAAGGGCAAGCTGGCCATCGTCCTGGACGACATGATCGACACCGCCGGGACCATGTGCCAGGCAGGCAGCCTGCTCGTGGACAAGGGGGCCAAGAAGGTCGTGGCCTGCGCCACCCACCCGGTGCTCTCGGGCCCGGCCATCGAACGCCTGGAGAAGTCGGCCTACTCGGAGATCCTTGTCTCGGACACCATCCCACTTGATTCGTTCAAAAAATCCTGCAAGAAGATCAAGGTCCTCTCGCTGGCCAAGCTCCTGGCCAAGGCGATCAACAACATCCACCACGAATCATCGGTGAGCGTGCTTTTCGTCTGAAAACCAAGTACAGCCTCATGCCCCCGGCCGGGCCGCAAAGGCCCCGGGGGTTCACAAGGAGAAGAAAAATGGCTGAAATGCTGACACTCAAGGTCCTGGAACGGGCCGAAAAGGGAAAGGGCCCCAACCGCAGGCTGCGCGGCCGGGGCGTGGTGCCCGGGGTCTACTACAACTACAAGGGCGACAACATCCCGGTCAAGGTCGAGGAGCTCAAGCTGACCAAGCTCTACGAAAAGCTGGGCGGCTCAAGGGTCTTCCAGCTGGAGATCGACCAGCAGGGCCAGGCCCAGGCCAAGCCCTCGCTGATCTGGGAAATGGTCTTTGACCCGGTCGACAGCCGGCCCCTGCACGTCGACTTCCTGGGCGTGGACCTGGACAAGGAGATCAAGGTCCACGTGCCCTTCGAGGTCTCGGGCAAGGCCAAGGGCCTGGTCGAGGGCGGCAAGCTCGAGGTCTACCGCGACAGCTGCGAGATCATCTGCAAGCCCATGGACATCCCGGAGAACATCACCCTGGACGTCAGCGGCCTGGGCGTCGGGGACAGCATCCAGATAGCCGACGTGGCCTTGCCCGCCGGGGTCAAGGCCGTGTTCGAGGAGAACTACTCCGTGCTCGGGGTGATCATCCCGGTCGAGGCCGAGGAAGAGGCCGCGCCCGGCGCGGCCGAAGAGGCCGAGGCCGGCGCAACCGAGGAAGAAGAGGCCTAGGTCCGGGGGCCGGACCCCGGCCCCTGGACCGGACCGCGGACCCGGAGCATGGCCTTCAAGGGACTCGTCGTCGGCCTGGGAAATCCGGGCCCGGAATACGCCCGCAACCGGCACAACTTCGGTTTTCTGGTCGCGGAGCACCTCCTGGCCTGGGCCGAGGCCCGGAAAAGCCCGCGTTGCGAGCGCCTGCCCGACGTCTGCGAGGCCCAAATCTGGCGCCTGAACCTGGCCGGACAGGGCCTGGTCCTGGCCAAGCCCCAGACCTTCATGAACCTGAGCGGCCGGGCCGTGGCCTGTCTGGCCCGCAGGCACGGCCTGGAGCCCGGCCAGGTCCTGGTCATGCACGACGAGCTGGACCTCGCCCTGGGCCGCATCAAGCTCAAGCTCGGGGGAGGCAACAACGGCCACCACGGCCTGGAGTCCGTGGAGGAGCGGCTCGGCTCGGGCGATTTCTTCAGGCTCAGGCTGGGCATCGGCAGGCCCCCGGAGGACGTCTCGGTCACCGACTGGGTCCTGACCGACTTCGAGCCCGGCCAATGGGAACAGGTCCCGGACATCCTGGCCGCGGCCCGAAAGGGCCTGGACCTGTTCTTTCGCCGGGGCCAGGAGGAGGCCACGCGCTTTCTGAACGCCTTTGCCCCCGCCGGGAACTAATTTCCAATGACCATGGACTCCGGACCTCGATTGATGTAGTCTAGTTGTTCTTGGGCGTGTTCGCGCCGCCCGCAAGGAGTCCCATTGGTGTTTCGGGTCAACGAACTGGTGGTCTACCCTTCACAGGGAGTGGGCCGGGTTGAACGCATTGAAAATCAGGAGATCGGCGGCGCCGTTGCGGAGTTCTACATCGTCCGCATCCTGAGCAACAACGTGACCCTGATGGTGCCGGTGAAGAACGCCGGCAACGTCGGGCTGCGGCCGGTGTGCAGCAAGCGCTCCGGCCAGCACATCTTCGAGTCCCTGCGCGACCGCTCGGACTTCACCGGGTACACCGGCCAGAACTGGAACCGCCGCTACCGCGAGTACTCGGAAAAGCTCAAGAGCAGCGACCTGGCGGACGTGGCCTACGTGCTCAAGGAGCTGTTCCTGATCGGCAAGGACAAGGAGCTGTCCTTCGGCGAGCGCCGGCTCCTGGAGCAGGCCATGGGCCTGGTGTCCATGGAGCTGGCCTACGCCCTGAACCGGGAGCAGGAGAACGTCAGGACGGACATCGGCGCCATGTTCAAGGACGTCCTGGAAAACCAGGACAAAAAAAAGGCCAAGGAGGCCTGAAGCCCCTTGCCAAGCCTTGGCCTATCGGTTAAGGCCTTGCTTGACGCAACCAGGCCGGACATCACAGGCAAGAACCGATAAGCCGCCTCGCTCCGGCAAGCCCGCCAGACACGATCAGCGACAACGAGGATTATTGCGGTATACCTCTGTCCCGTACGTAAGACTGTATCCGTTTTTTTGAAAACAGCCCCGGCATGCCGCCGGACAGGGCAAAACCCGGCCATGCGCCGGAAATGAAATTGACGATCGGGCTCCGGCGGGGCCCTTTGGGCCACGATGCAGCTAGAAGTCGTCCTTTCACAAACCACAACCCTTTAAGCCATCACGCCCGCAGGTTATGAAGAACAACTCAAAGAATAATTCAAATACGGACAACCTCCCCGGCGCAGACAATCTGAACCTGACCGACCTCAAGCAGAAGAGCATGTCCGAGCTCATGGAGCTGGCCAAGCGCTTCAGCGTCGAGAACCCGAGCGGCATGCGCAAGCAGGAGCTCATCTTCGCCCTGCTCCAGGAGTGCGCCTCGCAGAACGGGCAGATCTACGGCGAGGGCGTCCTGGAGATACTTCCGGACGGCTTCGGGTTCCTGCGCTCGCCCATGTACAGCTACATGCCCGGTCCGGACGACATCTACATCTCGCCCTCCCAGATCCGGCGCTTCGGACTGCGCAAGGGCGACGTGGTCTCCGGCCAGATACGGCCGCCCAAGGAGGGCGAACGCTACTTCGCCCTGCTCAGGGTCAACGAGATCGGCTTCGAGCCGCCCGAGCACTCCAAGAACCTGGTCCTGTTCGACAACCTGACCCCGATCTACCCGGACAGGCCGTTCAAGATGGAGAACGGGCCCGAGAACTACTCGGCCCGGGTCATAGACCTGCTGGCCCCGATCGGCTGCGGCCAGCGCGGCATCCTGGTCGCCCCGCCGCGCACCGGAAAGACCATGATGCTCCAGACCATCGCCAACTCCATCAACGCCAACAACCCCGACGTCTACCTCATCGTCCTGCTCATCGACGAGCGGCCCGAGGAGGTCACGGACATGGAGCGCACGGTGCGCGCCGAGGTCATCAGCTCGACCTTCGACGAGCCGCCCCAACGCCACGTCCAGGTCACCGAGATGGTCCTGGAAAAGGCCAAGCGCCTGGTGGAGCGCAAGCGCGACGTGGTCATCCTCCTGGACTCCATCACCAGGCTGGGCCGGGCCTACAACGCGGTCACCCCGTCCTCGGGCCGGGTCCTGTCCGGCGGCCTGGACTCCAACGCCATGCAGCGGCCCAAGCGCTTTTTCGGCGCGGCCCGGAACATCGAGGAGGGCGGCAGCCTGACCATAATCGCCACCGCGCTGATCGACACCGGCTCGCGCATGGACGAGGTCATCTTCGAGGAGTTCAAGGGCACCGGCAACATGGAGATATACCTCGACCGCCACCTGGCCGAGAAGAGGATCTTCCCGGCCATAGACCTGAACCGCTCCGGGACCCGCAAGGAGGAGCTGCTCCTGTCCGAGGAGGTCCTCAACCGGGTCTGGATACTGCGCAAGCTCCTCGCGCCCATGGGCCCGATCGACAGCATGGAGTTTCTGCTGGACAAGATGCGCGGGACCAAGAGCAACCGAGAATTCCTGGACATGATGAACAGGTAGCCTGTCCTGTGGACAAGGGCGCCTGAAAAAAGGATACTGGCCCGGTCCGGTATCCTTTTTCCGCTTTTTTCCAGGCCACAGGCCGGGCAAAAGCCCATGCTCGAATCAGGGGGTTTGAGGCCGTGAGCACCAAACGAGCACTCTGCGCACTGGCCCTGGCCGCCCTGGTCCTGATCCAGGCCCTTGTCCGGCCCGCGCCGGTCCGGGCCTTTTTCGGCGACATCACCCTCAAGGACGAGCTCGAGATGGGCCGCAAGTTCAACGACATGGTCCGGGCCAAGATGCCCATGGTCGAGGACCCGGAGGTCATCAACTACGTCAAGGGCGTGGTGGATTGCATAGTCAGCCGGGGCCTGCCCCCGCAGCCGTTCAAGATCACCGTGGCGGTGATCAACAACGGGAGCATGAACGCCTTTGCCGTGCCCGGCGGCTACGTCTACGTGTTCACCGGGCTGATCAAGGGCGTTGAAAAGGAAGGCCAGCTCGCCGCGGTCCTCTGCCACGAATTGGCCCACGTCACCCAGCGCCACGTGGTCAAGCGCATGGAGGACATGCGGCTCATCAACCTGGTGTCCATGGTCGGCCTGGTCTCCGGGCTGCTGCTCGGCGCCGGCGGCGGCGGGGACACCAAGGACCTGGGCAAGGGCCTGATCGTGGGGGCCCAGTCAGCGGGCCAGGCGGCCTTTCTGTCCTACACCCGGCAGAACGAAAACGAGGCCGACCACGTGGGCATGAACTACCTCCTGGCCGCGGGCTACAACCCCCAGGACATGCCCGACACCTTCAAGACCATGCTCAAGAAGAAGTGGTACGCCGGCCAGTCCTCGGTGCCCTCGTACCTGTACACCCACCCGCAAACGGAAGAGCGCGTCGCCTACATGGAGGACCGCATCAAGCGCATGCCCCCGGACGACCTGATGCGCAAGACCGACAACACCGAGTTCTACCGCATCCAGACCCTGATCCGGGCCAAGTCCGGGGACCCGGCCCAGGCCCTGGCCTTTTACAAGGACAAGAACGAGAAGACCGGCCTCAACTGCCTGGACCACATGGGCAGGGGCATGGCCCTGTCCCGGCTCAACCAGGCCGGTCAGGCCCAGCGGGCCTTTGAGCAGGCCATGGCCTGCGCCCCGGAGGACCCCCTGGTCCTGCGCGAGGCCGGGTATTTCTACTTCACCCAGGGCGAGTTCGCCAAGGCCGGTCCGCTGCTGCAAAAGGCCGCGTTCCTGGCCCCGGACGACGCCCTGGCCCTGTTCTACACGGCCAGGCTCGAGGGCGAGAGAAAGGACTACGGCCAGGCCATCTCGACCATGCGCAAGGTCTGCAGGGCCGTGCCCGAGGACAGCGAGGTCCGCTACCACCTGGGCCGGCTCCTGGGCGAGTCCGGCGACCTGTTCGGGGCCCATCTCCAGCTGGCCTACGCCTCGATCTACGACCGCAACCCCAAGAAGGCCAGGTTCCACCTGGAAAAGGCCAGGGCCCTGGCCAAGACCCAGGACCAGAAGCAGGCCCTCGGCGATCTGGACAAGCTGCTCAAGGACCGCTTCGACAAGGACTAGGCCGGACTTGAAGCCCCGCCCGTTTTGAGTTAGCAATACCAGTTCGCAATTTCAACAGACCTAGAAAAACGGGCAATGATCGTCGCCAGAAAGATAGACGAGCTCAAGGGGACCCTGGACGGGTCCTGCGTGACCATAGGCAACTTCGACGGCGTTCACCTCGGCCACCAGGAACTCATCTCCCTTACCTGCTCCAAGGCCAAGACCCTGGGCCTGACCAGCGTGGTGGTGACCTTCGACCCCCATCCGCTGCGGGTCCTGGTCGGCAAGAACACCCCGCCGTTCATCACCCTGACCGAGCAGAAGCTCGAGCTTCTGGCCGAGCTGGGCCCGCAGACCGCCCTGGTCCTGGCCTTTGACAAGGCCATGGCGGCCATGGAGCCCGAGGAGTTCGTCAGGACCTATCTTTTGGACGGGCTGAACATGCGCGAGCTGGTCATCGGCTACGACTACGCCATGGGCCGGGGCCGCAGGGGCAACTACGAGACCCTCAAGGCCCTGGGCGCGAAGTACGGCTTCAACGTGCACCGCCTGGAGCCCGTGGTCCTGGACGACGCCGTGGTCAGCTCGACGCGCATCCGGGACCTGGTCGAGTCCGGCAAGGTCTGGGAGGCCCGGGCGCTTTTGGGCCGCTTCTACCAGGTCCGGGGCCGGGTGGTCCGCGGCCGCGACCGGGGCGGCAGGCTGCTGGGCTTTCCCACCGCCAACCTGGAGCTGGCCGACGAGCTCTTTCCCCGGCCCGGGGTCTACGCGGTCTGGGTGGAGAGAAACGGCTCGGCCTGGAAGGGGGTGGCCAACATCGGCGACAACCCGACCTTCGGCAACGACCAGATATCGGTCGAGGCCCACGTCCTGGACTTCGACCAGGACATCTACGGCCTCAACATCCGCATCCATTTCGTCCAGCGCATCCGCTCGGAGAGGCGCTTTGAGAGCATCGAGGCCCTAAAGGCCCGCATCGGCGAGGACATCGTCCTGGCCAGGCGCATACTCGACGCCGCCGAGGCCCAGATAAAGCTTACCCGGCCCAAGGGGCCGGTCAGCGCCGAGGGCCGGACCAGGCCATGAACCTGATCCGGGCCATCCAGAGACTGCTGAAGCCGGCCAAGGGCCGGCCCACGTTCACCTCGGTGCGCTGGCTGGCCGTGGCCGTGGTCGTGGGCGCCCTGTCCGGGCTCGGCGCGGTGGCCTTCTTCTCCGCGGTCGAAACGGGCAAGTTCCTGATCCTGCACAAGCTCGCCGGGCTCACCCTGCCCGCGCCCGCCGGGGAGGAGATATTCAAGGGCCCGGCCGGCCTGTTCCGGCCCTGGATCATCCCCCTGTTCACCACGGCCGTGGGCCTGGCCACCGGGTTTCTGGTCATGCGCCTGATGCCCGAGACCATGGACAGCGGCACGGACGGCACCGACGCCATGATCAAGGCCTTCCACCGCCAGGGCGGGCTGATCCGGCCCCTGGTGCCCCTGGTCAGGGGCCTGGCCGCGGTGGCGACCATCGCCTCGGGCGGCAGCGCCGGCCGCGAGGGGCCCATCTCCCAGTTGGGCGCGGGCGTGGGCTCCTATGTGGCCCAGAAGCTCAACCTCTCGGTCCGCGAGCGCCGGCTGCTGCTTTTGGCCGGCGCGGCCGGGGGCCTGGGGGCCATCTTCCGGGCCCCGCTGGGCGGCGCGCTCACGGCCGTGGAGGTCATCTACCGGGAGGACTTCGAGGCCGAGGCCATCCTGCCCGCGGTCTTGTCCTCGGTCACGGCCTACTCCCTGTTCACCCTGTTCTTTGGCACCGACCCGATCTTCGGCATCCCCAGCTTCGACTTCCACGACGTGCGCGAGCTGGTGTTCTACGCGGTGCTCGCCCTGGCCTGCACCGCGGTGGGCTGGATGTACGTGAAGGCCTTCTTCTTCATCAAGCACTCGGTGTTCTTCCGCATCCGGGACCGGCTCGGGCTGATGTGGGCCACGGGCCTGGGCGGCCTGCTCATGGGCCTGACCGGCGCGGCCTTTCCCGAGGTCCTGTCCGGGGGCTACGGCTGGCTGGAGCTGGCCATCAAGGGCGAGGTGCCGTTGATGATGATGTGCCTGATCATCCTGGCCAAGACCATGGCCACCTCGGTGACCATCGGCTCGGGCATGAGCGGCGGCATGTTCGCCCCGACCCTTTTTGTGGGCGGCATGTGCGGCGGGGTCGTGGGCCAGACGGCCCACGACCTGTTCCCGGACATCGTCACCCAGCCGGGCGGCTACGTGCTCGTGGGCATGGCCGCGTTCTACGCCGGGGTGGCCAACGCGGCCATCGGCCCGCTGATCATGGTCTGCGAGCTGACCCAGGGCTACGGCCTGCTGGCCCCGCTCATGCTCGCCTCGGCCCTGTGCATCATCCTGGGCCGCAGGTTCTCGCTCTACGAGCACCAGGTGGAGAACAAGTTCGAGTCCCCGGCCCACGCCGAGGACGCGACCATCAACATCCTGGAGCAGCTGCGGGTCAAGGACTTCTGCAAGTTCGGCCGGGTGACCATCCTCGAGGAGGGCACAACGCTAAAGGCCCTGACCGACATCATCGCCAACACCAACGAGCTCTACTTTCCGGTCAAGGACCGCTCCGGGACCATGACCGGGATCGTGTCCATCCACAACGTGCGCAACGTGCTCTTCGAGCGCAGCCTGTTCGAGCTCTTGGTGGTCGGCGAGCTGGCCGCCAAGCCGGCCTCCCTGACCCCGGAGGACGACCTGTACACCGCCCTGCTCAAGTTCGTGGACACGGACTACGGCCAGATACCGGTGGTCTCGCCCGACGACCCCAACGAGATCCTCGGGCTCATCAACCGCGAGGACGTGTTCACGGCCTACGCCGCGGCCATCAAGGAGGTCCGGGAGGAGAACAACGGCCGGGCCGAGGCCGCGGGATAGCCGGCCCGGCCTTGCCAAACGGTTTGGGGGAATTATCCTCTTGCCATTGTTTTTTCGAGGCGCGCCATGAGGGCCTGGACCATCTCCGGACGCAGCCTGACCCTGCGCCAGGGCGACCTGACCAGGGCCCGGACCGAGGCCGTGGTCAACGCGGCCAACCCCGGGCTGGCCGGGGGCGGCGGGGTCGACGGGGCCATCCACCGGGCGGCCGGGCCCATGCTCTTGGAGGCCTGCCTGGCCATTGTCCGGAGTCGCGGCCGGCTGGCCCCGGGCCGGGCCGTGCTGACCCAAGGCTTCGGGCTCGCGGCGCGCTACGTCATCCACACGGTCGGCCCGATCTGGCGCGGCGGCGGCCGGCAGGAGGAGGCGACCCTGAGAGCGGCCTACGTGAACAGCCTGGCCCTGGCCGCGGAGAACGAGATATCGAGCCTGGCCTTTCCGGCCATAAGCTGCGGGGCCTACGGCTATCCCCTGGACCTGGCCGCGGCCGTGGCCCTGCGGGCCCTTTGCGCGGGCCTGGAATCGGGCCTGGCCCAGGGCGCGGAGATGTATCTGCGGGGCGACGCGGCCTTTGAAATCTGGACGGACGCGGCCCGAAACATCCTCGGCCGGCCCGAGCGGGCATAGGAGACGGACATGGAAATGAGGGGAACGACCATACTCGCGGTCAAGGACGAGCTCGGCTCGGCCATGGCCGGGGACGGCCAGGTGACCATGGGCAACAACGTGGTCGTCAAGCACTCGGCCAAAAAGGTCCGGGCCATCTACAAGGACCGGGTCCTGGTGGGCTTCGCCGGGACCACGGCCGACGCCTTCACCCTGTTCGAGCGCTTCGAGAAGAAGCTGGAGACCTTTTCCGGAAACCTGACCCGGGCGGCCGTGGAGCTGGCCAAGGACTGGCGCACGGACAAGTACCTGCGCCGGCTGGAGGCCATGATTCTGGCCGCGGACGCGGAGAACATCCTGATCATCAGCGGCACCGGCGACGTCATAGAGCCGGACGACGGCCTGGCCGCGATCGGCTCGGGCGGACCCTACGCCCTGGCCGCGGCCAGGGCGCTCAAGCGCAACACGGACCTGGACTCCGAGGAGATCGTCCGGCGGGCCATGGTCATCGCCTCGGAGATCTGCGTGTTCACCAACGAGAACATCGTGGTCGAGACCAGGAAAAAACAAGCCCCGGACAAGGCCTGACAATGAGCACCCTGACCCCCAGAGAGATCGTCTCCGAGCTGGACAAGTTCGTCATCGGCCAGGCCGCGGCCAAGCGCATGGTGGCCATAGCCATCCGCAACCGCTGGCGCAGGCAGCAGATCGAGCCCGAGCTGCGCGACGAGATCGCGCCCAAAAACATCATCATGATGGGCCCGACCGGGGTGGGCAAGACCGAGATCGCCAGGCGCCTGGCCAGGCTCGCGGGCTGCCCGTTCTTCAAGGTCGAGGCGACCAAGTTCACCGAGGTCGGCTACGTGGGCCGGGACGTGGAGTCCATGGTCCGGGACCTGATGGAGATCGGGATCAGCATGGTCAAGGCCGAGGAGAACGAGAAGGTCCGGGTCAAGGCCGAGAAACAGGCCGAGGAACGGCTCCTGGACCTGCTGCTGCCCGGGCCGGACTCCGGGCCCAGGGGCCGGGTCCCGGCGGTCCCGGCCGAGCAGCCCGAGCCAAAGGACTCCACCCGGGAGAAGTTCCGGCACATGCTCCGCCAGGGCCAGCTGGACGAGCGGAGCGTGGAGCTCGAGGTCGCCTCGCAGTCCGGCCCCCAGGTGGAGATCATGGCCCTGCCCGGGATGGAGGACATGGGCATCCAGATGCAGGACGTGCTCGGCCGCATGTTCCCGCCGCGCAAGAAGGCCCGGCGCATGAAGATCAAAGAGGCCCTGGGGGCCCTTATCCAGGAGGAGTCCGAAAAGCTCATCGACATGGACCGGGTCACCGAGCTTGCCCGGGAGCGGGTCGAGCAGTCCGGGATCATCTTCCTGGACGAGCTGGACAAGATCGCCTCGCGCCAGGAGCACTCGGGCGCGGACGTATCCCGCGAGGGCGTGCAACGGGACCTGCTGCCCGTGGTCGAGGGCTGCGTGGTGAACACCAAGTACGGCATGGTCAAGACCGACCACATCCTGTTCATCGCGGCCGGGGCCTTCCACTTCGCCAAGCCCTCGGACCTGGTCCCGGAGCTCCAGGGCCGCTTCCCTTTGCGCGTGGAGCTGGACGCCCTGGACAAGGGCGACTTCTACCGCATCCTGACCGAGCCCAGGAACGCCCTCGCGGTCCAGTACAAGGCCCTGCTCAAGACCGAGGGCCTGGACCTGGACTTCAGCCGGGAGGCCCTGGAGGAGGTCGCGTCCTGGGCCCAGAAGATCAATGAGGACACCGAAAACATCGGGGCCAGGCGGCTGTACACGATCATGGAGCGCATCCTGGCCGAGCTGTCCTTCGAGGCCCCGGACAGGCCCTCGGGCAAGGTCCTGGTGGACCGCGAGTACGTGCGCCGTCAGCTCAGGGACGTGGAGCAGGACCGGGATCTGTCCAGATACATCCTCTAGTGTAAGGCCCGCGAGACGCGAGGATTCCGGTCTTGAACCGGGTCCCGCGTTTCAATACTCAACACTTGAAAAAAACCTCGGTTTTTTCAAGCTTCACTCGCCCTTGACTCCAGCGCGCGCAATGTACTTGAAAACGAGCGCCCCGATGCCGGCCTACTCGCTCGGGCTCGGCTCGGCCTGGACCTGAAGGGCGTTGCGGCAGAACGAGACCAGTTGGGCCTCTATCTCTGACAGGTGCAGGGGCTCGAACAGGCGCATGCGCACGGTGCCGGTCAAAAGCCCGATGACCAGCAGCGCGCCCTGGTCCTCGGAGATGTTGCGGATCGAGCCGTCGCTGACCCCGAGGCGGATGCCCACGCGCACCAGGTCGATCATCTTGTCGTAGATGCGCTTCATCTCCTCGCGGCAGGGCTCGCCGATCCCGGGCATCTGGTAGGGGTTGTTGCGGTGGATGAGGTCGAAATCGGTCTCCCGGGTCTCGTAAAAGTGACAGTAGAGCCTAAGCAGGCTGATGATCATCTCCAGGCCGCTGGCAAGGCCCTTGAAGCGGAACTTGCGCTCCAGGTCGTCGAAGAAGTTCTCGCGGATACTCTTGAACAGATGGTAGAGCAGGTCCTCCTTGCTCTTGAAGTGCCGGAATATCGCGCCCTCCGAGACATTGGCCTCGCGGGCTATCTCGGACACCGGAGTGGCGTCGTAGCCCTTGACGGCGAAAAGCCTGGTGGCCGAGTCCATTATGGCCTGCTTCCTCTTGTTCATCCCTGCCCCGATTTTTTTCACATTTAGCTTGCCTTTCTAAAAAACGCCAGCTAAACATACAAGCGAGCACTCACTTACATTTTTAAAAGTGTCTGCTCAGCAACGCCGGTCGCCCGGCGGGGGGGCCGCGGGAGCGCCGGCGGATTGGGACCCACACTTAAATTTCACAGGAGAAACACCATGGAATACGCAATCCCCATCACCATCCTGGCCCTGATCGTGAGCGGAGCGGTCATGTTCTTCATCCGCCAGAGCAAAACAAAGCATTAGCCGCCCGCAACGCTCGCACGAACCTCCGACCCCGGGGCCCTGCCCCGGGGTCAAGACCCCTTCCGCAAAAAACAGCGCCCCACTTTTGTTTTGCCCTGGGCTTGCTTTTTTCTTGAAATATGCCTATTTCATTGTAAGTAATCGCTCACAAAAATTTGGCTTGTAATTATTGAAAATAGGCCTGACCGCTTTTTGGTTGGCCAGTAAAAACAGGTCGTTGGCAACCGGCTTCAGCCGGGGCGACGGGTTTTGCTCCGGACAACAGGGACCGACCAGGACAAACCGCTAGCAAAGGGAGGCCCGGGGCGGAAAAAACATCACCTTCATCTTGGACACGTATCAGGCCGTCTTTGACGGCCGCTGGGAACTACTGGAACCAAAATTAAAGTTATGGAGAAAATACGATGGAATACGCCTTACCCATAATTGTGCTGGTTCTGGCGGGCGCTTTTCTGGCCTACAAGTTTATTAAAAAATAGCGGTTGAAAAACTAGACGCTGAGGCTGTCCGAAAGGTCCAAGGAAACTGCTTGACCGGCGAGGGCCCTGACCGCGGACGGCATTGAACATACTGCGGCCTTGACCGCTCGGCGAAGTGGGAGCTTTTAGCAGGCCAGATATCCGCCCAAGCATTGCGTTCCGGTCTTGAAACCCTGTCGGATCCAAAGGGGCCGTCGGACGGCGGCCCCTTTGTTTCGCCCTAGCGGCCGCTTATCTCGCCCTTGAGGGTCTTTTGGAGCCCTTCCAGGGTCCCTTTCCAGCCCGCGAGCTCGTCCCCGGGCAAAATCGAGACGATGATCGAGTCCTCCACGCTAACCTCGACCACGATCTCGACGTCCCCGATGCTGAACACCGCCTCGGCCCAGCGCTCGGACGGCAGGCCCACGGCCTCGCAGTCGTAGTCCGTGCGCACCTCCGCAGTCATCCTGATCTCGCTCACCGCGCCCTCCTTTGTAAAAAAGGGACCGCGGGGAGTGGGCTTCCCGCGGTCCTGTCCGGTTCATCGGGCCCTGGGCCCGGGTCCTACGGCCTCTTGTGACACTCGCCGCAGGTCACGGGGCCCTTTTTCTTTTCCAGGTGGCAGTCCTCGCACTGCTTGTGGTAGGCGAGCATGAGCGGGGTGCCCTCGGCCGTCTTGACCTCGTGGCAGTCCGCGCATTTCACCGGATCGCCCTCCACGAACCTGCCCTCCTCGACCCCCTGGTGGTGACAGGGCAGGCAGCCGTCGATGGCCGCCTTCTCGTTGTGCGCGTCGTGATCAAAGACCGCTGCCGGCCTCTGGGCCTGGCCAAAGGCCGGGTCGGCCAGCTGCTTGATGTCCTCCTGCGAAAACGCGGGCAGGAGGAACAAAAGCACGGCCGCGGCGGCCAGTATCAAAATCATCGGCTTCTTGCTCATGTTTCCGTCTCCTTGCTTTTTCCCGCTCATCACTCGGCCGCGTTGGGCTTTTCCATGCACTCGTAGATGATGTCGATGAGGAACTTGAGCTCCATGCCCAGCTTGTAGCCGTGGATGATGTCTTCAAGTCCGCCGTGGCAGTTGTGGCAGGGGGAGATGCAGACCTCGGCGCCGGTGGCCTTGAGCTGCTCGGCCTTGACCCTGTTGCCCTGGACGCGGACGTTCTTGAACGGCGGGCCGCAGTTGATCACCCCGCCGCCCGCGGAGCAGCAGTAGTTGTGCTCGCGGTTCGGGATCATCTCTATGAAGTTCGGGCAGAAGGCCCGGACCACCTCGCGGGCCTTTTCGTGCAGGCCCCGGCCGCGGATGACGTTGCACGGGTCGTGCAGGGTCACGGTCTTCTCAAAGGGCTTGGCGACCTTGAGCTTGCCGTCCCGCAACAGCTCCCAGTAGAACTCCAGGGCGTGGACCACGGGCACCGGGTGCATGCGCCAGGCCAGGGCCCGGTTGCCCATGTCGTAGATGGAGCGGAAGGCGTGGCCGCACTCGCCCATGACGATGCGCTTGACCTTGAGCCTCTGGGCGCACTCGAAGTGGTCCCTCTTGAGCCTGGCCATGATCTCGTTGTCCCCGGTGTACATGGCCATGTCGCTGTTGTCCCAGCCGGTCGTGGCGGGCATGGTCCAGTCCATGCCGGCCTCGTTCATGAGCACCGCGGCCTGCATGATGAGCTGGGTCCTGAACTTGGGCTCCGGACCGATGACCGAGTACATGATCTCCGCGCCCTCCTTTTCCAGGGGGATGCGCAGGTTGGGTATCTCGTCCCGGGCCTCGTCCTCCTGCCACTGCAGGGCGTCGATCCACTCGTCGTCCTTGACCCACATCTGGTTCATGGTCGAGGCGTGGCTGTGGGCCGTGTCCTGGATGTACTGCGGGATCACGCCCAGCAGGTGGCAGATCCTGCGGACCACGAGCATGATGTAGGCCGTGTCGATGCCGAACGGGCAGTACTGGACGCAGCGCTTGCACAGGTTGCACTCGGTGTAGGCGACCTGGGCGGCCTGGTAGATGAACTCCGGGCTGACCTTGCCCTTCTTGTCGAGCATGACCCACATGGTCTGCTTGACCTTGCCCACCGGCGAATAGCTCGGGTCGCCGTCGTGGGACATGTAGAAGTGGCAGGCCTCGGCGCACAGGCCGCAGCGCACGCAGATCTCCGAGTAGGCCTTGAGCTTGGCCCCGGTCTCCCCGGCCAAGACCTTCTGGATGGTCTTCTGTATCCTCTCCGGGGTCAGCCGGGCCGCGCCCTGGATCAACCCGATGTCGTCCACCTTTCTGTTCTGAATGCCGTATTCTACCGCACCCATGGCGATTCCTCCTAGGGGCTTGTATTACCAATCCTTGACGTGCCGCACCTTGCCGAACTCGGAGCCAGCGTAGGCCCGGGTGAAAAGCCCCAGGAACATGTGGCTGAGCCTGGTGAAGGGGATCAGGGCCAGCCAGGCCAGCCCGGACACGATGTGCAGGATGATCATGAACTTGTAGTTGAATATCTGGTGATAGGCCAAAAAGCCGGTCACGAACGGCGAGGCGACCAGGATCAGGATGAGCCAGTCCTTGTAGCTGGTCACGTACCTGGCCCTCAGGTCCGTGGCCCGGCGCACGCCGAAGAACACGCAGGCCGCGATGACCGCCAGGGTCATGTAGTCGGCCGCCTGATCCGGCAGGGTGGCCCAGGTGATCCCGAAGAACTTCTGCCACAGGACCACGTGCGCCAGCAGGAAGACGGGCACCGCGATCAGGCAGATGTGGAACAGGAAGGTGGCCACGGTCATGGCCGGGTTGCGCTTCCAGTTGGTGGCGTAGAACGGGATGCTCCAGACAAAGATGGAGCGCAGGCTGAACGGAAGGCTCATGTAGTCCAGGGAGGAGTAGTCTTTTGCCCTGGCCAGGGAGTACATGTAGATAAGTTTGTAGATGATGCCCACGACGAATATGCCCCAGCCGACCCAGGCCAGGGGACCGACAACGAAGTTATAAATCTCGACCATTTTATCCCCCCTTGCCTAGAATTCGCTGGTCAAAGCGACTATGCGGCAGTATTGGCCGTTGTCCACGGCGCGGATCAGGACCTTGTCGCCCTCGGGGCTGAAGACCGGGTCCCAGACCTGATCGAAATCCTGGCCAAAGGGCCTGCCGTCCAGAAGCACCGTGTACTTGCCGTTTGTCTCGACCTTGGCGGCCACGCGCCGAGCGTCCGGGCTGAACACCGGGGTCCAGGCCCTGGCGTAGCGGCCGGGCCAGGCGGCGCCGTCGACCATGATCGTCCACATCTCGTCCTCGTCCTTGCCCAGGGCCGCGGCGCGCGAGCCGCAGGCGGACAGGACCAGGTCCACGACCACCGGGAAGTACAGGCCCCATTCGGCCTTGTCCACGGCCACGGTGAACTTGCCGTACTTGGGCGAGACAATGGCCGCCGCGACCTTGCCGTCGGCGCTGAAGGCCTGGTGCCAGCACTGGAAGTACTTGGCGTCCCAGATCAGGTTGTCGTCCTCGGCCAGGCCCCACTTGCCGCCGCTGCGCACGGGCGCGACGATGCCGCCGCCGGGCCTGAAGGCCGGCTCCCAGACGCAGGTGTAGTTGCCGGGCCATATCTTGCCGTCCACGGCTATGGTGTAGTCGTAGAGGGTCTTGCGGACCTGGGCGGCCACGCGCTCGCCCGCGGGATCAAAGACCGGGGTCCAGACGTTGACGAACCTCTCGTCCCAGGCCCGGCCGTCCACGGCCACGCTGAAGATGCCGCCCTGGAACTTGTTGATGTCCGCCTGGTCAAGGGGCTCGACCTGGACCGCGGCCGCGGTCGCGTTTCCGGTCGGGCTGAGGGCGAAGTTGTTGGCGTTGTCAAAGAGGTTCTCCCAGGCCTCGCCGTCCTTGGCCATCCCGTACTTCATGTCGTCCTGGAGGGCCACGGCGATGACCGAGCCGTCCCGGCTGAACTTGGTGTTGAACAGGTAGCCGTGGCCCTCTTCCCACGGCTCGTCGTCCACGGCCACGGTCCACTCCATGCCGTCGCTGCACAGGGCGGAGAGCCTGCCGTCAGGGCCGAAGCGGGGGTACCAGATCCTGGAGTAGGTGTTCCCCCAGTTCTCGCCGTTGACGCAGACGCTGAACTCCAGCTCGCCCAGATTGACCACGGCGGCGCATTTTTCACCGTCAGGGCTGGCCTGCAACTCCTCCAGCCACTCGAAGCCCTCCTTGCACTTGGCCGTGTCCAGCACGACCCGCTTTCCGGGCTCCCAGTTCCATGCACTCTTATCCTGCATATTAGCCTCCTTAGCCGGAAATTCCGTTTCACTCCCCATACAGGTTTAACTGAAAAGCGCTGCCGCGCCCCGTTTCAAAAACTACTCCCGCCAAGCGGAAGAAAACAAATGTTCGGCACGATATACCATTTTCAAAGACACGCAAACTGCCAGAATCAAAAAAATATTCCATACTTCTGCGGTATGGTATGCACGAACAGGCCGCGGTTTGCAAGCGCAATCTAATTCATACCATTAAGGTATGTTTTATCCCGACCCGGTTGCGGGCCGCATTGAACTACGGCTACAGCCCGAGCTTGTCCCTCACGATCGAGTAGTCGATGACCGAATTGACCAGCTGGGCCCCGTGGTTGACCTTGATCATGTCCCTGAGCTTGTGGCTGGTCAGGATCTCCTCCATCTTCTTGGCCACGGTGTAGGTGTCCTCGCGGACCATGACGATCGGCGTGTCCAGGACCTCGGAGCGGGTCAGGATGATGTCGTTGGGATAGAGGTTGCCGGTCAGGATCAGGCACGGGCAGCTGCCCTCCAGGGCGACCAGCTGGACGTCGGAGCGGTCGCCGCCCACGATGACCGCGGAGTTCTTGTTGCGCCTGAAGTGGGTCAGGAAGTTCTCGACCTGCATGGTCCCGATCAGGAAGTTCTCGACCACCCGCTCGGCCCTGGAGTGGGCGGAGATGATCTTGCCCGAGAGCCTCTCGGCCAGGTCCGAGACCTTGATCGCCGAGAGCAGCGGGTCCACGGGCATCACGCCCAGGACGTCCACCCCGTTCTTTTTCAAAAACGGGCAGATCAGGTCCTTGAGCTCGGCCATGTAGTGCTCGGGGATGCTGTTGAAGACCACGCCCACCAGGTCCTTGCCCAGGGCCTGGCCCGCGCGCAGGATGTGGTCGTAGTGGACCTCGTTCTTCCAGCGGTCGATGAGCACCGCCTTGGCGCCCAGGGCCTCGACGACCTTGAGGGCGTTGACCCCGCAGTAGGTGCCCGAGCTCATGAACGCCCCGGAGCCGCTTATGAGCATGAGGTCCTTGCCCCTGGACAGCTCGGCGTAGGCCTTTTTCACGCCGCTGATCAGGTCCCCGCAGCCCTCGGTAAAGGCCTTGACCGTGAAGTCGCGGGTGACCACGACCGGGGTCACCAGCGAGGGGTCCTGGTCCAGGCCGAGCACGCCCTGGACAAAGGCCGCGTCCTCGTCGCCGATGCGTCCCTCGGTCTTGAAGGGCACCGCGCCCACGGGCTTCATGTACCCGACGTTCAAGCCCTCCTTCTGGAACCTCAGGCCCATGGACATGGCGATGAGGTTCTTTCCGGAGTAGCCCCTGGTTGATCCGATGTACAAGCCGACCATAACTCCTCCTTGGGCGCGTTTTCGCCTAGACGTTGAGGGTCATGCGCACGTCCGCGACCACGGCCCTCTCGTGGTTGACCAGGACCGGGTTGAACTCCGCCTCGTAGAGGTCCGGGAAGTCCATGGCCAGGGCGGACATGGTCAGGATTATGTTCTCTATGGCCTTGAAGTTCACGGGCGGCTCGCCGCGCACGCCCTTCAAGAGCATGTAGGACTTGATCTCGCGGACGATCTCGAAGGCGTCCGCGCCGGACAGGGGCGCCAGCCTGAAGGCGATGTCCTTGAGCACCTCGACGTAGATCCCGCCCAGGCCGAACATGATCAGGGGGCCGAACTGCTCGTCGCGCTTGAACCCGATGATGATCTCCTTGCAGCCCGGCGGGGCCATCTCCTGGACCAGGCAGCCGGCTATGAACGCGTCCTGTTTCTGGCGCTGGGCCCTGGTGGTGATGTCCCAGAAGGCCTCGCGCACCTCTTCCGGGTCCTTGAGCCCGACCTTGACCCCGCCCACGTCGGACTTGTGCGAGATGTCCGGGGAGGCGATCTTGAGGACCACGGGAAAGCCGATCTTCCCGGCCGCGGCCGCGGCCTCGTCGCTGGTGCGGGCCAGCGCGGTCCTGGGCGTGGGCAGGTTGTAGGCCTCAAGCACGCGCTGGGCCTGGAACTCGACTATCTCCCGCCGGTTCGCGGCCCGGGCCTCGGCCAGGACCTCGTCGGCCCGGTCCCGGTCGCGCCTGATCTCCGGATACACGGGCTTGGGCCGGTTGCGCCACAAAAAATAGCTGTACATGGACTCGATGCTCTCGATGGCCGGCTCCGGGAAGCAGTAGCAGGGCACCCCGGCCGCAAGGAGCATCTTCCTGCCCGGCCCGACCCGCTCCTGGCCCATGAAGCAGGCGAAGATCGGCTTGGGGGACTTTTTGGCCACGTCTATGACCGCCTGGGCCGTGGCCTCGATCTCGGCCGACCCGGTCGGGGTCAGGAGCACGAGCATGGAATGGACCTGGTCGTCCTCGGCCACGGCCTTGAGCGTCTTGCGGTAGCGCTCCGCGCCCGCGTCGCCGATGATGTCCACGGGGTTGTACAGGGCCGCGTACGGGGGCAGGAACTCCTGGAGCTTGTTCACCGTGGCCAGGCCGAACACGGCCATCTGGAGGCGCGAGCGCTCGCAGGCGTCCGCGGCCAGGATGCCCGGCCCGCCGGAGTTGGTGACTATGGCCAGGTTCGGGCCCCTGGGCAGGGGCTGCTCGGCAAAGGCCTGGGCGAGGTTGAACAGGCTCTCAACGTCCGGGACCCTGATCACCCCGGTCTTGCGGAAGGCCGCTGTGTAGGCCTGGTCCGAGCCGGCGATGGCCCCGGTGTGCGAGGAGGCCGCCTTGGCGCCCGCGGCCGTGGTCCCGGACTTGATCATGATCACCGGCTTGTTCGGGCTGGCCGCGGCCGCCCGGTCCAAGAACCCCTTGCCGTGCTCCACGTTCTCTATGTAGCCCAGGATGACCCTGGTCTCCGGGTCCCGGTCCAGGTATCCGAGCATGTCCGCCTCGTCGAGCACGGCCTTGTTGCCCAGGCTCACGAACTTGGAGAAGCCGATGTCCTGGCCCAGGGCCCAGTCCAGGATGGCCACGCACAGGGCCCCGGACTGGGAGAAGAAGGCGATCTGGCCGGGCATGGGCTGGCCGGCCGAGAACGAGGCGTTGACCCCGTGCGCGGCGTTGATCATGCCCAGGCAGTTCGGCCCGAGCATGGCCATGCCGCGTTTGCGGCACAGCTCGGCCATGTCCCGCTCCAGGAAGAAGCCCTCCTTGCCGACCTCCTTGAACCCGGCGGTGATGACGATGCACGAGCGCGCGCCGATGTCGGCCAGCTCGGCGAGGGACGGGAGCACGAACTTGCGGGGCACGGCGATGATCGCCAGGTCCAGGCCCCGGGGCAGCTCGGGGATGGACTTCACGACCTTGAGCCCGAGGATCTCGTCGGCCGAGGGGTTGACCGGGAACAGGCGGCCCGAATAACCGGCCTTGAGCATGTTCGAGACCACGGTGTGCCCGACCTTGCCCTCGTGGGCCGAGGCCCCGATCACGGCCACGCTGTCGGGATAGAAAAAGGCGTGCAGATTGTCTTTGTCCGCCACGGGCCGCCCCCGGGTTCAAGTTCAGGCCGTTGAAGGCCGCGCTGCCGCAGTGCAGGCCGTTTCCAGGACCCTACACCCAAGAACCGAATTTTCCAAGCCATCCGGGTTCAAAAATCCCGGCCCGGGACTCGGGCCGCGGGCCGGCGCGGCCGGTTGAAACCAGAAAAACATCCCCCGCCCTGCCTGCCCCAAGGCCCGGCCAGAGTCGGCCCCCAGGGTTTGACAACAGCCGGGACATCCTTCAATAAGGACCTTCGGCTATATTAAGGAGAAAGACATGAACATGGTTTTGGCCGGGGTCATTGTCCTGGCCCTGTGCCTGACGGCCGGGGCCGGCCTGGCCCAGGACCCGGGCGAACGCCTCGAAAACCGGCTGGAGCAGAAGCGCGAGCGCACCGAGAATCGGCTGGAGCGACAGGGCCAAGGCCTGGAGCAGAAGCGCGAGCGCACCGAGAATCGGCTGGAGCGACAGGGCCAGGGACTGGAGCAGAAGCGCGAGCGCACCGAGACCAGGCTGGAGCAGCAGGGCCAGGGCCGCGGGGCGCGCGAGGCAGGCAAATCCTCCAAGGCCAGGGGCCGCGGCCGCAAATAGATCTGTCCGGCGCGGCTAATCAGCCCCAAAAGGCCCGCCGCCCCTGTCCGCAAGCAGGCACAAAACCCTGACCAGGTCCGGGTCGTAGCGGGCCCCGTCCCCGAGCAGGGCCAGGGCCGCCAGGTGGGCGTCCTTGGGCCGCTTGTAGGGCCTCTCGCTGATGCTCGCGCAGTAGGAGTCGGCCACCGCGCACACCCGGCCGGCCAGGCCGATGTCCCCGGCCGCAAGGCCCCGGGGATAGCCCGAGCCGTCCAGGCGCTCGTGGTGCTCCCTCACGCAGTCGATGACCATCCGATCCGAGACCTCGAGCCTGTTCAGCATGTTCAGGCCGCTCTCCACGTGGCGGCGCAGGGAGTCGCGGTCACTTGGCATGAGAAAGCCGGTCTTGGCGCTGACAAAGGCGGGCACAAGGGCCATGCCCAGGTCGTGCAGGGCCAGGCCCAGGGCCAGGGACTCGATGTCCGGGCGGGCAAGGCCCTTTTCCCCGCCCGCAAGGCACAGGGCCAGGCCGATCAGCAGGCAGTTCAGCGAGTGGTTGGCCAGGCCGTACTCCCGGTCCAGGCCCCGGAGCAGGGCGTCCATGCGGCCGGGCTCGGTTTGGACGTACTCGACCAGGGTGCTCAGGTCGCGCCGCAGGTCGTCCAGGGCGGGCTTAAGCGGCCGGCTGAAGAAGGCCTCGATCCGGGCCTTGAGCGCGCGGCGCAATATCTCCGCGATCTCCCCCTGGCCCAGGCCGGAGCAGAACAGCGCGGGCCCCAGGTTGGCGCTCATGTGGCCGACAAAGGCCTCGTGGTCGGCGCGGCTGAGGAGCAGCCCGCCCCGGCCGCAGGCCTCGATCAACTCGGCCCTGCGGCCGGCGGGCAGAAACTCCCCGGCCCGGTGCGCGAGCCTGACCTCGTCCAGGCCCGGGTCATGGACGTACAGGCTGACCAGGGGCCTGGAGCACAGAAGCCCGGCCAGTATCTGGGCGCTGATCTGAAAATAGTCTTTGCTGGGCATGTGCGTTCCGGGCAGAGGCTATCAAAAGCCGGGGCCAAAGGCACCAGGTTTTTCCCGGGCCTTTGGCCGGCCAAAGGCCCGGCGTAGACGAGGCCGGCTGGTTTCCGCTACATTCGGCCCGGACCAAAACCTGAACACAAGACCGCGAACCGGACCAGGCATGCCCGAAGACCAGACCCCCCCGCCCTGCCGCCCGCCCCAGGTGGCCGGCGCGGACACCGGCGGCACGTTCACCGACGTGGTCTTCCTCGGCCCCCAAGGCCTTGCGCTGCGCAAGGTCCTGTCCACGCCCCGGGACCCGGGCCGGGCCGTGCTCGAGGCCCTTAAGGCCCTCGGCCTGGACAGGGACACGGCCGTGGTCCACGGCTCGACCGTGGCCACCAACGCCATCCTGGAGCGCAAGGGGGCGAGGACCGCCCTGGTCACCAACCAGGGCTTCGAGGACCTCATCGAGATCGGCCGCCAGAACCGGCTGCGGCTCTACGACCTGGCCTACTCGCGGCCCGAGCCCCTGATCCCGGCCGGGCTGCGCTTCGGGGTCCGGGGCAGGATCACCAGCCAGGGGACCGAGCACGAGCCCCTGGACCCGAACCAGGCCGAAGAGGCGGCCCGGGCCGTGGCCGAGTCCGGGGCCGAGTCCGTGGCCGTGTGCCTGCTGTTCTCGTTTTTGAACCCCTCCCACGAGCTGGCCCTGGGCCGGGCCCTGGCCGGCCTCGACCTGCCCGTGTCCCTGTCCCACGAGATACTGGCCGAGTTCAGGGAGTACGAGCGGACCTCGACCACCGTGGTCAACGCCTACGTCGGGCCAAAGATGACCGGGTATCTGAAGGGCCTCAAGGCCGCCCTGCCCGGCGGGCTAAGGGTCATGCAGTCCAACGGCGGCGTCATCTCCGCGGACACGGCCATGGCCGAGCCGGTGCGCACCATCCTCTCGGGCCCGGCCGGGGGCGCGGTGGCCGCCCTGGAGGCGGCCCGGGCCGCGGGATTCGAGCGCATCATCAGCCTGGACATGGGCGGCACGTCCACGGACGTCTGCCTGGCGGACAAAGGCCTGCCCCTGGCCCTGGAGGCGAGCATCGCCGGGCTCGCGGTCAAGACGCCCATGATCGACATCCAGACCGTGGGCGCGGGCGGCGGCTCCCTGGCCTGGATCGACGCCGGGGGCGCGCTCCGGGTCGGGCCCGAGAGCGCGGGCGCGGACCCCGGCCCGATCTGCTACGGCAAGGGCGAGCGGGTCACGGTCACGGACGCCGACCTGTTTCTGGGCAGGCTGGACCCGGAGCGCTTTCTGGGCGGGGCCATGCCTCTTCATGGCGAGCGGGTCGAGCCGGCCATGCGGGCCCTGGCCGAGCAGGCCGGGCTCTCGGCCCTGGACCTGGCCCAGGGCGTGCTGGCCGTGGTCAACTCGAACATGGAGCGGGCCATAAGGGTGGTCTCGGTGGAGCGCGGCCTTGACCCGGCCGAGTTCAGCCTGGTCGCGTTCGGCGGGGCCGGGGGCATGCACTGCGCGGACCTGGCCAGGTCCATGTCCATGCCCCGGGCCCTGGTGCCCAGAAACCCGGGCCTGCTCTCGGCCCTGGGCATGATCCTGGCCGACGTGGTCAAGGACTTCTCGAGGACGGTCATGCTCCGGGCCGAGGACCTCGGGCCCGAGGACCTGGACCGGCTGTTCAGGCCCCTGGAGGAGCGGGCCGCCCGGGACATGGCCGGGCAGGGCGCGCGAGCGGGGCAGGTCTTCCTTGAGCGCTCCCTGGACATGCGCTACCAGGGCCAGTCCTTCGAGCTCACGACCCCGGCCCCGCCGGGCGCGGACCTGCGCGAGGCCTTCGAGGCCCTGCACGAGCGGGCCTACGGCCACCGCAACCCGGACGCGGCCGTGGAGGCGGTCAACCTGCGGCTGCGCGCCCGGGCCGCGACAAAGGGCCCGGGGTTCGCGAAGATCGAGCCCGGCGGCAGGCAGGTCCCAAAGGCCGCGCTTCTTAGGACCCGCAAGGCCGTGTTCCAGGGCCGGGCGCTGGAGACCCGGGTCCTGGACCGGGACCGGCTCCTGGCCGGGAATTGCTTCCAGGGCCCGGCCCTGGTCGTGGAGTACAGCTCGACCGTGGTCGTGCCGCCCGGGGCCTCGGTCCTGGTGGACGGGTTCGGCAACCTGATCCTTAAGATCGACGGCTAGGCCCGGAAAGGGGCCGGGGCATGGGCGGCGCGGGTTTCTTGACTTGGCCCGGGTCCGGTTGTAATTAGCCCGTCTCACCACAGGCCAGCGTAGCTCAGTTGGTAGAGCAGCTGATTCGTAATCAGCAGGTCAGGAGTTCGAGTCTCCTCGCTGGCTCCAGGAAACAGCAAGGGCCTGCGTCAAGATCGCCGCAGGCCCTTTTTCAGGCCCGGGCGCTGCCGGACACGACCCGGGACAGGGTGTCCTTCAGGTCGTCCATGTCCACGGGCTTGGCGATGTAGTCGTCCATCCCGGCCGCCAGAAACTTCTCCCGGTCCCCGGGCATGGCGTGCGCGGTCATGGCGATGACCGGAATCCCGGACCTGGCCCTGAGCTCCTCCGAGGTCCTGATCGCCCGGGTGGCCTCCATGCCGTTCATCTCCGGCATCTGGATGTCCATGATCACGCAGTCGAAATCCTCCTCCCGCAGGAGGTCAAGGGCCTGGAGGCCGTTCTTGGCGCTGGTCACCCGGCAGCCCAGGCGCTCCAAAAAACGCGTGGCCGCGAGCCGGTTGACCCGGTCGTCCTCGGCCAGCAGCACCCTGAGCCCGGTGGCCGGAAGGCCGCGGCCGGGCTGTTTCACCGCGTCTTCCGCGGCCTCGGGACCGGGCACGCCGAAACGCAGGGTGAAGCTCACGGTCGTCCCCTCCCCGACCACGCTGTCCACATTGAGGCCCCCGCCCATGAGCCCGACCATCCTGTGCACGATGCCCAGGCCGATGCCCAGGCCCTGGTGTTTGCGGGTCAGGGAGCCGTCCGCCTGGGTGAAGGGCTCGAAGATGGTCTTGAGCTTTTCCTCGGCAATGCCCGGCCCGGTGTCCTTGACCGAGAACAAAAGCATGCGCCCCTCCCCATTCCTGCCCGGGGCCAGGGCCTCGACCCCGACCTCGACCCCGCCGCGGTCCGTGAACTTGAGGGCGTTTCCGAGCAGGTTGAACAAAATCTGGCGCAGCCGTCCCGGGTCCCCGACAAGCCGCGCCGGCACCGAGCCGTCCACCCGGCAGGCCAGGCCCAGGCCCTTGGCCTCGGCCTCGGGCCGCAGGACGTTGGCCACGGACTCGACCACGGCCCTGACGTCCATCGCCTCGGCCGCAATGCTGACCTGGCCGGCCTCGAGCCTGGACAGGTTCAGGATGTCGCCGATGATGGTCAAAAGCCCCCGGCCGGATTCGAGCGCGGTCTCCAGGAGCACCTTCTGGTCGTCGTTCAGTTGGGTCTCGTCGAGCAGATGCAGCATGCCCAGCAGGCCGTTCAAGGGGGTGCGCACCTCGTGGCTCATGTTGGCCAGAAACTCGCTCTTGGCCTGACTGGCGGCCTCGGCCGCCCGCCTGGCCTCGGCCATCTCGACCTCGGCCCGCTTGCGGCCGGTGATGTCCGTGAACATGGCGAACGAGCCCTTGAAGCGCCCGGCGTCGTCCAGGACCGGCGTGGACGAGACGATCGCCCAGGCCTCGCCGCCGTCCCTGCGCCGGAAGCGAAACTCGAAGGTCTCGCTCAGGCCCTTGCGCCGGGCCTGGACACGGGCATCGAACCCGGGCAGGTCCTGCTCAAACACGATCTCCGAGGCCGAAAGCCCGAGCATCTCCGCGGGCTCGTAGCCGAGCATCCGGGCCGCGACCGGGTTGACGTAGCTTATGACCTGCCCGGCGTCCAAGCTCAGAATCCCCTCGCCCGCGGTCTCCACGATGCGCCGGTAGCCCCTCTCGCTCTCGCGCAGGTCGCGCTCGGCCCGCCTGCGCCTTATGATGTTGTTCACCAGAAAGGCGATGGTCAGGGCCTGCAGGGCGATTATGGACAACGCCGTCCAGGCCGCGATCTTGTGCCGCTCGTAGGCCGCGTACGGGCCGTTCAGGATCACGGTCTGGGGGGGCAGGCGCTCGTGGTCTATGCCGAAGCGCTCGACGAGGTTGAAGTCGACCATGTATGTGTTCGGGCTCTGGCGCATGACCGGGATGGACTGCGCGGACTCGCCCCTCAGGACGCGCACGGCCATCTCGGCCGCGGCCCGGCCCTGGAGCCTGCCGCTGACCACCTTGCCGCCGACCACCTCGCCCGCCAGGTCGAAGTCCCAGCAGGAATACACGGGCAGCCCGGAGTGCTCGGCTATCAGCCGGTTGCCCTGGTTAACGGAATAGGTGTTGCCCAGCCGGTCCCGGTAAAAGGACAGGTTCAGGACCACGGCGTCCCTGGGCAGGGCCTTGAGCGCGGCGGCCAGCTCGCCGGCGGACAGCCCGACCAGCTCCAGGACCTCGATCCTGTCGGCGTAATCGTCGGCCATCCTGTGGAACCGGCCCAGGTTGACGGCCCCGGTGTAGGTCGAGTCGCTGACCACGGCCAGGTGCCGGGCCTTGGGGTGCAGGGCCAGGGCCAGGTCCACGGTCGCCTTGATGTCGATTTCCTCGGCCACGCCGGTGACCTCGGAATGGCCGATGATCATCCGGTCCTTGAAGTCGTTCACCCCGCAAAAGACCAGCGGCGTCTCCGGAAAGAGCCTCTCGCGCAGGTCGAGCATGAGGTTGAAGGCCGCGTCGTCCGTGGTCATGACCAGGTCCGGCGGCCTGGCCATGTACTTCTCGGCCAGCAGGGCGGAAAACGCGGGATAGGTCTGCTCCGGGGGGTAGCGCTTGGCGTCCAGGTACTCCACGCTCAGCTCGGCCCGGGGAAGCTGCTCCTCGAACACGGAGCGGATCCCGTCCATGATCCGGTCGCTCCAGGCGTAGCCCTGGTGATAGGAATTGATGATCAGGACCCTTTTCGGGCCCGACTCCTCGGCCCGGCCGGAGAGAGGCGCGGCAAGGGCCGCGAGCAGCGCGGCCCAGAAGACCAGCCAGGCCAATTTCTGCGCCGGACCGGGCCCGGATTTGCGCCTCGCTGGACCCGGGGGTCGGGGGAGAGAAACGTCGCGGGACATGAAATAACGACCTCATCTCTATTGAAGCGGGCCGCGGCGTCAAAATATGCGCCTGATTCTCATGCTACGGGCCAAGCGACCAGGAGACAAGCTTTTTTATTTGAAGCACATCGGCCGGGGCCTCAGGGACCCGGGCAAGGGGAACGGACCGTGGATCAGGGCGCGTCGATGAGCACGGCCGCGACATCCATGACATTGGTCCGGGTCGGGCCGGTCACCAGCAGGCCGCCCAGGCCCTTGAAGAACGTGTGCGAGTCGTTGTCCGCAAGGCTCGCCTCGGGGTCCAGGCCCAGGTCCCTGGCCCGGCGCATGGTGTCCGGCAGGACCACGGCCCCGGCCGCGTCGGTCGGGCCGTCTTGGCCGTCGGTCCCGAGGCAGGCGAGGCTGACCCGCGTTCTGATCGGCTCGGGGAGCCGCGAAAGGGCCAGGCCAGCGGACAAAACCAGCTCCTGATTGCGGCCGCCCCTGCCCCGGCCACTGACGGTCACCGTGGTCTCGCCCCCGGCCAGCAGGCAGACCGGAAAGCGCCTGTCGCCCCTGCGGCAGACCTCGGCGGCCAGGGCCGCGAGCCTTTCACCGGCCGGCCCGGCCTCGCCCTCAAGCGGCTCCTCCAGTATCTCGGCCTCAAAGCCCAGGCCCGCAGCGGCCCGGGCCGCGCCCTGAAGGGCGGTCATGTTGTTGGCCAGGATCACGCTCTGAACCCGTTCAAAGCACGGGTCCCCGGGCCTCACGGTCTCCGGGACCTGCCCCAGGGCCCCTTTTTCCAGGATGTCCAGGACCTGCGGCCCCACGCGCCGGGTCAGGCCGTACTTGTCCAGGATCGCCAGGCAGTCCCCGAAGCTCGTGGCGTCGGGCGCGATCGGGCCCGAGCCGATGACCTCGAGCCGGTCGCCGACCACGTCCGAGATGGTCAGACCGAGCACCGCGGCCGGCTCCAGGGTCTTGGCCAGGCGGCCGCCCTTGAACAGGGAGAGGTGTTTTCTGAGCGCGTTGATCTCCTGGATCTCGGCCCCGCATTCCAGCAGCCTCCTGGTCAGGGCCTGCTTTGCGGCCAGGGTCAGGGGCGGCCTCGGGCAGGCGGTCAGGGCGCTGGCCCCGCCCGAGAGCAGAAACAGGACCAGGTCCCTGTTGCCCGCGGCCCGGGCCAGGGAGAGCATGCGCAGGGCCGCGCGCTCGCCCGCCCGGTCCGGGACCGGGTGCGCGGCCTGCGCGAGCTCGATCCTGTCCAGGGCCAGGCCGTGGCCGTACTTGGTCACCACCAGGCCGCCCCAGAGCCTGGGGCCGAGCAGGTCCTCGACGGCCCGGGCCATTGCCGCCGCGGCCTTGCCCGCGCCAAGGACCAGGACCCGCTCGAACCCGGACAGGTCAAGGCAGCGGCCGTCCAGGCGCAAGAGGTCGCGGTCCAAGGTCAGGCGGCGACGCAAAACCGGGCCCGGGGCGGCCGCCTCGATGGCGGCCAGGGCCAGGTCCCGGAGACGCTCCGCTTGGCGCTCAAAGGCCGAGTTCACCGGACCCCCTCGTGTTTCGCCGCCTGGGCCTGGGCTCGGGCTCAGGGCTTAAATACCTCGGGGTTCAGGCAGGTCTCGGGACGCTCGCCCCGGAGCATGGCCAGAAGGTTGCGCGCGGCCAACACGGACATGCCCTGGCGGGCCGAGACCGTGGCCGAGCCCACATGGGGCAGGAGCACCGCGTTCTCCAGCTCGCACAGGCCGCCGGCCGTCGCGGGCTCGAACTCGTACACGTCCAGGCCCGCCCCGGCTATCTCGCCGGACTTGAGGGCCTGGACCAGGTCGGCCTCGTTGATCACCGGGCCGCGGGCCGTGTTGATCACGTAGGCCGTGGGCTTCATGGCCCTGAAGGCCCGGGCGTCGAACAGGTGCCTGGTTTCCGGGGTCAGCGGGGTGTGGATGCTGACGAAGTCCGACTCGGCCAGAAGGGTTTCAAAGGGCGCCAGCCTGGCCCCGAGCTCGGCCTCCAGGACCGCGTTGGCCCGGCCCGAGGCGTTGGCGTACAGGACCTTCATGTCAAAGCCCCGGGACATCAGGGCCATGGCCGTGCCGATGCGCCCGGCGCCCACAATGCCCAGGGTCCTGCCCCTGACGTCCGCGCCGATGAGCTGCAACGGGCCCCAGCCCTGCCAGCGGCCGGAGCGCATGACCCGGTCCGACTCGGCCACCCGCCGGGCCACGGCGAACAGCAGGGCCCAGGCGCATTCGGCCGTGGCCTCGGTGAGCACGCCCGGGGTGTTGGACACCGGCACGCCCCGCCTGGTGGCCTCGGCCAGGTCGATGTTGTCGTAGCCCACGGCGTAGTTGGCGTAGCCCCTGAGGCAGTCCGCGGCGTCGAAGAACTCGGCGTCGATCCTGTCCGTGAGCAGGCCCAGGACCCCGTGCCTGCCCCTGACCCTGGCCAGGAGCTCGTCCCTGGCCAGGACCCGGTCCAGGGGATTGACCTCGACCTCGCACTCGGCCCCGAGCAGGTCCAGCCCCTGGCTGGGGATCATCCTGGTCACGTATACCCTGGGTCTCATGTCCCGCTCCGGGCCGTCCCCCTGCCTGCGCGGCCCGGGTCTAGAGGATGGAGGCCCTCTTGATGGTGCTCACGACCTTCTCGAAGTCGCAGGGCTTGACCAGGTAGTCGTAGGCCCCGTTCTCGATGGACAGGTCCGCCTCGGCCTTGCCTCCGTGGCCGGTCAGGATGACCACCCTCATCATCGGCTCAATGATCCTGAACATCTTCAGGACCTCGATGCCGTCCATGTCGTCCATCTTGAGGTCCAGGAGGGCGACGTGGAACGACTCCTTCTTGAGCAGCTGAATGGCCTCGCGGCCGCCGTACACGGGAGTGGCCTCGATGCCCCGAAGGCGCATGCGCTTGGCCAGCACGTTGGCGTACGAAATCTCGTCGTCGATAATCAGGCACTTGATGGGAATCTCGTGCTTGCTCATGTCAGGGCCCAAGTCAGATCATCCTTCCGGTGATTTCCTTCATCTGGGCCTGGAGGATCTTCTCCTCGTGGTCGGCCTTCTTCTTCTTGGCGCTCTTGACCAGATTGAGGAGGTTGTCGATGTCGCAGGGCTTCATGAGGTAGTCGAAGGCCCCGTTCTTCATGCCCATGATCGCCGTCTCCACGGTGGCGTGGCCGGTGAGCATTATCACCTCCACCAGGGGGTGGTCCCTGCGCAGGGCCTTGAGCACCTCGATTCCGTCCATGCCCGGCATCTTCACGTCCAGGATGACCACGTCCACGTCCTTGTTCTTGGACATGACCCCCAGGCAGTCGTCGCCGCTCTCCGCGGTCAGGACTTCCAGGTCGCGGCCAGTGAGGCGCTTCTGCATGATATTGAGGAACCCGACCTCGTCGTCCACAAGAAGGACCTTGGCAAAACTCATCTTCCCCTCCTTGCCCCTGCTCTTTTGGGCGCGTTTATTTTTCTACCTTACGCTCTATGGGAATACAAACGTGAAAATTGGTGCCCTCGTTTATCTTGCTCTCCACGGTGATCTTGCCGCCCATCTTCTCGATTATCCCGTAGCAGATGGACAGGCCCAGGCCGGTGCCCTTGCCCACGTCCTTGGTGGTGAAGAAGGGCTCGAATATCCTGCCGATTATCTGGCCCGGAATGCCCTGACCGTTGTCCGCCACGTCAATGGCTATGTACTCGCCCTCCAGCCGGGTCCGGACCACGATGACCCCGTTGTCCTTGTCGATGGCGTCTATGGAGTTGTTGAGCAGGTTCAGGACCACCTGCTGGAGCTCCGAGGGCGAGGCGTGGAGTACGGGCAGGTCCGGGGCGAACTCGGTGCGTATCTCGACCTTCTTGTACTTGCCCTTCTGGGCCGAGAAGTTGACCAGCTCCTCCAGGAGGTCGTTTATGTTCACCTCCTTGAGCCGCGCGTCGGTCTTGCGCGCGAAGCTCAAGAGCTTGTGGGTGATGTCCTTGCACCTGATGCCCTGGGTGGATATCTCCTGCAGGGAGTTGGCGATCTCCTCGTACTGGGAGATGCACGAGACGTCCTCCTTGGACAGCAGGTCCTGGACCCAGCCCGCGTTCTCGATCATGATCGCCACCGGGTTGTTTATCTCGTGGGCGATGCCCGCGGCCAGCTCGCCGATGGCCGCGAGCTTGCCCGCCTCGATGACCTGCTTCTGCATGGCCTCCTGCTCGTGCTCGGCCCGGGAGATGCGGGCCACGGTCCTCTTGGTCAGAAAGACCACGGTCAGGACGATGCCCACGCTGCCCAGGACCATGATCAGGCCCGCGATCTTGGTGATCAGGCTCAACTGGCTCAGGGCGTCGGCCTTTTCCTGAGAGTAGACCAATATCCACTGGCCCTTCTTGATCGGCGCGGTCACGTACAGGACCTGCCGGCCGGCCGGGTCGGGCATCTCCCTGAACATGACCTGGGCCTTGCCGAAGCCCTGGCTGGCCAGGTCCTTGAGCGTGGCCTCGTCCTCGGTCCCCTCGGTCCGGCGCTCGGTCTGGAACTCGCCCTCGCGGTTTATGATGTACGCGCTGCCGGTCCTGCCCATGCGGATGCCCTTGACGATCTGGTTGAACTCGGCGAAGTCGATGGTCGCCCGCAGGAGCCAGTCCCGACCCTTGGGCCCGGGCTTCTTGACCGTGACGATGAAGTGCGGGATGCGCCGCAGGCCCAGGAACACGTCGCTGACGTACTCGTCCTGGCCGATGGCCGACCTGAACCACGGGGCCTGGCCGTAGTCGGCCTTCTTCAGGCTGAACGGCCCGGCGTAGGCCACCTGCCTGCCCTCGGAGTCCACCAGCCCGATGTCGCTGTAGGAGTTGTGGTAGGCGATGTTCAGGGCCTCGAGGTAGCGGTTCAGGATCGCCTGGTCCTTGAGATCGTCGATGCCCGAGTCCAGGGAAAGCATCTTGATGTTCGCCAGCCTGTCGTTGAGATAGGTGTCGATGTCCACGGCGTGCTTCTGGATCGTGGCCTGGATGTGCTCGACGACCTTCTTGGTGTAGGTCTTCCAGTAGTAGTTGGTCAGGATGGCCACGATCAGGATGAGGGGCGTTATGGACACGATGATGGACATGAACATCATCTGTCTGCCGAGCCTTCTGGTGCTCTTGTTCAACTGATTGTGCTGCATTGGCCCCCCCAAGCGGCCCGCCGGCCGGACCCCGGCCGGGCGGGGTCAAGCTTTCTTCGTAAGCCACTCTTATGAACCGGGCAAGGCCCGGGGTCAAACCGGGCCGCGCCGCGGCCGACACTTCTTACGGCGTTCGCGCCCTGTCTCACCACAGCCTGAAACGCTCGGTGTTGCCGTCGCTGATGGCCACCCGGGGATACATGCCCCTGCGTCCGCCCTCCAAAAAGGGCTGGAGGATGTTGAAGGACACGTTCTGGGTCTTCTGGGCGTGGCCCCTGGTCTCTGGCCTGCCGTCGTAATAGGCCCCGTTCTCCTCCAGGATGTGCTCGATGCGCCTGGCAAAGGCCTCGACGAACAGCCTCCCGTGGCCCGAAAAGCGCAGGCCCCCGAGGGCCAGGTCCCGGGACCCGGCGAGCTCGTCCAGGTCCAGGCGGTTGCGCTCCAGGTCGGCCTGCCTGCGCACGTAGCCCCAGACCAGGCTCTTGGGCGGGATGTCTATGGGCTCCTGGGCGTCGATTATGGTGTGGGGCATGACGATGCTCTCCGCGCCCACGCCTATCCGGGCGTCCTCCCGGCCGCGCACAAAGGCGTTGAACCCGACAAAGGCCTTGCGGCCCAGAGTGCAGTGGATGACCTTGCCGCCGTGGGCGGTGACGTTCAGGCCCTCGTAGGTCGAGTTCAGGATGTAGCAGTTCTCCTGGGCGTTGGCCCCGGTGCCCAGATAGGAGTCCTCGATGTGCGCCCGCTGGGCCACGAGCACGTTCTCGCCGACCCGGCAGTCGCCCTTGACCACTGCGTAGGGGCTGACGAACGAGCCCTGGGGCACGCCCGCGGCCGGCTCGGGCTGGACCGAGGAATAGATGGCCACGAAGTCCTCCTTGCGTTCGGACAAGAAGCGGACGAACTCGCCCTGGAGCCTGAACTCCGGGTCCAGGGAGACGTACTTCTCGACCACGCCCTCGGGAAAGGAGTAGTCGAACTCGAACTTGCCCCGGACCCTGATCCAGACCCTGCCCGGGCCGATGGTCTCGTGGGACAGGTCCCCGGCCTGGACATAGGAGAAGTCGCCGACCACGCAGTTGTGGAACATGGACAGGTCCACGGTGGAGAACGGGCCCAGGAAGCAGCCCTCGGTGTTGGTGCCGTGGATGTTGGCGTAGTGCAGGGCCACGGTGTTGAGTATCTTGAACACCTCCGGGCTCTCCGGGTCCTTGGAGCTGTTGTGGACCAGGGTCTTCACCAGGAAGCTGTTCCTGATCCTGATTATCTCGTCGTCCACCAGCCTGATCCTGATGCCCTCGAAGTCCACCTCGGTGCCGCGCTCCTTGAGCTCGTCGCCCCGGATGTCGCTCTTGTAGAGCACGCTGTGGGCCACGTCGCACTTGCCCAGGAAATAGGTCCCGGCCAGGCTGCTGTCCTCGAAGCGGAAGTACAGCGGGTGGTGCGAGGTCAGGGCGTAGAACGCGTAGTACATGGAAAAGCTGTCCTCGGGCACGGCCCGGCGCAGCAGGGGCCCGACGTCCATGCCCGCGCCCCTGACGTTGACGTTCACCCTGGCGGCTATGCTTTCTATGAGTTCCTCGAGCTGTCTCATCGGCCTGCGTCCCGGTTTTTGGTCCCCGCGGCCCGGCGGTTTCGCGCCGGGCCGCAGGGTTGTGGATTCCGAATCATCCGCCCGCGGCCAGGGTCACGGGCATGCCCATGATCGGCCAGATGACCAGCGCGGCCAGCCCGACCACGACCATGAGCAGGACGCTGGCCGGTATGCCGTAGGCAAAGAACTCGCCGGTGCTGAACTGCTTGGAGTCGTAGGCAATGGCGTTGGGCGCCGCGCCGACCAGCAGCAGGAAGGGCATGCCCGCGGTGACCAATGCGGCGAACAGGATGACCTCGGGCGCCACGCCCAGATAGGGGGCGATGACCAGGGCCACGGGCAGGGATATGGCTATCGCCGCGACGTTCATGATGAAGTTGGTCATGACCATGACGAAGAAGGCGATGCTCAGGACAAAGACGAACCAGTTGGCCTCCTGGAACATGACCAGCCAGTTGACCGCCAGCCACTTGGCCGCGCCGGTCTCCCAAAGGCAGAAGCCGATGCTCATGGCCCCGGCGAAGAGCAGGATGATGTTCCAGGGGATGTCCTCCAGGTCCTTGAGGTCCAGGATCTTGAAGACAAAGAACAGGACGCTGGAGACCAGGATGATGGCCGTCTTGTCGATGACCTTGAGCTCGGGGACGAACGAGCGCAGGCTCATGACCAGGATGACCACGCCGACGATGACCGCGGCCAAAATCTCGTTCCTGCTCAGGGGCCCGAGCTGCTCGTTCAGATGCCTGGCCTTCTCGCGCAGGCCGGGGATGGTGGCCTTCTCGGGCTTGAGAAAGATCATGAAGAAGCCCCAGAGCAGAAAGACCATGAGCCAGCCTATGGGCGCCATGTAGTAGGTCAGCTCGAAGAAGGTGATGTCCTTGTGGATGATCTCGCTGAAGAAGCCGACGGCCACTGCGCCCCGGGCCGCGCCGAGCAGGGTGATGATCGATCCGGCCCCGGCCACGTAGGCCATGCCGATGAACAGGCCCTTGCCGAACTTGGTGGGCTTGTTGCCCTCGCCGTAGAGCGAGTAGATGGCCAGAAGCAGCGGGTAGACCGTGGCCGCCACCGCGGTGTGGGCCATGATGTGGGTCAGCAGGGCGGTGACGATGAACACGCCCAGGTAGATGCGGCTGGTCTTCTCGCCCACGATCACGAGCATCTTGTAGGCCAGCCTCTTGGTCAGGCCGGTCTTGGTGAACACCAACCCGATCATCACCGAGGCGAAGATGAAGAGCACCGAGGGGTCCATGAAGTCCTTGAAGGCGACCTTGGCCGGCCGGATCAGGAACATGGCCTGGAGCACGCCGATCATCAGGCTGGTCACGCCGATGGGCACGACCTCGAAGACCCACCAGGTGCCGGCGAGCAGGAACACGGCCAGGGCGCCCTTGGCCTCCCTGGTCAGGACGAAATGACTGCCCATGGGGTCGATCGCGTCGGGCCACGGCGGCGCGTAATAGACGATGGCGAAAAGCGAAACCCCGAGAAGCATGAACAGGACACGCTTCATGTCGACCTTACCGGTTTCCGAAGCAACCATTTTTACCCAACCTCCCTCGCAATCTGATTGATTTTCCGGTCTACTTCGCCTTGCAGGAGATTATGCGCCTGCGCACGGCCTCGAACACGTCGCCGAGCCTGAGCACGCCGACGACTTGGCCCTGCCTGCGGACCAGAAGGGGCTGGTGCACGCCGCTGATGAACAGGTGCACGGCCTTCTCGACCTGGTCGGCCTCGTCGAGCGTCTCGCCGGGCCCGGGCCGGTGCATGATCTCGGCGACCGTGAGGTCCACGACCTTGTCGCACTGCTCGTACAGGGACTCGGCCCAGAGATTGAACTCCTTGAAGACCTTGGCCACGTACTCGCTGGTCAGGGTGTCGTGGGCCACGGCCCCGGTCTCGATGGCCCGGTAGGCGGGCTCCAGGGCCCTGAACACGTCGAGCATGGTCAGCTTGCCGCACAACGCGCCGTCGGCCCCGAACACGAGCAGGTCGCGGTGGGCGTGCGCGTCGCCCCTGCACCTCTGCCTGTGGTCCTCCAGGGCCATGAGCGCGTCGAGCAGGGTCGCGTCCTCGCGCACGGAAACATACTCGGATACGGGAATCATCAGCTCCTTTACCGTGGACATCTCGCCAACTCCCTTTGCTTGGTTGAACCGCCCGGCCGGCCGGGCGGCCTGAAATCCTAAACCGTCACTGCGCGGCCCGAAGCTTTCGGGCCAGGTCGTCCACGTCCACCGGGACCGGGACCTCGTCGTGGGCCCCGAGCTTCATGGCCTCTATGGACAGGGGCACCTCGCCGGTGTGGTTTATGAGGATGACCTTGACCCCGGGACAGCCCTTGCTGACCTTGGAGATGAAGTCCAAGGGCTCCCGCCTGCGGCCGCGGACGCCGACCATAACGGCCCTGAACCGGCCCCCGCGGGCCAGGTCAAGGGCCTCGTCGAACCCGTCCACGGCCGAGGTCTCGAACCCGGCCCCGGCCAGGGCCGCGCACAAATGGCCCCGAAAAGACCTGTCCGACTCGACCAAAAGCACTCTCATTCCCATTGACCGGCCCTTGCCTTGGCCAGACCCCCAAATGGGTCCGGCCCTGCCCTGGCCAATGGCAACAATGATGCCATCGGTGAATATGCAATTATAAAGGACGGTTATAAGACGGGGGAAAACAGGCGGGTCAGCTCTTGAATTATTTTGAAACGATCTGAATCATAGGCCCCTAGGTCGAAATGAAACGAAATAAAACATCAGCCGGGCTGGGGGTAGAGGTTGTCCCCGGCCGAGAGGGTGCCGGCCAGAAGGGCCGCCAGGGCCGAGTCCGCCGGACCGACCACGTCGTCCAGGACCCGGACCTTTTTCCAGGTCAGAAACTGGTAGTACTCCTCGTCTATCCCGGCGCAGATCACGCTGTTGACCGCCTCGGACAGGACCAGCCGGCACAGGACCTCGGCCGAGGCCTGGGGCAGGACCACGACCTTGTCGTCCAAAACCAGCGGGGCCTTGCCCGAGATGTCCAATTGGACCACCCTGACCTCGGTGGCCAGGTCGAAGCGCGGCGCGATCTCCTCGCCTGAAAGCGGAATCATGAGTTTTTCCACGTCCTACCCCTCGATCCCGTGGCGCCTGATCTTGCGCCACAGGGTGCTCCGGCCCCAGCCGAGCAGCTCGGCCGCCCGGCCCTTCCGGCCCTTGCTGCGCATCAGGGCCTCGACGATCATCCGGCGTTCGGCCTCGGCCCAGGTCTCCCGCCCGCGGCCCGGGGACCCGGCCGCGCTCCGCTCCGGGAGGCGTCCGGCCGCATCAAACGGGCCCTGGACCTCGGCCGGGGCCGGGCCCTGGTCCAGGATGTATTCGGGCAGGTCCTCCAACCTGATGCCCTCGGTCTGGCAGAAGTTCACCGCGTACTCGACTATGTTCCTGAGCTCGCGGACGTTGCCCGGAAACGGGTAGTGGTCCAGGACCCGGGCCGCCTCCTCGCTGAAGCCCTTGACCGTCTTGTTGAAGCGCTCGCAGAAGACCTTGAGGAAGTGCTTTCTGAGCAGCTGCACGTCCCGGTCGCGCTCGCGCAGGGGCGGCAGGTGGACCCGGACCACGTTGAGCCGAAACAGCAAGTCCCGGCGGAAGCGGCCCTCCCGGGCCATGGCCTCAAGGTCGCGGTGGGTGGCGGCGATGATCCTCACGTCCACCTCCTGGCCGGTGTTGCCGCCCAGCGGGTACACGACCCGGTCGTCCAGAAAGGACAACAGCTTGACCTGCAGGGCCAGGGACAGGTCCCCGATCTCGGTCAGGAACAGGGACCCGCCGTGGGCCATGCGGAAGCGGCCGGGCTTGTTCCTGTCCGCGCCGGTGAACGCGCCCTTGAGGTGGCCGAAGAGCTCGGACTCCAGCAGGGTGTCCGGCAGGGCCCCGCAGTTGACCTTGACGAACGGGCCGTTGGCCCGGTCCGAGGCCTTGTGGATGGCCTCGGCCAGCAGGTCCTTGCCCGTGCCGGTCTCCCCGGTGATGAGCACCGAGGAGTTGGTCTGGGCCACGCTCTGGATCATGTCCAGGACCCGGCGCATCTTGGGGCTGTCGCCGATGAAGCCCTTGACGCTGTAAGCCTGACCGCTTCTGGTCAGCTCGCTCACCTCGCGCATGTCCTGCACGGTCTCCAGGAAGAAGGCCTCCGCGCCGTCCGCGGCCGGCACCAAGGCGACGGTCATGCGCACCGGGATGCGCTGCCTGTCCCTGGCGATGATGTCCCCGTTGTGGGAGACGGGCGAAAAGGCCCTGCGGCCCTCGGGCACGGGGCAGCCCTTGGCGCAGAAGTCGCAGCGCAGGGCGTGCATGCAGCCCAGGCCCGCGAGCCCGGAGCGGTCCGCCCCGGTCAAGGCCTCGTAGGCCCTGTTGACCAGGACCACGCGGCCCCCAAGGTCCAGGAGGGCGAGGGCCACGGGCGCCTCGTCCAGCAGGGCCGAGAGCGGCAGCTCGTCCATGGGGCCGCCGGACATCCGGCAGATGAGCTCCTCGAACATGGTCTTAAGACATAGCCGCGACCGGCCGCGGGGTAAACCCAAATCCCGGACAATGTGCCCGGCTCGCCCGGAAATCCATCCCGATGTTCGGGCCTAGCCGCGGACCCGGTCCTCGACCAGGGCCTTGAAGGCGTTCTTGCCCCCGGACATAACCCCCATGTAGCCCCCGCCCGGGTCGGACCAGGCCCCGGCCAGGTACAGGCCCTTGACCGGCGTGCGCACCGGAAGCCGGGACATGAAGGAGTTGTCCGGGGTCTGGTTGTAGCCGTATATGGCCCCGGCGGTGTTGGCGGTGAAGCGCCGGTTGGTCAGGGGCGTCGAGGACTCGCGCATGACGATCATCTTGGACAGGCCCGGGAGCAGGTGTTTTTCGGCCTTAGCGATCAGCATCTCTGTCAGGCGCTCCTTTTCCCGGTAGTAGGCCTCTTTGTTCCCGGCGTCGTAGTCGGCCTCGAACCTCTTCCAGGGCCCGTACCCGCTGAGCATGGTCAAGGACACGGTGCTCTTGCCCTTGGGCGAGAAGCCCTGGACCAGGTTGTCGAACACGGTCATGCTGAGCCCGGTCCGCCCCGGGTCGCAGGCCATGGTCCCGGCAAAGGAGCCGTCCGAGTCGTATCCCGGGTTCAGGCTTATCTCCCCCCGGGCCTCGATCTTGGTGACGTCCCGGTCCAGGCCGAGCCAGACGACCATCGAGCTCGGGCTCGGGGAGAAGGTCTTCAGCCTGGCCAGGTACTCGGGGTCAAAGGCCTCCTTGGGCAGCAGCCGGTCCACGGCCTGGGGCAGGGCGGCGTTCAGGACCACGGCTGCGGCCCGGAAGGTCTCGCCGGAGTCGGTCCTGACGCCCGCGGCCCGGCCCTGTTCGAGGACTATCCCCGTGACCTCGCAGCCGGTCCGGACCTCGCCCCCGCGGGCGGTGATCGAGTCGGCCAGGGCGTTGCTCAGGGCCTGGGAGGTGCCCTTTAGGTAGTATCCGCCGTAGGTCAGGTACTGCCAGGTCGGCCACAGGTAGTAGAACGCGGCCAGCCTGGACGGCGGCAGGCCGTAGTAGCCCCAGGACTGGCAGATGACCGCCTTGGCCTGGGCCGAGGTCACGAACCGGTCCACGACCTGGGCCAGGGTCTTGTCCCTGATCCCCCAGAGCGTGGGGAACCTGAGCGGGAAGAGCAGCTTCGGGCCCGGGCCCTTGGCGTACATCTCGTTCATCTCCTGGGCCAGCTTTTCCCAGAACCCGAAAAGGCCCTTGATCCCGTCGCGCTCGGCCGGGAAACGATCCAGGAGCAGCTTCTCAAAGGGCCCCAGGCCGCCGGGCTCGACCTCCAGGGAGAAGTCCGGGAACACGCTGCACCAGGCGTACTTGTGGGGCGCGAACTCGAGCCGGTCCAGGACGCCCATATCCTTGAGCAGGGCGCGGTCTCCGGGCGCGGTCGGGGTGGTCGCGTGCAGGGAGACCTCGCAGGAAAAGACGTTTCCCGCCTCGTCCGTGCGCTCGAAGGAGCTGGCGTAGCCCCCGACCACGTCGTGCCTCTCCAGGACCAGGGGCCTCAGGCCGTTTCCGGCCATGAGCGCGGCGCAGGCCAGGCCGCCCAGCCCGGCGCCGACGACCACGGCGTCGTATTCGCCGGGCCCGGCCTTCTTGTCCGCGGCCAGGGCCGGGCAGGTCCACCTGGCCAGGGAGGCCCCGGCGGTCAGGGCCATGATCTGGAGAAAGGTTCTGCGGCTGAACACGACCAAACCTCCTTGTTTAAGGTCCGGGGCGCGCCGCCGGGCAGAAACCGGGCTCAGCCGGCCCGGGCCTCGGAGCTCGCGGCCCGGGCCGCCTCGCCGGATCGGACCAGGCCCAGCCAGGCCCGGACCAGATCCGGGTCCCACTGCGAGCCCGCGCCCTCCAAAAGCATGTTGACGGCCATGTCCGGGTCCACCCCCTGGTGATAGGAACGGTCCGAGGTCAGGGCCTCGTAGCCGTCGACCACGCTCAGGGCCCTGGCCAGCAGGGGGATGTCGCCCGCCCTGAGCCCGTCCGGATAGCCCCGGCCGTCGTAGCGCTCGTGGTGGTGGTAGACCAGGGGCAGCACGTCCCTGAGCGTGGTCACCCGGGACAAGATGTCCCTGCCCACCACCGGGTGGGTCTTCATGATCTCGAACTCCTTGTCCGTCAGGGCCGAGGGCTTGTTCAGTATCCTGTCCGGGATGCCGATCTTGCCGATGTCGTGGAGCACCCCGGCTATGCGCAGGGACTCCACATCGCGGCGCTCCAGGTTCAAGCCCCGGCCCAGGAGCGCGGCATAGGCGCTGACCCGCTCGGAATGGCCCCGGGTATAGATGTCCTTGGCCTCCACGGCCCTGGCGTAGGAGGTGATTATCTCCAGGTTGATGGCCTGGATGCGGCTGCGGGCCTTGACCGTCTCCACGCTCGGCGCGGCCTGGGAGGCGAAGACGTCCAAAAGCTGGAGCTCGTGCGCCGTATAGGGCCGGCCGTCGGCCCTGATCACGGCCACGACCCCGGACTTCCTGCCCCCCCCGGCCACCAGCGGCGCGATCATGGCCGAGCCGGCCGGGCCCTGGGCCCGGCCGCGGATATCCGGGGGCAAATGGTCCACCATCTTGGGCCGGCCCAGGACGAAGCAGCGTTCGGCCATGGACAGGAGCCAGGCGCAGGCCCGGGGCCCGGACTTGAGGATCTCGCCCCACAGGAGCCTGGCCTCCAGGGACCTGCCCCGGCCGTTCGGGAGGAACAGGGCCATGGCCTCGGGCGCAAAGGTCTTTTTCACGTGCACCAGAAGCTCCCTGAGCATGGCCTGCTGGTCGTCGTGCCTGCGCAGGGCCGAGTTCAGCTCCAGGATGCTGGGCATCCCGTCCGGCCCGGACCGCTCGCTCCTGAGCCTGCGCTCCTTGAGGCAGTCGTCGATCTTGGCGAACAGCTGGTCGAGGTCAAAGGGCTTGAGCAGGTACTCGCGGGCGCCCATGCGCATGCAGGCCACGGCGTTCTCGATGGTCCCGTAGCCGGTGAGGAAGATCACGTCCACGCCCAGGCCGAGCTCGTTGATGCGCCTGAGCATGTCCATGCCGCCCATGAGCGGCATCTTGAGGTCGGAGAGGACCACATCGACCCGGGCCCGGCCGAGGACCGAAAGGGCCTCCTCGCCGTTGGCCGCCCTGAAGACCTCGAAGCCCCGGTCGTTCAGGGCCTCCTCGCAGACGTCCAGGAGGCCCTGCTCGTCGTCCACCACCAGGATGGACGGCTGGGCCTGGGCATGACGCGGCTGGGCCTGGGATTGTGTCATATCTGCAATCGGTTGTACCCTGCGCTCAAGGGGTCGGCAAATGCCTTGATCCGTTCTCGGGTCCCTGGGCGGTGAAACCCGCCGCCGGGAGATCGCGGGCGACGCGGCCCGCTTTTCAGCGCAAATAGCACCGGCCGCAGGACATGTCCACAGCATCGGCCGACCGCCGGGCCCGGGCCTCCCGGCGGGCCGGGGTTTTCAAAACGGATTGCTTTCGATCTGTTCACCGGGTAAACGATGTCAAATCCTGGAGTTGCTGCGGCCGGCCGGCCGGGGAGCGTCTATGAAAGCCACAGGCCCCAACCACATCCAAGACATCGTCAGGTGCATCGAGGACCTGCCCGCGCCCCCGGCCGTGGCCGGAAAGATACTGGACTGGGTCGGCCGGGAGGAGCCGGAGATAAGGGAGCTGGTCCGGCTGGTGGAGACCGACCAGTCCCTGACCCTCAAGGTCCTCAAGCTGGCCAACGCCAGGGCCTACGGCATCCAGGGCAAGGTCTCCAGCGTGGAGTCCGCGGCCCTGCTCCTGGGCGTGCCCGCGCTCAAGCACGCGCTCATGACCATCTTCGTGCGCGACGGCCTGATCCGGGACCGCAAGCCCGACGACCCGCACCTCAAGGCCATCTGGCGGCACTCCCTGACCTGCGCCAGCGCGGCCCAGGTCCTGGCCGGGGAGCACTTCCCGGCCCTCAAGGGCCTGGCCTTTTCCGCGGGCATGGTCCACGACTGCGGCAAGCTGGTCCTGCTCAGCGCCCTGCCCGAGACCTACGAGCGCGTCCTGGAGCAGAGCGAGGCCCCGGGGGCCGACCTGCTGGAGATCGAGGCCCGGGTCCTGGGCGCGGACCACGCCACGGTGGGCAAGTGGCTGACCGAGCAGTGGGAGTTTCCCGAGCCTTTGGTCACCGCGGCCTGGCTCCACCACCTGCCCGCGGACGCCATCCTGGACCTGGGCGAGCAGAGCGGGCTCGCGGCCATGGTCGCCCTGGCCGACATCCTGGCCCGGGAGATCATGGCCGAGTACCTGGGCCCGGAGGACAGGTCCCGCCGCGACGCCCTGCTCGATTCCCTGGGTGTCCGGGACTCGCGCCTGGACGACCTGAAGCTGGCCATCGGCGCGCAGTACGCCGAGCGCGCCGACAAGTTCGACACCGAGGGCGAGGACGCGGCCAGCCAGTATTTCATGGCCCTGCAGGGGGCCGGCCGGCGCATCGGCGAGGCCAACTTCAGGCTCCAGCAGGGCAACGAGGCCCTGTCAACGGCCAACCGGATACTCTCGGCCGTGACCGAGGCCGGCCGGGAGATCGCCTCGGCCACGCACGCCCAGGGCGTGCTCCAGGCCATGGCCTCGGTCCTGGCCGGACCCCTGGCCATGCCCGGGGGCTGCGTCTACGCCCTGGACTCCCAGGACATGGTCCTCAGGGGCCTGTACTGGACAGGGAACGACCGGCCCAGGTCCTTTGAATGCGGCCTGGACCAGCCCTCGGCCACTCCGGCCCAGGACATCGAGGCCCAGGGCCTGCCCCGGGACCTCTCGGCCCTGGTCGCCGGCCGCCAGGCCAGGACCGCGCCGGGATTGCGGCCGGACACCGGGCCGTCCTACAGCCGGCCGTTCCACATCCTTCCGCTGACCTCCGGGCCGCTGTTGCTGGGCGAGATGATCTTCGAGCCCGGCGACAGGCCCGTGGGCCCCGCGCCGCTGGACGGACTCGCGCCCCTCGGCCAGTTGGCCAGCCTGGCCGGGGCCTGCCTGGAGCGCCTGGCCGGGGCCAGGCGGCTGGAGGAGCGCAGCGAGCGCCTCGGCCTGGCCATGCGCAGGATAAGGACCATGAACATGAAGCTGGTCCAGGCCGAGCGCCTGGCCGCCGTGGGCCAGCTGGCCGCGGGCGCGGCCCACGAGATAAACAACCCCCTGGCGATCATCTACGCCCGGATCCAGATGCTGGGCATGAAGGAGCCAGACCAGGACAAGAAAAAGGTCCTCAAGCAGATCGAGGGCCAGATCAGCCGCATCACCTCCATACTCACCCGGCTCATGGACTTCGCCAGGCCGGTCCCGCCCAGGTTCGGCGAGGTCCGGATCAACGAGCTCGCGGACCGGGTCTCGTCCATGATGGCCGCGAACTTCAAGAAGCGCGGCATAGCCCTGCTCAAGGACCTGGACCCGGACCTGCCGGTCATCCAGGGCGACGAGCACCAGCTGGAGCAGGTCCTCTTGAACCTGCTGATCAACGCGGAGCACGCCATGGAGGGCGCAGGCGGAGAGGTCCGGGTCAAGACCCGCAAGGACCTGCCCGCGGGCGCGGTCGTGATCGAGGTCCGGGACCAGGGCCGGGGCATGTCCAAGGAGACCCTGGACAGGATATTCGACCCCTTCTTCACCACCAAGCAGGAGGGCACGGGCCTGGGCCTGTCCACCTCCTACGGGATAGTCAAGAACCACCACGGCGAGATACACGTCCAGAGCAGCCCGGGAAAGGGCTCGACCTTCAGCCTGGAGCTGCCCGTGAGCCAGGAGGCTGCCGGGGCCAGGCGGCCGGCCATGGGCCGGCCGGCCGAAAAGCCCCGGGGCCGGACCAAGTCCGTGCTCGTGGTGGACGACGAGGAGCACATCCGGGACATCCTCGAGGAGGCCTTGAGCGCCGAGGGCTACCGGGTCGAGACCTGCTCCGACGGGGACCAGGGCCTGAAGAGGCTGTCCGGCAAGGACTACGACCTGCTGCTTTTGGACCTCCGCATGCCGGCCAGAAACGGGCTCTCGCTCCTGGCCGAGATGGGCGAGAGGACCAGGGACGTGCCGATCATGGTCATCACCGGCCTGGCCAGCCCCGAGGAGATCAACGAGGCCCTGGCCCTGGGCGCGCTCAAGTGCATCCAGAAGCCGTTCCGCATGGACGACCTGCTGCGCGACGTGCGCAAGGCCCTGGGCAACGGGGGGGCCTGAGGTGTCCCGGGTCGGGACGCACTTCATATCCATCGCCAGCGGCAAGGGCGGGGTGGGCAAGACCAGCGTGTCCGTGAACCTGGCCTGGGCCCTGGCCGAGGCCGGGCAGCGGGTCTGCCTGCTGGACGCGGACCTGGGGCTGTCCAACGTGGACGTGCTCCTGGGCGTGTCCTGCGAAACGACCCTGGAGCAGGTCATCTTCGAGGGCCTGCCCATGGAGCGGGCCGCGACCAGGGTCGCCCCCAACCTTCAGGTCATCTCCGGCAGCTCCGGGGTCTCGCGCATGGCCGAGCTGTCCAGGGCCAAGCGCCGCAGGCTGATCGAGGAGTTCAAGAAGCTGGAGGCCTACGACTACGTCCTGATCGACAACTCGCCGGGCATAACCGCCCAGGTGGTCTCGGTGTGCCTGTCCTCCAGGGACGTGGTCCTGGTGGTCAACCCGGACGCGGGCTCGATCACCGACGCCTACGCCCTGATCAAGGTCATGCGCGAGAACGGGCTCTGGTGGCCGCCGCTTCTGCTCATGAACAGGACCAGGAGCGCGGAGACCGCGCGCCGGATATTCGAGCGCGTCAAGCAGACCGCGCAAAAGCACCTCAACCTGGACTGCGGCTACCTGGGCTGGCTGCCCGAGGACCCCTCGGTGACCAGGGCGGCCATTGTCCAGAGGCCGGCCGCCGAGGCCTTCCCGGACTCGCCGTTCACCAGGGCGGTGCTCCGAACGGCCGGGGTGATCAGGAGATACTCGGCCACGGCCAAGGGCCGGGTGGTGGCCGGGGACCAGTTCTGGGAGAACTCGGTCATGCGCCTGAAGTCCGGGCCAAAGACCGCCCGGCCCGGAAAGGACGACGCCCGGTCCTGGACCAGACAGGCCCGCGAGCTGCTCGACGGGGTTTTGACCGACCTGGACCGGGCCGCAGAGGGCCTGGCCGGATGCTCGGCGATCGAGCGGCCAAAAGAGACCGACCGGGCCGTGGCCGGGGCCCTGGACCTGGTCCGCGGGGCCAGGGCCAGGCTAGGCCGGGCCCGGGGCGGACGGGACCCGGACGAACGCAAGGCGGCGGAACCCGAAAAAAGGCCCGGGCCAAAGGCCCCGGCCACGGCCCTGGTGGTCTGCCAAGACCAGGGCATGCTCGCCCTGCTCTCGGAGATCGTGATCGAGGCCGGGCTCAGGCCCGAGGCCGCGGCCTTGGACATCGGGCTGTCCGGCCTGGACCCCTCAATCCACGACCTGTGCCTGGTGCTCTGGAACGGACCGGACCAAGACCTGGCCGAGATGAGCAGCCGGGCCAGCAAGACCCCGGTGCTTCTGATCGACGCCAGCTACGGCCGCCTGGCCAGGGCGGCCGAGGACATGCCCGGGATAACCGAGATCATCCCCGCGCCGTTCAAGGTGGACCGGGTCCTGGAGGCCATCGCCCGGCAAAGGCCCTGAGCCGGTCCTGCCGCAGCCTTCACCCTGACCCCGACCGGCGCCACACCCCCGGCCGAACCTTGTCCTCTTCTTCCCGCCTGTGGTAACCTGCTTCAAGTGCGAAAAACCGGAGCGATCGCAATCTGGGAGGTGCCCAAGCCATGCCCGACCTCAAACTCTGGGGACAGATGGAGCTGGACAGGATGCGCCGGGACCTGGACAGGCTCTTCGAGACCCTGTGCCTGGACTACGGCCTGCCCCTGCCCGCCGGGCCGGGCGAGTCCGAGATCAGCGTATCCGAGGGACCAAAGGCCCTGGTGGTCACGGCCAGGCTGCCCGGGCTCAAAGCCAAGGACCTGGACCTGACCGTGACCGGCCTGAAGCTGACCATCTCCTGCGCCAGGACCGAGAGCTTCCCGGGCGGCAGCCGCTCCAGCGCCCTGACCAGGGAGATCAGCCTGCCCTGCCCCGTGGACCCGGACGCGGCCCGGGCCGTGGTCAAGGACGATATGCTGGAAATCACCCTGCCCAAGATTTCGGCCCGGCCGCGCAGGACCGTGCCCGTGAACCCGACCTGAAACAGCGGAGTGCGAAATGACCAAACGGCCAGCATCCCCGGAACTTCCGGTTGAAAAGCTCAGGTGGCGGCTGGACCCAGGCGGCCTGCCCTTCAGGTCCACGGACGAGATCACTGCCCTGTCCGAGATAATCGGCCAGCAGCGCGGGGTCGAGGCCTTCCGCTTCGGCATGGGCATGGCCAGGAAGGGCTACAACATCTTTGTCAGCGGCCAGCCGGGCACGGGCCGCCTGTTCACGGTGAAAAAGCTCTTGGGCGAGCTCTCGGGCAAGGACGGCGTGCCCGACGACCTGTGCTACGTGAACAACTTCAAGCAGCCCGAGGCGCCCATCCTGCTCAGGTTCAAGGCCGGCCTGGGCGGCCGCTTCCGCAAGGACATGCATGAATTTCTGGAAAACGTGAAGCGCGAGGTCCCGCGCCTGTTCGAGAGCGAGGAGTACCTCGGCCGCAAGAACGCCATCGCCGAGGCCCACGAAAAGCAGGTTTTGCAGTTCTACAAGGCCGTGGAGGACAAGGTCAGGGACACGGGCCTGGTGGTGGTCAAGATGCAGATGGGCCCGTTCCAGCACCCGGACGTCCTGCCCGTGGTCGACGGCGAGCCCAAGCGGATGATCGAGCTCGAGGAGATGGTCGACAAGGGCCGCTTCCCCCGGGACGAGTTCGAGCGGCTCAAGGCCAAGCGCCAGGAGGTCAAGGATGAGCTCGACCACATCGTGCAGCAGGTCAAGGAGCTGCACAAACAGGTCGGCCGCAAGCACGAGGAGGTGGACCGGCTGATGTTCATGGCCCTGGCCCAGGAGTTCGCCAAGCCCCTGCGCGAGGCCTACCCGGACAACAAGGTCCTGGAGTACCTGGACGCGGCCCTGGAGAACATGGTCGAGGACCTGGAGAACATCAAGTCCATGGGACAAACGGGCGCGCCGCAGATGCCGTTCATGGGCCCGCCGCCGCCCGAGGCCGTGCTCCACCCCTACGAGGTCAACCTGCTGGTGGACAACTCCGAGCAGGCCGGGCCGCCGGTGGTCATCGAGTCCTATCCGACCTACCGCAACCTGTTCGGGAGCATCGAGCGGATCATGGAGCGCATGGGCGGCTGGCGCACGGACTTCACCAAGATCAAGGCCGGCTCGTTCATCAAGGCCAACGGCGGCTACCTGGTCCTGAACCTCATGGACGCCATCATGGAGCCCGGGGTCTGGCAGACCCTGAAGCGCTCGCTCAAGACCAAGCAGATAGAGATCGAGACCTACGACCCCTACTACTTCTTCACCTCCACCGGGCTCAAGCCCGAGCCCATCGACATGGAGGTCAAGGTGGTGGTCCTGGGCGACCCCTGGCTCTACCACCTGCTGCGGCGCTACGACCAGGACCTGCCCAAGATATTCAAGGTCCGGGCGGACTACGAGACCTCCATGGAGCGCACCGAGGAGTCCGTGCTCCAGGTGGCCGGGTTCGTCAGGGCCGAGCAGGACAAGCAGGGCCTCATGGCCTTCAGCGCGGAGGCGGTGGCCGAAATCCTGGAGCAGGCCGTGCGCATGACCGGCCGCCAGGAGAAGATATCCACGGCCTTCCCGGTCCTGGCCGACCTCCTGGCCGAGGCCGACCACTTCGCGCGCTTGGCCGAGGCCGAAAAGGTCTCGGCCGAGCATGTGGACCAGGCCGTGGAGGCCAGGATACACCGCTCCAACCTGATCGAGGAGCGCATCCAGGAGCTGATCGACCGCGGCAGCCTGTTCGTGGACACGGACGGCCAGGTCGTGGGCCAGGTCAACGGCCTGGCCGTGTACTCGGCCGGGGACTACATGTTCGGAAAGCCGGCCCGGATCACCGCGAGCACCTCCATGGGCAAGGAGGGGATCATCAACATCGAGCGCGAGGCCGAGCTCTCGGGCCCGACCCACAACAAGGGCGTGCTCATCCTGGCCGGGTACCTGCGCCGCAAGTTCGCCCAGGACCGGCCCCTGTCCCTGGCCGCGAGCATCGCCTTCGAGCAGTCCTACGGCGGCGTGGACGGGGACTCGGCCTCGAGCACCGAGCTCTACGCCCTGCTCTCCAGCCTGTCGGGCAAGCCCCTGCGCCAGTACATCGCGGTCACCGGGTCCGTGAACCAGAAGGGCGAGGTCCAGCCCATCGGCGGGGTCAACGAAAAGATCGAGGGCTTTTACCTCTGCTGCAAGCACGCCGGCCTGACCGGCGACCAGGGGGTCATGATCCCCGAACCCAACGTCAAGGACCTCATGCTCCGCAAGGACGTGGTCCGGGCCGTGGCCGAGGGCAGGTTCCACGTCTGGGCGGTCCGGGACATCGACCAGGGCATCGAGATACTCACCGGGGTCAGGGCCGGAAAGAGAAAAAAGGACGGCTCCTACCCCAAGGGCTCGGTCAACCAGCTGGTGGACCACAGGCTCAGGCAGCTGGCCGAGGGCCTCCGGGACTTCGGGGGCGAGGCCTCGGCCCCGCGCAGGCCCCGGCCGAAAAAAAGCCCCGGCCCGCCAAGCCCTGAGCCCTAAAATCGGGCGCCCTCCGGCCCCTGGGCCGGAATACCCGTGCAAAATCCGGGCGCTTGTGGACAAAGGCCCAGGTCCGGCCAGGCCCCGCCCTTCCGACTCGCCGATATATACATAAAATTCTATATGTTGATAGGCAAAACTGGACGCCGCCCTGTTTTATCCACAGGAAGGGGTTGAAAAAAACCAGGCTTGACTGCGCATATTGTTTAAATTAGGTTACAATGTTTCCATTTTTATAGACCTTTCCACAGACATGACTGCTCGGATTAAATTTACCAGATCGCTCCAGCGATTGGGCCTGTTCGCGGCCCTGGCCGCGGCAGTGGGCTGGGTCACGGCCTCCTGCGCGCAGGAGGACAGGCCCGCCAAGGAGTTCCGGGTCGGGCTCGTGGCCCCGCTCAGGGGGGCCTGGTCCGCCCTGGACCAGGGGCTCCTGGTCGAGGCCGCCCGGATGGCCGAGGATGAGGCCAACAGGCCCGGCGGGCTGAGCCTCGGCGGGCGGCTGCTCAAGGTCAGGCTGATCATCGAGGACAACCTGAACCAGGTCGACTTCAGCGTGAACGCGGCCAGGCAGCTGATCAACCAGGAGCGGGTCTCGGCCCTTGTCGGCCCGTTCATCAGCGCCAACGCCATCCCGGTCTCGTTCGTGGCCGAGAAGGCCCGGGTGCCCATGCTCTCGCCCACGGCCACCAACCCCGAGGTCTTCCGGGGCAAGGAATACGTCTTCGCGGTCTCCCCGTCCGACGTCTTCCAGGGCTCGGCAATGGCCGATTTCGCGGCCAAGGACCTGGGGGCGCGCAGCGCGGCCGTGATCTATGACCGCTCCGACCCCTACAGCCGGGACCTGGCCCGGTTCTTCAGGCAGGCCTTTGAGCGCCACGGCCGGATAAGCGCGTTCGAGCCGTACGTGGGCGGGGAAAAGGACTTCGCGGCCAGTCTCAAGCGCGTCAAGGCCCAGGGGACCGACGTCCTGTTCCTGCCCAACTACCCGGACGATCTGCTGATCCAGATGAGGCAGGCCCGGCGGATAGGCGCGGCCCGCCACTACCTGGGCGGGGACTCGTGGTTCGTCTATCCGCTCATGGGCTCGCCGGACCTGGACGGCGGGTACTTCAGCACCATGTATTTCCCGGACAATCCAGGGCCCGAGAACACAAGATTCCGGGAGCGGTTCGAGAAACGCTGCGGCAAGCCGCCGGACAGCGACGCGGCCCTGACCTACGACGCCTTCAGCCTGCTCTTTACGGCCGCGAAAAGGGCCGGCAGCGACTATCCGGAGCTCATCCGCCGGGCCCTGGCCGAGACCAGGGACTTCCGCGGGGTGACCGGGAGCCTGTCCTTCGGCCCCAAGGGCCTAGAAAAACGCAGCATGTTCATCTTAAGGATCCAAAAGGCAAGGCCGATGTTGGTCAAGGAGACCGACCCGGACGGCGAAAAAGACAATGGCTGACGAAGGCAGCGGCAAACCGATATCCGCGGCCAGGAAAAGGGGCCTGACCACCCGCCTGGTGAGCGGATACCTGTTCTTGTCCGTGATCACCGTGACCATGGTCGCGGTGATCAGCTACGTGGCGGCCAAGTCCGCGCTCAAGCACGAGGTCGTGAGCCGTCTGGAGCTCGCGGCCGGGCTCAAGAAGGCCCAGTTCGAGCGCTGGCTCGACGAGCAGGAGCTGGACCTGGTCTTTTTGGCCGGCTCGCCCGAGATCCGCGGCCTGTCCGCCAGGCTCAATCTCCCGGAATCCGACCCCGGCCGCTGGGAGGCCGTGGGCGGGCTCTGCGAATACCTGATAGACGCCGCGAGGCACCACCCCAACTTCAACGAGCTGTTTCTGATCGAGCCGTTGGACGGGCGCGTGGCCGTGTCCTCGGCCCCGGCAAGGGCCGGCAGGTTCGTGCCCGGCCATTCGTACTTCAAAAAGGGCCTTGAGGGGACCTTTGTCCAGCCCGTGCACCCCAGCCCCGAGACCCTGGAGCCGGTCCTGACCATGTCCACCCCGGTCCTGGGCCCGGGCGGCGACCTGGCCGGGGTCCTGGCCGCCCAGCTGGACCTCAAGCGCATGGACACCGGCAACGGCAAGTCCTCCGGGCTCGGGGAGAGCGGCGAGATGTACTTCGTGGACGCCTACCACGTGTTCGTGTCCGGGGAGCGCTTCGGCAGGGAAAGCTTCAAGCGCGGCGTGCACACCGAGGCCATTGACAAGGCCGTGGCCGGGGCCGACGGCAGCGGCCTGTACGACAACTACGACCGGATACCGGTCATCGGCGTCTGGCGCTGGCTGGACAAGCCCAAGCTGGCCCTGATCGTGGAGATGGGTCAAAAAGAGGCCTTTGCCCCGGCCGTGCGCCTGGCCGGGACGATCATCGGCGTGGGCCTGGCCCTGTCCACCCTGCTGGCCCTGGCCATGTTCTGGCTCACCAAGCGGACGGCCAGGCCCATCTTGGCCGTGGCCGCCGCGGCCGAGAAGGTCGCGGGCGGCGACCTGGAGACCACCGCCCCGGTCATGACCCAGGACGAGGTCGGCACCCTGGCCACGGCCTTCAACAAGATGACCTGCGACCTCTCCCGCCTGTACCAGGAGATCCAGTCCCAGGTCACGGAGCGCACGGCCATACTGCGCAACTCCTACGACGGCATCGCCATGATCAGGCCGAACGGCGAGATGACCTTCTACAGCCCGGGCATGGAGCGCATCTTCGGGTTCATGGCCTGGGAGAGCCGGACCATCCAGGACTGGGCGGTCAACGTATTTCCGGACGAGACCGACCGCCGGGAATTCCTCCGGACCTGGGAGGAGAACCTGAGCAGACCCAGCCCCTCCGAGCACATCTTCCGCTTCTCGCACAAGGACGGCCACTGGCGCTGGGCCAGGTTCCAGATGTCCCGGATGCCCGGCGGGGACCTGGTGATAAACGGCCAGGACATCACCGACCTCAAGAAGTCCGAGGAGTACATCACCTACCTGGCCCTGCACGATCCCCTGACCGGACTGCCCAACAGGCAGCTGTTCCTGGACCGGCTGGAACAGGCCCTGAAGCACGCCAGGCGCTACGGCGCCAACCTGGCCATCCTGTTCATCGACCTCGACGAGTTCAAGGAGATCAACGACAGCCTGGGCCACGCCCTGGGCGACGAGGCCCTCAGGGAGACGGCCAAGAGGCTCACCGCCTGCCTGCGCCAGTCCGACAGCGTGGCCCGCATCGGCGGCGACGAGTTCGTGGTCATCCTGCCGGACCTCAAGGACCCCAGGGACGCGGCCCTGATCGCGGACAAGATCGCCAGGATACTGGGCGAGCCCAGCCCCAGGAAGGGCCTGCCCCTTTCCGGGGCGAGCATCGGCATCAGCACCTATCCCGAGGACGGCGAGGACGAGGACACCCTCCTGGTCAAGGCGGACAAGGCCATGTACAAGGCCAAGAAGTCCGGCGGCGGCTGCTACCGCTTTTTCCGCGACCTGAAGTCATAGGCCCGCGGGTCTTCTATTTTCCCCTCCCAACTGCTATGGCTCCGGTGTTTCGCCGCAAGGCCGAGCACCGGACGATAAAACGCAAAGGAAGACGACCATGCCCAGACGCGAGGACATCAACAAGATACTGATCATCGGCTCCGGCCCCATCGTCATCGGCCAGGCCTGCGAGTTCGACTACTCCGGCACCCAGGCCTGCAAGGCCCTCAGGTCCCTGGGCTACGAGATAGTCCTGGTGAACTCCAACCCGGCGACCATCATGACCGACCCGGGCATGGCCGACGCCACGTACATCGAGCCCCTGAACGTGGACTTTCTGGCCAAGATCATCGCCAGGGAGAAGCCCGACGCCCTGCTGCCCAACCTCGGCGGCCAGTCCGGGCTCAACCTGTCCACCCAACTGTACAAGAGCGGCGTCCTCGACACCCACGGGGTCAAGGTCATCGGGGTGAACATCGAGGCCATCGCCCGGGGCGAGGACCGCCTGGAGTTCAAACAGACCATGGAGCGCCTGGGCATAGACATGCCAAGGAGCCTCATCGCCGAGACCATCGAGCAGGCCGAGGCCTACGCCCGGGAACTGGGCCTGCCCGTGGTCGTCAGGCCGGCCTACACCATGGGCGGCACGGGCGGCGGACTGGTCTGGAACATGGAGGAGCTGAAGATCGTGGCCGAGCGCGGCCTGGCCGCCAGCCTGGTCAACCAGGTCCTGATCGAGGAGTCGGTCCTGGGCTGGGAGGAGCTGGAATTGGAGGTGGTCCGCGACGCCAAGGGCCAGAAGATCACCGTGTGCTTCATCGAGAACGTGGACGCCATGGGCGTGCACACCGGGGACTCGTTCTGCACCGCGCCCATGCTGACCATCTCCGAGGACCTCCAGCAGCGCCTGCAGAAATACTCCTACGACATAGTCGAGGCCATCGAGGTCGTGGGCGGGACCAATGTCCAGTTCGCCCACGACCCGGCCACGGGCAGGGTCGTGGTCATCGAGATCAACCCGCGCACCTCGCGCTCCTCGGCCCTGGCCTCCAAGGCCACGGGCTTCCCGATCGCCTTCGTGTCCTCGCTTCTGGCCGTGGGCCTGACCCTGGACGAGATACCCTACTGGCGCGACGGGACCCTGGACAAGTACACGCCCTGCGGGGACTACGTGGTGGTCAAGTTCGCCCGCTGGGCCTTTGAGAAGTTCAAGGGCGTGCAGGACCGCCTGGGCACCCAGATGCGGGCCGTGGGCGAGGTCATGAGCATCGGCAAGAGCTACAAGGAGGCCCTGCAAAAGGCCATCCGCTCCCTGGAGAACGGCCGCCACGGCCTGGGGTTCGCCAAGAACTTCCACACCCTCGGCCTGGACCGGCTCATGGAGCTTCTGGCCGAGCCCTCGAGCGAGCGGCAGTTCATCCTCTACGAGGCCCTGCGCAAGGGCGCGGACATCGAGGTCCTGTACCAGAAGACGCACATCAAACCCTGGTTCCTCACCCAGATGCGCGAGCTGGTCGAGCTGGAGGAGGAGATCCTGGCCCACAGGGGCGGCCTGCCCCCGGACGAGCTGCTGATCCGGGCCAAGAAGGACGGCTTCGGGGACCGCTGTTTGTCGCGGCTCCTGGTCCTGCCCGAAAAGGACATCCGGCGACGGCGCACGGAGCTCGGCCTGGTCGAGGCCTGGGAGCCGGTCCGGGTGAGCGGGGTCCGGGACGCGGCCTACTACTACTCGACCTACAACGCCCCGGACCAGGTCACGGCCAGCGACCGGCGCAAGGTCATGATCCTGGGCGGGGGGCCCAACCGCATCGGCCAGGGCATCGAGTTCGACTACTGCTGCGTGCACGCGGCCTTCGCCCTGCGGGACATGGGCTTTGAAACCATCATGGTCAACTGCAACCCCGAGACCGTGTCCACGGACTACGACACCTCGGACAAGCTGTACTTCGAGCCCCTGACCGTGGAGGAGGTCCTGGCCATCCACGACAAGGAACGGCCCGAGGGGGTCATCGTCCAGTTCGGGGGCCAGACGCCCCTGAACCTCGCCCAGGAGCTGGCCGACGCCGGGGTCAACATCCTGGGCACCAGCCCGGAGACCATCGACCTGGCCGAGGACCGCGACCGCTTCCGCAAGATCATGCGCGAGCTGGACATCCCGGAGCCCGAGTCGGGCATGGCCTCGGACCTGGACACGGCCCTGGCCGTGGTCGAAGGCATAGGCTACCCGGTCATCGTCAGGCCGTCATACGTCCTGGGCGGCCGGGCCATGGAGGTGGTCTACGACGAGGACATGCTCAGGGAGTACCTGGACGCGGCCGTGGACGTCTCGCCCGAGCGGCCCATACTCATCGACAAGTTCCTGCAGAACGCCATCGAGGCCGAGGCCGACGCCGTGTGCGACGGCAAGGACGCGTTCGTGCCCGCGGTCATGGAGCACATCGAGCTGGCCGGGGTCCACTCCGGGGACTCGGCCTGCGTCATCCCGCCGGTCAGCATCCCGCGCAAGCACATCGACACCATCGAGGAGTACACGCGCAAGATCGCCGTGGCCCTCGGCACCGTGGGCCTGATGAACATGCAGTACGCCATCTTCGAGGACCGGGTCTACGTCCTGGAAGCCAACCCCAGGGCCAGCCGCACCGTGCCCCTGGTGAGCAAGGTCTGCAGCCTGCCCATGGCCAGGCTGGCCACCCAGGTCATGCTCGGAAAACGCCTGGCCGATCTGGACCTCAAGCGCCGCCCCATCCCCCACTTCGGGGTCAAGGAGGCCGTGTTCCCGTTCAACATGTTCCCGGAGGTCGATCCGGTGCTCGGCCCGGAGATGCGCTCCACCGGCGAGGTCCTGGGCCTGGCCGACTCCTACGGCCTGGCCTTTTACAAGGCCCAGGTGGCCGCGTCCAGCGCCCCGCCCCTGTCCGGCGCGGTGCTGATCACCGTGTCCGAGCGGGACAGGTTCTCCGGATCGGGCGTGCTGGAGACCGGCCGCCGGTTCAGGGACCTGGGGTTCAAGATCCTGGCCACCGAGGGCACCCGCGAGTACCTGGCCGGGCACGGGATCGACTCCGAGAGGGCGCTCAAGCTCCACGAGGGCCGGCCGAACATCGTGGACGCCATCAAGAACGGCGAGATACAGCTGGTGGTCAACACGCCCAGCGGCAAGCTCAGCGTGCACGACGACTCCTACATCCGCAAGGCGGCCATCAGGCACAAGGTGCCCTACATCACGACCACCGCCGCGGCCATCGCCGCGGCCAAGGGCATCCAGGCCAAGCTGGATGGCGAGGGCCGGATCAAGAGCCTCCAGGAGTACCACCAGGCCATCGGCCGGGCCCCTATATGAACTTGATCATGGTCAGGACGTTGTCTTGGCTGCCTGCGGCGTACTCCACGCGGTCCATGGCCTTGCGGATGATGTAGATGCCGCGCCCGCCTTCGGGCGCGCTGCGCGGGTCCCTGGACTCCGGGCTCACCAGGCCGAGGCCCTCGAAGCCCTGCATGGGCCGGCCCCAGTCCAGGACCTGGAACACGACCTGGTCGCTGTCCAGGCTGATCCTGACCTCGACCTCGCGCTCCGGGTCCTGGTCGTAGGCGTGCTGGATGGAGTTGTTCACCGCCTCGCAGACCGCGAGCTCGAGGATGTAGGCCTGGCCCTGGGACAGGGCCAGCTCCGAGCACACGCCCCGGACGGCCAGGCCGACCAGGGAGACGTTCTTGAGCTCGCTGCCGACCTTCAAGGTCATGCGCCGCGTGAAGTCCATGGGTCCCCCGGCCGGGTCAGCCCTGAAAGGACCTGACGCCCTGATCCACATCGTCCACGATGCTGAACACCCTGTCCAGCCTGGTTATGGCGAGCAGCCGCCTGATCTTCTCGCCCGGCCCGGCCAGGACCATCTCGCCCCGCTCGGCCATGGCCTTGTTGCAGGACAGCAGGGCCCCCAGGCCGGTGCTGTCCACAAAGTCCAGGCCGGACATGTCCAGGACCACGCGGGTCACGCCCTGGCCCAGCCTGGCGAGCATCTGGGCCTTGAACCGGGGGGCGTTGGCGGCCTCCAGCCGATCCTCGGCCATCTTGGCCACCAGCACCCCGCCGAGCTCGGCGAAGTTCAGCTTCACGCCCGGCCTCCATTGTTTTCAGGTCCCTTGATCCGGAAACACAACAGCGAGATATCGTCCTTTTGTTCGGCGCCTTTTGCAAAGGACTGTATGGCGGAGAGGATGTTTTCCAGAATCCCGGCCACGGGCCCGCCGCGGCTCTCGAAAAAGGCCTGCCTGATCCCGGCCTCGCCAAAGACCTCGCCGTTCGGGGCGCTCGATTCGGTGCAGCCGTCGGTATACAGCAGCATCGTGTCCCCGGGCTCCAGGACGACCTCGCCCTCGTCAAAGGACACCCCGCCCAGGCCGATGATCGGTCCGCCCTCGTCCAGGGCCTCCATGCCGCCCCTGGCCCTGGCCAGAAGCGGCGGCGGATGCCCGGCGCAGCTGTACCTGGCCAGCCCGGTCCGGCAGTTGACGACCATGTAGAACATGGTCAGGTACTTGTCGAAGCGCTCCAGGGGAAAGGCCTTGTCCAGGGCCTTGAGCACCTCGGCCGGGGGCATGGGCACAAAGGCCTCGCCCCTGCGCGAGGCGCGGACCAGGATTCCCCGGCCGGCCTGCAGCTCCTGGGTCACCAGCAGGGCGACCAGGGCCGAGGGCACGCCGTGGCCGCTCACGTCGAGCATGTACACGGCCACATGGTCCTGATCCAGACAGACCAGGCTGAAGATGTCGCCGCCGATGGACGCGCTGGGCTGAAACCGCCAGTCCACGTCCAGGCGGTCCGGGGCCGGGTTGGCCTTGGGCAAAAGGTTTCTCTGTATCTCGGCCGCGGCCTTGAGGTCGGCGTCCAGCCTCATCTGCCTGTCGGCGAGCATGGCGTTGGCCCAGACCAGGGCCTGCTCGGCCTTCTTGCGCTGGGTGATGTCGCGCATGATCCCGGTGAACAGGACCTCGCCGCCGATCTTAAGCTCGCTCAGCGCGAGCTCCAGGGGGAACTCGCCGCCGTCCTTGCGCAGGCCATTGAGCTCCCTGCCGCCCTGGCCGATGACCCGGGCCTGGCCGGTGCCGAGGTAGCGCTCTATGAACTGGTCGTGCCGGCTGCGAAAGGGCTCGGGCATGAGTATGGACATGTTCCGGCCCACAAGCTCCCAGGCCGTGTACCCGAACATCTCCGTTGCCGCCCGGTTCACGGACCCGATGATCCCCCTGGAGTCCACGGTCACGATGCCGTCCACCGCGGTCTCCACCAGGCCCTTGAGCCTGGCCTCGCTCTTGGCCAGGGCCTGCTCGGCCTTCTTGCGCTTGGTGATGTCCACGGCCACGGCCAGAAAACCCAGGGGCTCGTCCGCGCTGCCGCGCACCGAGGACACGGTCATCTGGGCGATGATCCGGGTCCGGTCGCTGCGCAGCATGGTCCACTCCCTGGTCTCGCTCCCGCCCCGCCTGGCGATGGCCACCAGGGCGTCGAAGCCGCGCACCGGGTCGGCGAACCTGGGGCTGATCTCCTCGGCGTAGGCCTCAAGCTCCGAGGCCGGGACAAGGGCCTCGGGCGTAAGCCGGCCGATCACGTCCTCGGGCCGGTATCCGAGGATCTCCTCGGCCCCCCGGTTGAAGGTCGTGATCAGGCCGTTCTGGTCCGTGGCCACGATGGCCACGCGCGAGGCCGCGTCCAGGATGCCGGCCAGGCTGGCGTTCAGGGTCTCCAGGGCGCGCTCGGACTTCTCGTGCTCGATGATCTCGGCCTCGAGCTCGCCTATGGCCGACTCCAGGCGCCTGGCGTGCCAGAATATCTCCTGGCGCAGGGCGCGGTTGGCCTCCACGGCCCGGGAAAGGCGCAGGGCGCAGGCAAAGGACCCGGCCGAGCCGGCCAAGAAAAGGGTCAAGAGCGCCGGCCAGTGGCCCAGATAGGCCAGGGCCAGGGCCGCGACCGCGGCCAGCAACAGGACCACGGGCGCTGACAGGGCCGCGGCCCTCAACACGGACCGGACCGAGGCGCTCTTGTGCGACGGGTGCGGCATGCTCACGGCCTTGGCCTCTGGGATCTCTCGGCCGGTTCAGGCTCAGGGGGCCCGGAGAAAGGACTTGACCCGGCCGACCCCGGTCACGGACTCGGCGTCGGTCACCGCCCTGGCCGCGTCCTTCTTGTCCCTGACCAGGCCCAGAAGGACCACGGTGTCCCCGTAGACCTCGGTCTCTATCTGGGTCGAGCTGAGCTCCCCGTCCGCGACCAACACGGCCCTGACCTTGGCCTCCAATTTCAGGTCCGCGGCCAGGTCCTCGTCCCCGGCCAGGGGGGCCCAGAAGGTCTCCACCCCGCTCACCCCGTCCGCGGCCCGGGCCGTGTCCAGGGCAAAGGACTTGAACGCCTCGTCCGCCAGCCTGCCCACGAGAAAGACCCGGCCCTTGAAGCAATAGACCTTGACCTTCAGGGCCTTGTCCTTGTCCCTGTCCAGGAGCCGGGTCTTGATGTCCGCGGATATCTTCTTGTCCTTGGCCATGGTCCCCACCGAGCGCTCGTCCCTGGCCGCGCCGTAGATCGCCCCCCAGGGGGTCCAGGCCTCGGCCCGGGCCACAGGGCCGAGGCAAAGGGCCGCGGCCAGGATGATCGTCGCCAAAAACCTCATGCGCCCTCCCCTCCGGCCGGATTGAGCCCGGCCAGGACCTCGCAGACCTCGTCCACTATGTCCCTGGGCGTGGACGCCCCGGCGGTCAGCCCGA
>JAFGBU010000043.1 GCA_016932995.1 Desulfovibrionaceae bacterium
GCTGAAGCAGATCTACGAACTGTTCCCGTCCGGCCCGGGCAAGGGCGCCTGCAAAATGGCCGGCCTGCCCAAGCCCACCGGCTGCGTGTAGGGGTTTGAAAAAAGGCGGAAGCAGCAAGCTTCCGCCTTTTTTCGTTCAGGCCTTTATTCGCTGAGCATGCGGATGGCGCAGAACCGTCCGCACATGGCGCATTCCTTTTCGTCGCGGTGCTTGTCGCGCCGTTTCGCGACCAGATCCGGGTCCAGGGCCAGCCTGGCCACGGCCTCCCAATCGAGCTTTTTCCTGGCCCTTGAGATATTCAGGTCGTTGTTCACCGCCCTTGGCCGGCCGAGCGCGACCTCGGCGCCCTGGGCGGCCACCAGCGAGGCCATGACCCCGAGCCGGACGTCCTCGGCGCAGGGCAGGGTCAGGTGCTCGGCCGGGGTGATGTAGCACAGGAAGTCGGCCCCGTAATATGCGGCCAGGCAGCCGCCCACCGCGCCGGCGATGTGGTCGTAGCCCGGGGCCGAGTCCGTGACCAGGGGCCCGAGCACGTAGAGCGGGGCGTTGTCCGTGACCTTTTTTATGCCCTGTATCTGGCTCTGGACCAGGTTCAGGGGCACGTGGCCCGGGCCCTCGATCATGCTCTGGACCCCGGCCCGGCGCGCCCTTTTGGCCAGCTCGCCGAGCATGATGACCTCCTCCCACTGGGCCGTGTCCCCGGCGTCGGCCCCGGCGCCCGGCCGCAGGCCGTCGCCCAGGCTCAGGACCACGTTGTGCCCGAGCGCGATGTCCAGTATCTGGTCGTAGTGGGTCAGCAGGGGGTTTTCCTGGTCGCGCTTGAGCATCCAGCGGGCCAGGATCGAGCCGCCCCTGGAGACGATGCCCATGACCCGGTCCTTGGCCGCGCGCACGCCCCTTAGGGTCACGCCGCAATGCACGGTCATGAAGTCCACGCCCTGCCGGGCCTGGCTCTCGACCTCCTCCAGGAACTCCTCGATCCTGAACTCGGCCGGGTCCAGGTCCTGGTCGGCGTAGCGCTTGGCCAGGGCGTAGATGGGCACCGTGCCCAGGGGCAGCCTGGTCTTGGCCAGCATGGCCCGGCGTATGGCGTCCAGGTCGCCGGCCGTGGACAGGTCCATGACCGCGTGGGCCCCGGCCTGCTCGGCCGCGGCCAGCTTTTCCATCTCCGCCGCGGCATCGTCGGCCAGAGGCGAGGTCCCGATGTTGGCGTTGACCTTGACCTGCGCGGGCTGGCCTATGAGCGTGGGCAGGACGTCCTTGTGGCCCGGGTTGGCCAGCAGGACCATGCGCCCGCGTTCCAGGCCGCGGACGATGTCTTCCCGGTCCAGGTCCTCGCGCGACGCGAGGTCGGAAAGGCCCGCGTCGAGCATTTGTCTCAGGCAGTCGTTTTTCTCGATAAGGCTCATGTCTCGTCCTTGACTGGATGTGCCCGGGCCTTTTGCCCGGGCCTTTGAGGTAGCGGATTTTTCGCCGCCTGGAAAGGGCCGTTTCGGGAAAAAACCCGGCCCCGACCTTGCCAAGCGCTGAAAGAGCGCGTAAAAGAGTTCGCTTCAGGTCGTCAGCAATGAGGAGAAGGTCATGAAAAAGGATATCCATCCCAAGACTTACAAGGCCAAGATAAGGTGCCACTGCGGATACGAGGCCGAGATCCTGTCCACCAAGGGCGAGGAGGTCAATGTGGAGATCTGCTCCAATTGCCACCCGTTCTACACCGGCAAGCAGCGCTTTGTGGACACCGCCGGCCGCATCGACCGCTTCAGGAAGAAGTACGCCAAGTTCGAGGGCGACGCCAAGCCTTCCGAAAGCTAGCTGTTTTTCGGCCGCCTGGCCGAAGCGGGCATGCCTCCGTTGGAACGCGGCCAATGGGGGCATTCTTGTTTCCGGGCCGCCTTTACTTTGCCCGGATGAGGCATTAATTTACGTTCATCAGTTGCCATCCCCGGTTCTGCCCCGCGCCGGGCCGTTCCCCCAAGGTGATATGGGCATGAATGTCATACGCAGCTTGTTTCTGGCCGCAGGCCAGACCGTGGGCGGCCAGGCCGTGATCGAGGGGGTCATGATGCGCTGTCTGGACCGCCTGGCCATTGCCGTGCGCAAGCCGGGCGGCGAGATCAAGGTCGAGGTCCGGCCCTGGTTCAGCCTCGGGACCTGGAAGATACTCAAGAAGCCGTTCGTGCGCGGCTTCCCGGTGCTCCTGGAGACCCTGGTCAACGGCATCAAGGCCCTGAACTACTCGGCCCAGGAGGCGGTCGAGGATCAGGACCCGGAAAAGGCCGGCAAGGCCGGGTCCGAGCGGGGCCTGACCGGCCTGCACCTGGCCCTGACCCTGGGCCTGGCCGTGGGCGCGGCCCTGCTGCTCTTCGTGGTCCTGCCGCACTTCTTCTCCGTGCTCATGCACTGGTCGGGCGCGGCCGGGGGCCTGGACACCCTGAGCTTCCACGCCTGGGACGGCCTGTTCCGGATAATGGTCTTTGTCGGCTACATCCTGGCCATATCCCTGGTCCCGGACATCAAGCGCGTGTTCCAGTACCACGGCGCGGAGCACAAGGTGATCTGGGCCTTTGAGAACGGCGGCGAGCTCTCGCCCGCGGGCAGCAGGGCCCAGAGCCGGCTCCACCCGCGCTGCGGCACGGCCTTTCTGCTCTTTGTCCTGGCCGTGAGCATCGTTTCCTTCGCCCTGCTGGTGCCCGCCCTGCTTACGCTCTATTCGCCCCAGAGCTTTGTCCTGAAGCACGCCTTCATCCTGGCCGTCAAGCTCCTGCTCATGGCGCCGATCAGCGCGCTGTCCTACGAGATCATCAAGCTGGCCGGGCGGTTCCACAGGAACGTTCTCTGCCGGGTCCTGTGCTGGCCGGGCCTGTTCATGCAGTTGCTGACCACCAAGGAGCCGGACGACGGCCAGCTCGAGGTGGCCATCGCCGCGCTCAAGTGCGCGGTGAGCGAGGATTGAGACATGTTCGCCAAGCTTGAGGAGTTGGAGGCCTCGTTCGAGGACCTCGAACGCCAGATGAGCGACCCCAAGGTCTACAACGACCAGGAGCGCTACAAGAAGATCGCCAAGGCCCACTCCGAGCTGGGCGAGGTCGTGCGGGAGTTCCGGGAGCACAAGCGCCTGACCCGGCAGCTGGAGGGCAACAGGGAGCTGCGCTCCGACCCGGACCCGGAGATCAGGGACATGGCCGAGGCCGAGATAGCGGACCTGAAGGCCCGCCTGGCCGGGAGCGAGGGGCGCCTGAGCGAGCTGCTCCTGCCCCGGGACCCCTTGGACGACAAGAACATCATCCTGGAGATCCGCGCCGGGACCGGCGGGGACGAGGCCGCCCTGTTCGCCGCGGACCTGTTCCGCATGTACTGCCGGTTCGCGGAGAACAACCGCTGGAAGGTGGAGATGATGAACTCCCACCCCACCGGGTCCGGGGGCTTCAAGGAGGTGATCGCCTCCATCTCCGGGGACATGGTCTACAGCAAGCTCAAGTTCGAGTCCGGCACGCACCGGGTGCAGCGGGTGCCGGCGACCGAGTCCCAGGGCCGCATCCACACCTCGGCGGTGACCGTGGCCATCCTGCCCGAGGCCGAGGAGGTGGACGTGGACATCAGGCCCGAGGACCTGCGCGTGGACGTGTTCCGCGCCTCGGGGCCCGGCGGCCAGAGCGTGAACACCACGGACTCGGCCATCCGCATCACCCACCTGCCCACCGGCCTGGTGGTCATCTGCCAGGACGAGAAGTCCCAGCACAAGAACAAGGCCAAGGCCCTCAAGGTCCTGCGCTCGCGCCTGTTGCAGATGGAGCAGGACCGCCAGGAGGCCGAGCTGAACGCCAACCGGCGCACCCAGGTCGGCACCGGGGACCGCTCCGGCCGCATCAGGACCTACAACTATCCCCAGGGCCGGGTCACGGACCACCGCATAAACCTGACCCTGTACCGGCTCGAGACCTTTCTGGAGGGCGGCCTGGACGAGATGGTCCAGGCCCTTTCCGGCCACTACCAGGGCGAGGCCCTCAAGCAACAGGCCCGGCCGGACTGAGCCCTCCGGCCTCCGCATATCCGGGACAAGGCATGACCGTCAGGCAGGCGTTGCAGAGGTCCGCGGCCTTTCTGGCCGAAAGGGACGTGGACTCGCCGCGCCTGTCGGCCGAGCTGCTCCTGGCCCGGGTCCTGGGGTTGTCCAGGCTGGACCTGTTCCTGGACATGGACAGGCCGCTCTCCGGCCCGGAGCAGGAGGCCTTCGGACAGCTCTGCCGGCGCAGGGGCCAAGGCGAGCCCGTGGCCTACATCCTGGGGTTCAAGGAGTTCTTCGGCCTGGACTTCGCGCTCGGCCCGGCGGCGCTCATACCCCGGCCCGAGACCGAGCTCATCGTGGAGCTGGCCCGGGAGCGCTTTCCGAGCGACCGGGCCCTGGCCTTCGCGGACCTGGGCGCGGGCTGCGGGGCCCTGGCCGTTGTCCTGGCCCGGACCTGGCCGCGCTCCTCGGGCCTGGCCATCGACCTGAGCCTCGCGGCCCTTGATTTGGCGCGCATAAACGCCGAGGCCCACGGGGTCTCAGGGCGCCTGGCCCTGGTGCGCGCGGACTTCACCCGGCCGGTGCTCGCGGCCGGGTCCCTGGACCTGGCGGTCTGCAACCCCCCGTACCTGAGCGAGGCCGAGTTTCGCCAAGTCAGCCGCGAGGTCTCGGGATTCGAGCCCAAGAGCGCCCTGGTGGCCGGTCCCAGGGGCGACGAGCTGCTCGGCCCGGCGGCCAGGGTCATGGCCGAGGCCCTCAGGCCCGGCGGCGCGGCCATGATGGAGATCGGCTGGACCCAGGCCGGGTCCGCGCGGCTGGCCTTCGAGGGTCTGCCCGGGATCGTCTCGGTCGAGGTGCGCAAGGACCTGGCCCGCCTGGACCGGGTGGTCGTGGCCTCCAAGGCCTGCCCGGGGCCGGGCAAAGGCATTGAAAATTGTGGGGAAAAAGCAACAGAGTTGAAAAAATGAGACAGTCCGCCCGCCCGGCCCTTGGTAAAAAAGTCAGTTTTTTAAATGTATTACAACTTGAAGAAAAGTGGCACTTTTTTTGCTTTTCTGGTTAGCGCTCCAATTCGCCGGGAGGGAGAATGCTGCAGACCACCATCGCCAAGACCGTACGCTGCACGGGGATCGGGCTTCACAGCGGGAAACAGGTTCGAATGACCCTGCGTCCCGCCCCCGAGGACACCGGAGTGCTTTTCTCCTTGAGAAACGGCTCCGGTTCTTCTTTTTTGAGCCCCCATCCGAACCTGGTGATCGAGACCGGCCTGGCCACCACCCTGGGCAACGGCCAGGGCACCGTGGCCACGGTCGAGCACCTGCTGGCCGCCCTGCGCGGCATGGGCGTGGACAACATCCAGGTCGAGGTCCAGGGCAGGGAGGTGCCGATCATGGACGGCAGCGCGGCCTCCTTCGTGTACCTGCTCAACCAGGCCGGGGTCCGCAGACAGTCCAAGGCCAGGCGCGTCCTGGCCATCAAGTCGCCGATCTGCTTCGAGCGCGACGGCAAATTCATCAAGGCCTTTCCCCACAACGGCCTGCGCATCGAGTACACCATAGATTTCGACCATCCGCTCATAGGCAGGCAGGGCCTGGACCTGGAGATCACGCCCAAGGCCTTTGTCTCCGAGGTGGCCAAGGCCAGGACCTTCGGGTTCCTCAAGGAGGTCGACAGCCTGCACGCCAACGGCATGGCCCTGGGCGGCAGCCTGGACAACGCCGTGGTCCTGGACGACTACAATGTCCTGAACGCCGACGGCCTGCGCTTCAAGGACGAGTTCGTGCGCCACAAGCTCCTGGATTTCGTGGGCGACGTGGCCGTGATGGGCCTGCCCCTGTACGGCCGCTTCGAGGTCTTTGCCTCGGGCCACGCCATGAACAACGAGTTTCTACGCTACCTGGACGAGCACGCCGACATCTACCTCGAGGAGCTCGTCCTGCCGATGCCTTCGGCGGCGGCGGCCAGGCGGAGCAGGGCCGGGGTCACGGACCCGGCCGGGGTCCCGGCCGTGGCCTAGCCGGTTTTTTTCGCGTTTCAATGGCCCGCCCC
>JAFGBU010000006.1 GCA_016932995.1 Desulfovibrionaceae bacterium
ACTCGGGGCACCAGTCCTCGAATTTCTGAAGGAAACCGTCCTCGTCAACCTCAAAGTTTTTTCCCTGAAATTCAACAACCGCCATACCGAAAACCTCCTCAAGGTATTTTAAAACCTTTCTCTGATAACCAATTTGGAAAACAGTTGAAATTAGCGGCTCGTGACACCGGACCCGCGGCTTCGCCGATGTCGAAGCATATAGTTAAATCCTGCCGGAAAAAAATTCAAGAGAAATTTTCCATCAACTCGTCGTCTCTGATCCGATCCCCGGACGGACGCGGGCAAACGCGCTTTATTTTTCGGCCGCCTGCTGGTACAAGCGGCCATAACCACGATCAAGAGGCCGAGAATTGAAACACCAGCACAAGCCCGGCGGCGGCCTGCTGTCCACCACCCTCCCGCCCCCCCCGCGCACCATGTCCGAAGCGTCCTGGAACACGCCCGACGACCGGGAGTGCGAACGCTACTGGGACCTGTACTCCATGCCCGAGCACATCAGGGAGCACAGCCGCATGGTGGCCAAGGTCTCAGGATACTTGGCAGAGCAGGCCCGAAAGACCGGGCTCGAGGTCTGCGTCCAGGCGGTCAGGGCCTCGGCCCTGCTCCACGACCTGGCCAAGGACTACACCATAAGACACAGCGGGAACCACAGCCAGCTCGGCGCGTCCTGGGTCCTGGACCTGACCGGCAACCCGCTCCTGGCCCAGGGGGTGATGCACCACGTGTTCTGGCCCTTTGAGATCGACGTGGCCAAATACTTCCTGCCCCTGGCCGTGCTCTACGGCGACAAGAGGGTGATCCACGAGCGCCTCACAAGCCTGGAGCAACGCTTCCGGGACCTCCTTGAACGCTATGGAAAAACCGTTGAAATACATGAAAAAATAATGGAAACCAAACGCCAGGCCGAGGTCATTGAGCAGGCCTTCGGCCGGTTCATCAAGGTCGATCTGTCGTGCGCGTGCTTCTCATAGCCGGCGGCTGGTCCGGAGAACGCAAGGTCTCGCTCGCAGGGGCCGAGAGGATCAACTCGGCCCTCAAGCGGCTGGGCCACGCCGTCAGCCTGCTCGACCCGGCCGAGGAGTTCGCCCGGCTCACGCGCCGGGCCTCGGCCAGCGACTTCGCCTTCATCAACCTGCACGGCGCGCCCGGCGAGGACGGCCTCATCCAGGCCATGCTCGAGCGCTGCGGCTGCCCCTACCAGGGTTCGGGCCCGGCGGCCTCGTTTCTGGCCCTGAACAAGGCCGCGGCCAAGGACGTGTTCGACCGCCAGGGCATACCGACCCCTGAATGGGAGCTGATCTGCCCGGGCTGGGAGGCCGAGGCCCTCGGCCTCAGTGCCCCGCTGTTCGTCAAGCCGGTCAACGGCGGCTCCAGCCTGGGCATGACCCTGGTCCACAGCCTGGACGAGCTGGAGCCGGCCCTGGAGCTGGTCTTCGGCCGGGGCGAGGCGGCCCTGGTGGAGAGGCGCGTCGAGGGCCCGGAGCTGACCTGCGCGATCCTGGGCCGCGCGCCCCTGCCCCTGGTCATGATCCGGCCCTCGGCCGGGGCGGCCTTTTTCGACTACCGGAGCAAGTACCTGCCGGGCGGGGCCGAGGAGACATGTCCGGCGCCCGTGGACCGCTCGGTGACCGAGGCCGTTCAGGACCTGAGCCTCAGGGCCCACGACGCCCTCGGGCTCTCGGGCTACAGCCGGGCCGACTACATCCTGGGCCAGGACGGGCCCATGCTCCTGGAGGTCAACACCCTTCCGGGCATGACCCCGACCAGTCTCCTGCCCCAGGCGGCCGCGGCCGCGGGCTACGGATTCGAGGACCTGGTGGCCGAGCTCATCCGCCTGGGCCTTGAGGGGCGCTCCTAGGCATGGCTTGCGGGCACCCGGACCCGTTCTTCGGACTCTACGGCCTGGCCTGGCGCGCGGCCATGACCCTGCTGGCCAGAAACCAGAGGCTCAGGGAGGGCTGGGCCCAGAGGGTCGTTTCGCAATCGCCGGGCCGGGCCGAGGTCTGGATCCAGGCGGCCAGCGCGGGCGAGGCCCTTCTGGCCGGCGAGATTCTCGACCGCCTGGCCAGGGACCCGGACAAGGCCCTAAGCGTGCTCATGACCAGCAACACCAAACAGGGCCTGGACATCCTGGAGGACGCGGCCAAGCGGAACCCGGGCCTGTCCGCCCAGGCCGCGTACTTCCCGTTCGACGCGCCCCGGCTCATGGACCGGGCCCTGGACCGGGTCCGGCCCAGGGCGGCGGTCCTCTTGGAGGGCGAGCTGTGGCCCGCGTTCATCCGGGCCTGCCGCCGGGCCGGGACCAGGGTCCTTGTGGCCAACGCCAGGATGACCTCCAAGAGCCTGGCCAGATACCTGGCCTGGCCCGGCCTGACCAGGCGCCTGGCCCCGGACGAGGTCCTGGCCGTGTCCGAGCAGGACGCCAGGCGCTACGCCGCGCTGTTCGGCCGGGACCGGGTCGAGGTCATGCCGAACATCAAGTTCGACCGGGTCGCGGCCAAAGGCCCCGGGCCCGGCAAGGACAACCCCCTGGCCGGTCTGGTCGGGCCCAAGGCCCGCTTCGTGGTCCTGGGCTCGGTGCGCGAGGAGGAGGAGCCCGAGGCCGCCCTGGTGGTCAAGGGCCTGATGCAGAGGATGCCGGAGGCCCTGATCGGCCTCTTCCCCCGGCACATGCACCGGGTCGAGGCCTGGGCCTCGCGCCTCAAGGCCCTGGGCCTGGCCTGGACCCTGCGCTCGGCGCTTGACGGCCGGGCCGGGCCGGGCCAAGTGATCCTCTGGGACCGATTCGGGGAGCTCGCTTCGGCCTACGGCCTGGCCAGGGCCGCCTTTGTGGGCGGCAGCCTGGCCCCGCTCGGGGGCCAGAACTTCCTGGAGCCCCTGGCCTGCGGGGTGGTCCCGGTCATCGGGCCGCACTGGTCCAACTTCGCCTGGGTGGGCCGGGAGATATTCGAGCAGGGCCTGGCGCGCGAGGCCAGGGACTGGACCGGGGTCCTGGACGAGCTGGCCGGATTGGCCCTGAAACCGCCCTCGAGAACGAACACGGCCAAGGCCGCGGCCCGGTACGTGGACGCCCGGCGGGGCGGGGCGGACATGGTCTGCGGGCGTATTGCCCTCTTGCTCGATAAAGCTTAGATACAAGGTCAACGACGGTCAGCCATGGACAGCCCGCCAAAATTCTTCGGCGTTATCCCGGCGCGCTACGCGTCCAGCCGGTTTCCGGGCAAGCCCCTGGCCCAGATACTCGGAAGGCCCATGTTCTGGCACGTGTACGAGCGGGCCGCGCGCTGTCCGGAGCTGGAAAGGGTCGTGCTGGCCACCGACGACCAGAGGATACTCGTTGCGGCCGAGGATCTCGGCGTGCCCGCGCTGATGACCGCCCGCGGGCACCAGAGCGGCACGGACCGGGTCCTGGAGGCGGCCAGGCTCATGGAGCTGCCCGGGGACTGCGTGGTGCTCAACATCCAGGGCGACGAGCCCGCCCTGGACCCGGCCATGCTCTCCGAGCTCGTCGGGCCTTTTGTTTCGCCCGAGGTCCGGGTGAGCACCCTGGCCAGGCGGATCGGCCCGGAGGAGGCCAAGAGCCCGGACAGGGTCAAGGTCGTGGTGGACAGACGCGGCCGGGCGCTCTACTTCTCCAGGGCGGCCATCCCCTTCGGCCGGGACGGGGGCCATCTCCTGCACCTGGGCCTCTACGCCCTGCGCATGGAGACCCTGGAGATGTTCGCCTCACTTTCGCGCGGCCCACTGGAGCTGCGCGAGGGCCTGGAGCAGCTCAGGCTCCTGGAGAACGGCGTGCCCGTCCAGGTCATTATTACAGAACACCGCTGCCTCGGGGTGGACAGGCCAGAGGACCTGGAGGCGGCGACGAGGATGATCTTGGAGCAAAGGCAATGAGAGCCGTACTGGCCCTGGAGGACGGGACCCTTTTCGAGGGCTCCTCGTTCACCGGCCCCGGCGAGGCCGGGGGCGAGGTGATCTTCAACACCGGCATGACCGGCTACCAGGAAATACTCACCGACCCGTCCTACGCGGGCCAGATGGTCTGCATGACCTACCCGCTGATCGGCAACTACGGGGTCAACCACGAGGACGTGGAGTCCTCCGGGGTCCACGCCGCGGCCCTGATCGTCAGGGAATGCTGCAAGAGGCCGAGCAACTGGCGGGCGGCCATGTCCCTGCCCGAATACCTTTCCCGGGCCGGGGTCGTGGGCGTGGAGGGCGTGGACACCAGGGCCCTGACCCGGCACCTGCGCCTGGCCGGGGCCATGCGCGGCCTGATCAGCACCCAGGACCTCGCGGCCAAGGACCTGGTGGCCCGGGCCCGGGCCCTGCCCTCCATGGAGGGGCTCAACCTGGCCGACTCCGTGAGCCTGAAGTCCGCCTGCGCCTGGACCGGAGAGGGCCTCTCCCCGCTCGACCCCTCGGGCGGCCGGACCTGGTCGGGCAAAGGCCCCAGGCTAGCGGTCCTGGACTGCGGGACCAAGTGGAACATCTTCAGGCTGCTCGCGGACCAGGGCTTCGAGATCATCGCCGCGCCCTCGACCTGGACGGCGGACGACATCCGGGCCCTCGAACCGGACGCGGTCTTTCTGTCCAACGGACCCGGGGACCCTGCCGCCCTGGGCCACGTGGTCGAGACCGCGCGCGACCTGGCCCGGGACCTGCCCGTGGCCGGGATCTGCCTCGGGCACCAGATACTCGGCCTGGCCCTGGGCGGCAGGACCTTCAAGCTCAAGTTCGGGCATCACGGCTGCAACCATCCGGTCATGGACCTGGAGAGCGGCAAGATCGAGATATCCTCCCAGAACCACGGGTTCTGCGTGGACCTTTCCGGGCTGGACAGGGTCAGGCCCACGCACCGGAACCTGAACGACGGGACCCTGGAGGGCTTCGCCCACAAGGACCTGCCGGTCATGGCCATCCAATACCACCCCGAGGCGGCGCCCGGACCGCACGACAGCAGATATTTCTTCAAGCGCTTCAGGGACATGGTCCGGGAACACAGGGGTAAATAGACCTCCCGGACCAGCAAAGACAAGGCGGCCGTCCCGCCGGGGAGAGGCGAACATGTCCACTGAACTCATAACCGCCCGCAAGAAGATCAGCTCGGTGGGGACCCTGCTCAAGCAGAAGCGCCACATGCCGGCGGTCCAGAGCCTCCACGACGCCCTGATCATGGTCCTGAAGCACACCCTGATGCGCAGCGAGCGCGACGAGTTCGAGCGCATGATCGCCCAGGCCGTGGACACCCTGAACAACGACAAGGGCCTGCGCCAGCTCTACCCGCTGATCATCCGCTACAACCCGGGCAAGGAAAAGGAGCTCCTGGAGGCCATGCGCGAGCTCCTGGTCGAGCTGCAGCGGGTGGTCACGGAAAACGCCCAGCAGGACCTGGCCGAGATCGAGCGGCGCAAGCAGGAGGGCCTTCAGAAGGGCCAGGAGCTCATCGACCGGGGCGAGTATGACGAGGCCAGGAGGGTCTTTGACCAGCTGGTAGGTGAGTTCCAGTCGGACACGGACCTCAAGGCGGACATCGCCGACCGCTTCCTCAAGGTGGAGCGCTACGAGGACGCCCTGGTCTACTTGGAGGAGGCCCTGCGCCACGACCCCAACGCCATCTATCTGTACAACCGCATCGGCATCGTCCTGCGCAAGATGAGGGACTTCGAGACCGCGGAAAAGTACTACAAGAAGGCCCTGGAAATATCGGCCCAGGACGAGTACCTGCACTTCAACATCGGACGGCTGTACATAGACTGGCAGAAGTGGGACAAGGTCAGGGAGGCCGCGGAAAAGGCCCTCAAGGTCAACCCCGAGTTCGCCGAGGCCCACAAGATGCTCGCCTTCGCGAGCCGCAAGCTGGGCGGCTAGGTCCGTCCAGCGCCCCCTGCCGGACAACAGGGCCTTGGGGCCGCCATGCATCCGATCCACGACGCCGAGGTCCTGATCCTCGGAGCCGGCCTGAGCGGCCTGCGCGCGGCCATGGCCGCGCGCAAGGCCGGGCCCACGGCCAGAATCACTGTCGCCTCCCTGGCGCGCGGGGCCTCGGGATCGAGCTTCGCCAACCAAAACAACGCCCTGGGCATGCAGGTTCCGGCCGACGACCCGGACCGGGAGGCCTTTGTGCGCGAGGTCCTGGACCTGGCAGGGCCGGGGACAGCGCGCAGGAGGCTGGTCGAGGTCATGGCCGCCGAGGCCCTGCCCAGGCTCAGGGACCTGGAGGCCCTGGGCCTGAAGTTCCGCCGGAACGCGGACCGAAAACTTCGGCTCGCAACAGGCTGCTTCAGTGCGGCCAGGCGCTGCGCCGTGTTCGACGACCTGAACCACGCATACAATCAATTCATCAAAAAACTGGATGGTTGCGAGATCACGTTTTTAACCGAGCAGGAGGTCCTGGGGCTGGTCGTGGAGGCCGATGCAATCCGGGGCGCGGTGTTGTCCGGCCCAAAGGGGGAGCCCCTGCCGGTCCGGGCCGGGGCGGTGATCGCGGCCCTGGGGGGCCCGGCGGCCCTGTACGCCAGGGACATGTCCGGCCCGGGCAACACCGGCTCGTCCTACGGGCTCCTGGCCGAGGCCGGGGCCGAGATGGCCAACGCGGGGTTCATCCAGTTCATGTGGGCCGAGCCCGAGGGCATGGCCTTCGTGTCCCCGGCCCGGCTGCTCGGCCCGGAGTCCAGGATCAAGACCCCGGACGACCGCCGGCTGGACCCGGCCGAGGTCTTGGCCGGACGCGGCGATCCGGACCGGCTCCGAGAGTCGCGGGCCGGGCACTGCCCGGCCGGGTACGGCCTTGAGGACGCCTGCCTGGACGAGGTCCTGATCAGAAACCTGGACCCCGAGGGAATCGCCCGCCTGGACACGGCCGAGGGCGAGATCAGGGTCGGGCTGTTCGCCCAGGCCGGAAACGGCGGGGCGCTCATCGACGAGCACGGCCGCACGAAGGTGAGCGGGCTTTTCGCCTGCGGCGAATGCGCCACGGGCATGCACGGGGCCAACCGCCTGGGCGGGGGCATGGTCCTGGCCACCCAGGTCTTCGGGGCCAGGGCCGGCCGGGCGGCGGCCCTGGAGGCGGACCGGGCCGCGGCCGGCTCCGAGGAGGCCCTCCTGGAATCGGCTTCGGAACTTGTTCAGGACCGGGACCAACAGCGCACCGGCCCGCCAAAATGGATCAGGCAGGGGATGCAGGGTCACGTCCTGCTGGGCCGCAGGCCGGGCCTTGAAGGGTTCAAAAAGAGGCTGGAGCAGGCGGCCGGGGGCCCGGAGCGCCGGGCCGCCCTGGCGGCCCGATCCGCCCTGGCAATCATCGCCCAGTGCCCGCAACCATGCGCCTGGCCAGATCCAGGGCGGCCTTGAAGCTGTCCAGACAGGCCCGGCCCGTGCCCACCAGGTCGTAGCCCGTGCCGTGGTCCGGCGAGGTGCGCGGACAGGGCAGGCCCAGGGTCACGTTGACCGCCTCGCTGAAGTGCAGGAGCTTGAGCGGTCCCAGGCCCTGGTCGTGGTACATGGCCAGGACCGCGGCGTAGTCGCCCCGGGCCGCGAAATAAAAGACCGTGTCCGCGGCCAGGGGCCCGACAACGTCCAGGCCCTCGGACTTGGCCTGGTCCACGGCCGGGCCGATGACCTCGATCTCCTCCCGGCCGATGCGGCCGGACTCCCCGGCGTGCGGGTTCAGGCCGCAGACCGCCAGCGGACCGGTGTGGCCCAGGCCGCGCACAAAGTCCGAGGTCAGCCGCAGGCAGCGCAGGATGCGCTCGCGGGTGATCAGGCCGGGCACGTCCTTGAGCGGCGGATGGGTGGTGACCAGGCTGACCCTGAGCCTGGGCCCGCACAGGTGCATGCACACGTTGTCCCGGCCCACGCCCAGGCCCTGGGCCAGGAACTCGGTGTGCCCGGGAAAGTCAAAGCCCGCGGCCTGGAGCATGGCCTTGTTCAGGGGGCAGGTCACCAGGCCCTGGCACACGCCGGAGCCAAGCAGCGAAATTGCGGCCTCAAGGCTCAGGCCCGCGGCCAGCCCGCCCTCGGGCGAGGCCAGGCCGGGCCGGAACACAAGCCCTGAAAGGCCCGGGGGCTCAAAGGCGTAGACCCCGGCGGGCAGATAGGCGATCTCCCCGGGCTCGGCCAGGGCCCGGACCCGCAGGCCGGCCAGCCCGGACAGGGGCCCGAGGATGAGAAGCCTCTCGTTCGGCCCGGGCCGGGCCTTTGAAAGGGTCCGGACCACGAGCTCCGGGCCCAGCCCGGCCGGGTCGCCCAGGGTGACGCAGAGGGTCCTCACCCGGCCTCCGAAGGGGGGTTCAAGACCTCGATCCGGCGCCTGAAGTCAGCCACTATCCGGCCGTGGTCAAAGGCCAGGTCCGGCAGCCTGTCGAGGCCGAAGAACCGGGCCCCGGCCGCGTCGTCCCCGGCCCTCAGGGCCTTGGGGTCCACGGCCTGGGCAATGTAGACCACGCTTATGGTGTGCATCCTGGGGTCGCGCGCGGGATCGGAATAGACCCCGAGCAGCCCGGTCAGGACCACATCGAGCCCGGTCTCCTCAAGGGCCTCGCGCACCGCGGCCCGCTCGCAGGTCTCGCCGTGGTCCACGAACCCGCCGGGCAGGGCCCAGCCGGGCGGCGGGTTCCTGCGCTCCACCAGGACAATCCCGAGCCCGGGCTCGAAGACCACCACGTCCACGGTGGGAAACGGGTTGTCATAGACCTCGACAGCCGCCCCGCAGGCCGGACAGCTCTTCATCCTGCGCACATTTCCCCCTCCTCTCCCGGGCCAAACCCGGACCTGATCTGGTTTCGGCCTATCCCCAGGCAGGGTGCTTCGTCAAATCAGGGCCCGGGGTAAAATTTATTATACCCGGCCAATAAACGGCCCGCGGCCGGCCAAGGCCTGATCGAGACCTGCGGTCCGGCCCGGCGGCCGGGGCCTGAAAAGCCCCGCGGCCCGGGCGCGCAGGCAGGTCCTTGAAACGAAAGCAGCCTCCCGCGGGACCGCCCCGGGGAAGCTGACTTCGGCAAAAGAAGGAAGGTTCTGTGTCGTCTCTTGCTTTACCTCCTGCATTTTTGAGGCCAAAAACAAAGATTTCCCGGCCTTAAAAATAAATACAGCTATTTTAAATACTTGCCTCGACAGGCCAGGACCGGGCCATGGGTCCGGAGGCCGTGGGGCGGTACAAGGTTTTTGACCCGCCTCCCGGGGCCGGGCGCGGGCCGCCTCCCAGGGCCGGGGCCGGTATGGGATACCGGGCCGGGTCTGGGGGGCCCGGCCCCGGGGCTCCAGTCTGGTGGCCCGGCCAACAGGCAAGAGGCCCGGGCCCAAAGGCCGCCTTTGGCCCGGCGGGCCGATTCGCGGGCTCTGCGGGCGATGTCGGCCCTTGGCCGAAAACGAATCAGGCCTCCTGCGGGACCGTCCCGAGGAAGCCTGATTCGTGCTTCACGCATGCAAAAGAAGGAAGGTGCCCTGGTTATTGCATCCGGCATGCCAAAGTTTGAGCAATGGTCAATGCAACTTTTTATAAAACTATTTCAAAATGTTACCTGTTTAAAACAACGACCGGGGCCAGGCCCTGGCCGGGGATTCGGGTTCAAGTTTTTTTACCCCGAATCCAACCGCGGCCTGTGCCGGGCCCGGGCGGTTCAACTATTTTTACCCCGGCCGAGGGGCTCGACCAGGTAGCCCTTGTCCCTTAAGGCCGAGGGCGGCACGGCCCCGGCCCGGACCAGGAAAACGGCCCGGCCCTTGCGGCCGGGCATGGGGCTGACCACCGTGGACGGCGGCCCGCCCCCGGGCCAGGGCCGGTCGAGCAGCGCGCCGTCCGCCTGGGCCAGGATGTCCGGGTCCAGCTCCCCGGGCGTGGCCGCCGGGGCACGTCCGCTCCTGTTGGCGCTGGTGGCCACCAGGGCGGCGTCGGCCAGGCGGCAGATCTCGGCCGCCGAGGCGTGCGGGGTCCAGCGCACCGAGGTCCGGCCCAAATCGTCCTTGAGCGCGTCCGGAAGCTCCGGCCTGGCCCGGACCAGCACGGACAAGGGCCCGGGCCAGAAGTCAGCGGCCAGGTCCAGGACCACCTGGGGGACCTCGGCCGCGATCCTGTCCAGCCAGTCCAGGCCGGCGATGATCACCGGCAGGGGCTTGTCCTTCAAGCGGCCCTTGATCCGGGCCACGCGCGCCGCGGCCCAGGCGTCAAAGGCGTCGCAGCCCAGGGCGTACAGGGTCTCGGTGGGGTACACGACCACCCCGCCCGAGCTGATTATTTCGGATATCCGGAGAGCATCCATGGGAGGGCACCGACATCTTCTCGATCACTTTTCAATGTTTGTCAATTGCCGTATCAATCCCTGAACCAAGGATTAAGGATGATCGAGAAGAACGCCGACCCGGCCGGGCTCAGGCAGGCCTTTCCCTGCTGGCCCCTGGGCGTCGAGGAGATTGGCGTGCGCAACGCCCTGGCCGGCCGGGCCGCGGGCCTGGCCGCCGGGGACGCGGCCTGGCTGCCCCTGGCCCGGGCCATTGGCTGCTGGGCCTGGGCCAGGCAACCCCTGGACAGCGCGGCCCTGGCCAATGTGCGCGCCCTGGACGACTCGGCCGGGTTCCTGCCCGAAAAAAAGCGCGGCTTCCTGGACCACCTGGCCGAGAGGCTCCAGGGACCCGGACCGGGCCCGGAGTGGGGCGCGCTGCTCGCCTCGGGCGAGCACGCCCTGGCCTTGAGGCGCCTCCTGCCCGGGCTCAGGGACCCGGCCTCGGGCCCGGCCTGGCTGGCCGCGGGCTGGGACTACCTCCTGCGCCTGGGACGACCGGACCTGCCCCTGGCCATGATCGAGGCCCTGGCCGAGCCCGGGACCATCGCCCCGCTCATCCAGCGCCTCAAGGCCGAATGGGCCTTTTTCTACGCCGACCCGGACCAGGCCCTGGACCTGCTCCAGGCCCTGGACCAGGACCTGTTCGGGACCTGGTCCGAATACATGTCCGCCGAGGTCTGTCTCAAGCAGGGCGCACACGCGCGGGGGATCGAGCTTCTGTCCAGGGCCTGGCGGGCCTTCCCCCTCCACCCGCACCTGACCCTCAAGCTCCACTGCCTGCTGAACCCGGAGCCGGACCCCGGGCGGATCACCGAGGACGTCGGGTGCTGCGTGCTCATCTACTCCTGGAACAAGGCCGGGCCGCTCGCCGCGACCCTGAAGAACCTCGCGGACACGGACACCGGCCGGGCCCGAATAGTGGTCCTTAACAACGGCTCGACCGACGGCTCGGCCGAGGTGATCGAAAGCGCCGCCCGACTGTTCCCCGAGGGCCTGTTCCGGGCCGTTTCCCTGCCCATAAACGTGGGCGCCCCGGCCGCGCGCAACTGGCTGCTGTCCCTGCCCGAGGTCAGGGCCGGACAGTTCGCCGCGTTTCTGGACGACGACGTGATCCTGCCCCAAGACTGGCTGGCCAGGCTGCTCGGCGCGGCCAGGTCAAGGCCCGGGGCCGGGTCCGTGGGCTGCCGCATCGTGTCCGCGGACGAGCCCGCGGCCCTGCAGTCCGCGGACTACGGCCTGCTCCCGCCCGCGGGCCGCAAGGGCGGCTTCAGGGACCTTGCGGAGCGCGTGTTCGTGTTCGACAACTGCGCCGGGGCCCTGGACAGCGGGCTTTTCACCTACTGCCGGCCGGCCCTGTCCGTGTCCGGGTGCTGCCATCTGCTGTCCATGGCCTCGGTCCAAGAGGCCGGGGGCTTTGACATCCGCTTCAGCCCGACCCAGTTCGACGACCTGGAAAGGGACCTGCGCCAGGCCCTGGCCGGTTTCGAGTCCTTTTACGCCGGGGACCTGAGGGTCAGGCACATCCAGCACTCCAGCCTGGCCAGGGCCCGGACCGTCGCGGCCGCGGCCCAGGTCATGGGCAACAAGATCAAGCTCGAGGGGCTGTTCGAGGCCAAGGAGGTGGAAGGCCTGGCCGAGCAGGGCCTCGATCGACTGTGGGCCGATCTAAAGGCCCGCTGGCAGGACCTCGAAGCGGCCCGCTGACCGCGCTCACCTGCCGCGCCAGGTGAGGGCCAGGGCCTCCAGCTCCGCGGCCTCGAGGCCCGGGGCGTCGTACATGCCCCGGGACAGGCGCTGCCTGAAGGCCTCGTAGAGGATCACGGCCGCGGCCACGGACACGTTCAGGCTCTGGACCATGCCCTGCATGGGTATGTAGAGCTCGTCCGGGACCAGCTCGACCAGCTCGGGCGACGCGCCCCGGTGCTCGTTGCCGACGATTATCGCCGCGGGCGCGGCCAGGTCCCAGTCCATGAGCGGCCTGGCGGTGTCCGAGAAGCCGGTCCTGAGGACCCTGAAGCCCTGGGCCTTGAGATCGCCGATCATGGACCCGGCGTCCCGGTGGGCCACGCGCTCGACCCACTTCCTGGCCGAGGCCGAGGACTTCCTGCCCAGCTCGGGCCACTTCTCGCTGGTGTAGTAGAGGTGCACGCGCAACAGGCCGAAGGCGTCGCAGCTCCTGAGTATGGCGGACACGTTGTGCGGGTCCCAGACATTGTCCACCACCAGGGTCAGATCCTTCTGGCGTCTTTCGAGCACCTCCCGGATGCGGCGCTCCCTCTCGGGCGTGACCTCGTTGCGCATGACCGGGCTCGTACACGATCAAAAGCCCGTTGCGCAAGTTCGCCTGAAAACTATATTGACAACACTATTTATATATAGGATTGTCGTATAAAGAGCATTTAACCGGCAAAGGAGACGCGCGTGCGGGCTTTGATAGTCGAGGACGAGTTCCTGGGCCGGAGATACCTCAAGGCGCTCATGAACCCCCTGTTCGAGGTGGACATCGTGGTCAACGGGGTCGAGGCCGTGGAGGCCTTCAGGCTGGCCCACGCCGAGGGCCGGCCCTACGGCCTGATCCTCATGGACATCATGCTCCCGCAAAAGGACGGCATCGAGGCCCTGAAGGACATCCGGGCCCTGGAGCGCGAGCAGGACCGCGTCCCGGCCAAGGTGGTCATGATCACCGCCCTGAGCGACCCCAAGACCGTGCTGGCCTCCTTTGACCAGGGCGGGGCCTCGGGCTACGTGGTCAAGCCCCTGGACAGGGAGAGGCTGTACGCCGAGCTCAGGAAGATCGGCCTGATAGGCGGATAGCGCGCCCGGAGGAAGCGGTGAACGAGAACGAGGCCCTGGTCGAGGAGTTCATGGCCGAGCTGAACGACAAGTACTATCCCCAGGTGGCCCGGGGCCTGGAGCTCGTCGAGGCCGGAGAGATCGGCCCGGGCATGGACATGTTGGCCCGGCCGCTGCACACCATAAAGGGCGTGACCGGGTTCATGTCCGGGTTCGAGCCGGCCTCGCGCTTCACCCACAAGGTCGAGAACCTGCTCAAGCGCATCCGCTCGGCCCAAGCCCGGCCCGAGCGCTCGGACCTGGACCTGTTCTCGCGTTCGGTGAACGCGATCTTCTCGCTCATCGAGAACATCAAGGACCAGGGCCGGGCCGACCTTGAACAGCTCGACGAATTGACCGCCCTGCTCGAGGCGGCCGCGGGCCAGAAAATCGCGGCCGCGCCCAGTCAAGACCCGGGGCTCGCGCGCCTGGAAAACGGGCCGAACGGCGCGATCATCGGCTTCAGGCCGGGCCGGGTGCACCTGGAACCCGAGCGCCGGGCCCTGGCCGAGGCCTTGAAATCCCTGCCCCCGGACGCCGGGCTGACGATCGACCTCACGGGCGTGGCCAGCTTCGGCTCGGCCGCCTGGGAGGTCCTGGCCGACTCGACCCAAGGCAGGAGAGTCTCGGTGACCGGCATGGCCCCGGCCTGCAGGGAGGTGTTCTACGCCTACGGCTACGACCGGGAGATCCGCGTGCTGGCGGACGAAGACGGCCGGGACCGGGGGGCCTGAGGCGTGCGCAAGGGCATCGAAGAGTGCGTGGACGCGCTGCAGAATTGCGTCCTGGAGCTGGAGTCCCGGGCCGCGCCGGACGCCTCCGAGGTCATAAGCCGCCTGGGCCTGGCCCATCTCAAGCTGCCCGCGCCCCAGGTCATAACCCTGCTGGACATGTTCGCCGACGGCCTGACCCCGGTCAACGCCGAGATCGCCACCGCCCTGCTTGGCCTGTGCGAGGCCCACAAGAGGCTGCTTTTGGCCCTGGCCGGGCTTCCCCTGCGGTCCGGTCCCCAAGCCGGGGCCGAGACAGAAAAACAGCCGGGCCCCGAGGCCGAGACACCGGCCGCAAAGGCCGAAACCGAGGAGCAGGCCTTGATGTCCGGGCCCGAGGTCTCCGGGCCCGAGACCCTGGAGCCCCGGACCGAGGCCCCGGAGCCCCGGGCCCAGGCGTCCATAGCCTCGGTCAGGGTGCCCACGGAGCGGCTCAACCGGCTCATCGAGCTCGTGGGCAAGCTCATGGTCGGGTTCGCGGTCGTGTCCCAGGCCGGGATCAACCGCGAGGTCTCCAATGTCGCCGGGCTCAGGGAGCTGGACGCGGTCATCGGCGAGCTGCAGTCCGAGGTCGACGCCATCAGGCTGGTGCCGCTCAAACAATTGTTCACGCCCATGCACAGGCTGGTCAAGGGCCTGGCCCAAAAGACCGGAAAGAGGCTGCGCCTGGAGATCAAGGGCGAGGAGATCGCCCTGGACAAGTCCATTGTCGAGGACCTCAACGAGCCCCTGGTCCACCTGCTCAGAAACGCCGTGGACCACGGCCTGGAGGCCCCGCAGGAGCGCCTGGCCGCGGGCAAGCCCGAGGAGGGGCTGATCCGCATATCGGCCTCGCGCAAGGGCGAAAGCGCGGTCATCGAGGTTTCGGACGACGGCCGGGGCCTGGACCCGAATGCCATCTGGGCCAAGGCCGTGGAAAAGGGCCTGGCCGCCGGGGCCCGGCGGCCGGACGACAGCGAGGTGCTGCGCCTGGTGCTCAGGCCCGGGTTCAGCATGGCCCAGGAGGTCACGGACCTCTCGGGCCGGGGCGTGGGCATGGACGCGGTGCGAAGCGTGGTCAAGGACGTCCTGGCCGGCGAGCTGGACATCTCGGGCAGCCCGGGCCAAGGCGCGCGCTTCACCCTGACCCTGCCGCTCAGGCGCTCGGCCAACGAGGGCATTGTGGACGCCCTGGTCTGCCGGGCCGGGGACGGCACGTTCATCATCCCCAGCCGGGACGTGGTCGAGATATACGTGCCCGGGGAAAACGAGGTCACCGAGCTGCCCGACGGACGCGAGGCCGTGGACGTGCGCGGCGAGGTCCACGCCCTGCTCCGGCTGGGCGAGCGCCTGGGCAATCCCGCGTCCGGGTCCGGGCCCGGGGCCCAGGCCGTGGTGGTCCGCTCGGGCGAGTTCAGGGCGGCCATCCTGGTGGACGAGGTCCTGAGGCAGCAGCAGGTCGTGGTCACCGGGTTCACGGTCCCGGTCCAGGACATCTTCTCCCTGCCCCTGGCCGGATACGGCATGATGGGCGAGTCCGACGCCCTGGTCGTGGACACCGAGACCCTGATCCGCACCGCCCGGCCAAGGCCGCCCGGCGCGGTCCGGCCTTGATAACCGGCCCGGGCTGTGCCATATCTCGGGCGCGTCGGCGGCCGCAGCAATCCGGCCCGGCGCGGCACAGACATGAGCACGGCGATACTCTTGGCGGCATTCGGGTCCAGGCACCCCCAGTCCAGGGCCGCCCTTGAGGCCATGGTCCACAGGGTCCGCCAGAGATACCCAAACGCGGCCTGCGGCCTGTGCTACACCTCCGGGACCATCCGCGACCACCTGGCCCGGCGGGGCGAGGAGCCGGACAGCGCGGACCAGGCCCTGGAAAGGCTGCTCGGCCAGGGCCTGCGCCGGGTCGCGGTCCAGTCCCTGCACATGATCCCGGGCGAGGAGTTCCACAACCTCCTGACCCTGGCCAACAGGCTGATGCTTAAAAAGGGCGGCTTCGAGCGCATCGAGGTCGGCTTTCCCCTGCTGGCCGGGGAAGAGGACATCCAAAACGTGGCCCGGGCCCTGCTCAGGGTCCTGCCCGAGCACTCGGGCCCGGGCGAGGCCGTGCTGCTCATGGGCCACGGCACCCCGCACGCGGGCAACGTCTACTACCAGGCCCTGGAGTCCCGGCTGCGCCGAACCGACCCCGACGTCTACGTCGGGGCCATGGACGCGGACCCGGGCATATCGGCCGTGTGCGACCGGCTGGTCAAGGACGGCCGCAACAAGGTCCAGCTCATGCCCCTGCTCTTCGGCGCGGGCATGCACGCGGCCACGGACATGACCGGCGAGGGCCCGGACTCCTGGAAGAACACCCTCTCCAGGCGGGGCATAGACTGCCTCACGGTGCTCAAGGGCGCGGCCGAGCACGAACCCCTGGCCGACATCTGGCTCGCCCACCTGGACGACGCCGTGCGCCGCCTGGAGCGGCGCTAGGGCCGACGCCATTTACACCCGCCCCGGCCTGGGCTAGGAATGGGCAGGCCCGGCCATGAATCAGATCGTCATCCACCGCCCCGACGGCCGCAAGGCCACGACCCGGCCGGACCAGGACCTGAGCCTGTCCCAGGCCCTGTTCCTGGCCGGGCTGTGGCCGGACGCGCCCCTGTGCTCGGGGCTGGGCCGCTGCGGCCTGTGCCGGGTCAGGTTCCTGAGCGACCCGCCGAACCCCAGGCCCGAGGAGCTGCGCAGGCTGGGGCCTGCGGCCCTTGAACAGGGCTGGCGGCTGTCCTGCCTGCACCCGGCTAGGGCCTGCGAGATACTGGCGCCCGACCAGGCCGGGTCCGAAATCCAGGCCCAGGTCCTGAAACAGGCCCGGCCGGGCCAAGAACTGGACCTGGCCGTGGACCTGGGCACCACGACCATCCACTGGTCGGCCTCGCACCAGGGCCGACGCCTGGCCCAGGGCGGCCGGCTCAATCCCCAAAGCGGCCTGGGCAGCGAGATCATGTCCAGGCTGGCCTTCGCCTCGACTCCCGCCAGGCGGGACATCCTGCGCGGCCTGGCCCTCAGCGCGATCAAGGACATCGCAGGCCGGCTGCCCGGCCCGGTGAAACGCCTGGCCGTGGCCGGAAACCCGACCATGATCCACCTGCTCCTGGGCCTGGACGTCTCGGGCCTGTGCCGCGCGCCGTACTCCCTGGCCTATGCGGGCGGCGACGAGCAGGACCTGGGGCCGGATCTGCCCAGGGCCTACATACCGCCGCTCCTGGCCCCGTTCGTGGGCGCGGACCTGAGCGCGGGCCTGGCCGCACTGCTCTTCGACGACTCCGGGCCGCCCGAGAGGCCGTTCATCCTCGCGGACATGGGCACCAACGGCGAGTTCGTCCTGGCCCCGGCCTCGGGCGGATTCGTGTGCGCCAGCGTGCCCATGGGACCGGCCCTGGAGGGCGTGGGCCTGAGCCTGGGACGCCTGGCCGGGCCGGGCGCGGTCTCCGGGTTCACCCTGTCCCCGGACGGCCCCAGGCCGGAATACGTGGACCGGCGGCCCGAAAACCGCGAGACCCCGGGCCTGACCGGGACCGGCTATCTCTCCCTGGCCGCGCTGCTCCTGCGCGCCGGCCTGCTCAAACCGGACGGCCGCTTCGAGCCGAACGACTCGCCCCTGGCCGCGAGGCTGGCCCTGGGCCTGACCCAAATCCACGGCGAGCGGGCCTTCAACGCCGCGGGCCTGAGCGTGCCCGCCTCGGACCTGGAGGAGATACTCAAGGTCAAGGCGGCCTTCAACCTGGCCCTGTCCGCCCTGCTGGCCGAAACAGGCCTTGAGCCGGCCGGGATACGCTGCCTGCATCTGGCCGGGGCCATGGGCGAGCACGTCCGGGTTGAGGACCTGGAGACCCTCGGCTTTATCCCGCCGGGCATGGCCTCCAGGACCGTTAAGGCGGGCAACGCCTCGCTCAGGGGCGCGGAGACCCTGCTCAAGGACCCGGCGGCCAGGCACTGGGCGCGCTCCCTGCCCGGCGAGTCGCGGACCATCGAACTCGCCTCCGGGGCCGGGGCCGGGGACATGTTCGTGCGCAGGATGGTCTTCAGCTATGTGCCCTGAGCCCGGCCTGCGGGTGATCGACCTCGGCCTGATCCGCTACCACGAGGCCCTGGACATCCAGCTCGCCCGGCGGGACCGGGTCGAACAGGGCGCAGCGGAGACCCTCTTTCTCCTGGAGCACCCGGCCGTGGTCACCCTGGGCCGCCAGGGCGGCCGGGAGCATTTGCTGGTCCCGGAAAAGGCCCTTGCGGCCAGGGGCGTGGAAGTGGTCCAGACCACCCGGGGCGGCAACATCACCTGCCACTTCCCGGGCCAGGTGGTGGCCTACCCGGTGCTGCGCATCCAGAAACGGCCCGGCGGGGTCAGGGCCCTTTTCGCGGACCTGGAGGAAACAATCATCCGCGCCTGCCGCGCCTTCGGCCTTGAGGCCAACAGGCGCGAGGGCCATCCCGGGGTCTGGGTCGGGGAACGCAGGAAGATCTGCTCCATGGGCCTGGCCGTGCGCCGCTGGGTGACCTACCACGGCCTGGCCCTGAACGTAGGGCCGGACCTGTCCCTGTTCGAGCTGATGACGCCCTGCGGGGTCCCGGACGCCGCGGCCACCTCCCTGAGCCGGGAGACGGGCCGGGACATAGGGGTGAAAGAGGTCAAGGATGTCCTTGCCGAAGAGTTCGAAAAGTCCTTCGCGCCTGCCGCCGTGGCTTAGGACCGGCCTGCCCTCGGGGCCCGGGTTCGGGGCCACGCAGAGGCTTCTGGCCGACCTGGGGCTCAAGACCGTGTGCCAGGACGCCAAGTGCCCCAACCGCTGGGAGTGCTTCTCCCGGAACACGGCCGCGTTCCTGGTCCTGGGCCCGGCCTGCACCAGGAACTGCGCCTTCTGCAACATCGAGTCCGGGCCCCCGGCAGCGCCCGATCCGGACGAGCCGCGCCGCCTGGCCCAGGCCGCGGCAAGGCTCGGGCTCAGGCACGTGGTCGTGACCTCGGTGACCAGGGACGACCTGGCCGACGGCGGGGCCGGGCACTTCAGGGAGGTCATCGGCCGGATCCGAAATCTTCTGCCCCAGGCCGCGGTCGAGGTCCTGGTCCCGGACTTCCAAGGCGACCAGAGGGCCCTTGAAGAGGTGCTCGGGGCCGGGCCCGAGGTCTTCAACCACAACCTGGAGACCGTGCCCAGGCTGTACCCGCAAATCAGGCCCAAGGCCGACTACCAAAGGAGCCTGGAGCTGCTCTCGCGGGCCGCGGGCCGCGGGCCGGGCCGGGCCCTGTGCAAGAGCGGGCTCATGGCCGGGCTCGGCGAGGACCCCGAGGAGCTCAAGGCCGCGGTCCGGGACCTGGCCCGCGCGGGCTGCGACATCGTGACCATCGGCCAGTACATGAAGCCCTCCAGGGCCCACGCCCCGGTCTCGCGCTACCTCGATCCGGCCGAGTTCGAGGCCCTGGCCGAGTACGGCCGCTCCCAGGGCGTCAGGCACATGTACTGCGCCCCGCTGGTCCGCTCCAGCTACAACGCGGACATGTTCACCCGGACCTGACCGGGTCGCTCCCAGTCCTTGACGCTGAGCTCGATCCTGGGCGCGCCCCTGAAGGTGTCCAGCTTGGGCGTGTAGGCAAAGGACATGCTCCGGCCCAGGACCTCGGGGGGCAGGGAGGCGGCCATGCGCCAGGCCTTGCCCGTGAGCACGGCCCCGGCCTGCTCGTCGGCCAGGACCAGCCGGACGTGGTCCTGGCCGAATACGCTGTAGTCGCGCACCACAACCGGCGGGGACAAAAACACCGGCTCGGGGTTGCCCACGCCGAAGGGCTGGAGGGCCTCCAGCTCCTTGAGCAGGCCCTGGTCGATTTCCTTGAACCCCAGGCGGCTGTCCAGCTTGAGGGTCGGGTTCAGGGGCTCGCCGCCCAGGGCCCGGGCCACGACCCGGTGAAAGCCCTCGCGCAGGGCCTCCAGGTTCTCGGGCTCAAGGGACAGGCCCGCGGCCTGCCTGTGGCCGCCGAACCCGAGGAGCAGGCCCTCCAGCTCGGCCAGCCCGGAGTAGAGATCGAACTCCTCGACGCTGCGGCCCGAGCCCTTGAGCCTGCCGTCCTCGGCGCAGAGCATGATCGTGGGCCGGTAGAAGCGCTCCACGACCCTGGAGGCGACTATGCCGATGATCCCGGGGTGCCAGTCCGGCCCGAAGAGCACCAGGCCCATGCGCCCGGCCTGGGACTCGGCCTGGGCCATGGCCTGTTCGAGTATCGCCTGCTCCTCGCGCCTGCGCTCGGCGTTGACCCTGTCGAGCCTGGCGGCGATGGGCCTGGCCGTTTCCAGGTCCCGGGCCAAGAGCAGATCCAGGGCCCGGTCCGGGTCGCCCATGCGGCCGGCGGCGTTCAATCGCGGGGCCAGGCCGAAGCCTATGCGCCCGGCGCTCAAGGGCGCGAAGCGCTCCAGGCCGCAGACCTCCTTGAGCGCGGCTATGCCGGGCCGCTCCGCGTCCTTGAGCAGGAGCAGGCCGTTCTTGACCAGGATGCGGTTCTGGCCGGTCAGCTCGACCACGTCGGCCACCGTGCCCAGGGCGACCAGGTCCAAAAGCCGGCGCAGGTCCATGGATGAGCCGGGCAGAAGCCTGTCCAGGGCGGCCATGAGCATGAAGGCCACGCCGCAGCCGGCCAGGTTGGAGCACGGCCCGTCCGAGAGCCTGGGGTTGCAGACCGCGTCGGCCAAGGGCAGCTCGGGCCCGGGCAGGTGATGGTCGGACACGACCACGCCCATGCCCAGCTCCCTGGCCCTGGCCACGGCCTGGGTGTCGCTGACCCCGCAGTCCACGGTCAGAAGCAGGTCCACGCCCTGGGCGGCCAGGGCCTCGACCCCGGCCGGGTTCAGGCCGTAGCCCTCCTTGAGCCGGTTGGGCAGATAGTGGCGGGCCTCGATCCCCCGCGAGGCGAGGTACTCCTTGACCACGGCCGTGGCCGTGATCCCGTCCACGTCGTAGTCGCCCCACACGGCCAGGGTCCGGCCCTGGTCCAGGCCGCGGGCCAGGACGCGGGCGGCCTGGTCCAGGCCGGGTATCGCGCCGGGATCGGACAGGTGCCTGAGGCCCGGGCTCAGGAAGCGGTCCATGTCCGCAAGCGTCCTCAGCCCCCGGCGCCAGAGTATCCCGGCCACGACCCTGGAGATCGAAAGCTCCTCGGCCATGGACGAGACGGCCTCGGGGACCGGGTCCCCGGACCTCGGTTTCCAGTTGTTCGGCACTCGGGACCTCCGACCGGGTCCTAGACCAGCATGCTCACGAAGTGGTCCACCGCGGCCTCGTCCAGGACCTCCGCGGCGTCGGCCTCGACAGCCGCGGGGTCCAGCCCGAACCCGGCGCAGACGGTCTCCACGGCCTGGACATAGGTGCCCTTGGGATCGATCATGCAGTGGGCCAGGCCGTCGGCCAGGCAGAGCAGGGAGGCCTCGGCCTTGAACTCCGGGGCCAGCTCCGGGGAATGGTGCCAGTTGACCGGCTCGCAGAGCTCGGGGGGGAAATCCCAGGACTTGAGGGTCAGGGACCCGACCACCCCGTGGTCCAGGCCCCAGTAGCGGTCCTCGGCCTCGCTGTCGGACAGGCCGAGCTTGGCGGCCAGGGCGTTGATCTCGACCCAGCGCTCGGGCCGGTACATGGCCACGATGAGCTTTCCCAGGTCGTGCAGCAGCCCGGCGGTGAACATGTTGTCGGAGTTGATGTCCGGCATGCCCTGGGCCATGGACTTGGCGATCAGGGCCACGAAGAACTGATGCTTCCAGTAGTCCAGGAGCTTGAACTCCTCGGGCACCGGGCGCTTCCTGGTCAGGGTGCGGATGCCCAGGGAGACCACGATGTTGCGTATCTCCTTGAGCCCGAGGACCGCGGCGGCGCGGCCGACCGAGGTCACCTGGGACTGGAGGCCGTAAAAGGCCGAGTTGGCCACGGCCAGTATCTTGGTGGTCAGGCCCTGGTCCTTGCTGACGGTCATGGCTATGTCCTCCAGCGAGGCCAGGGAGCGCTCGCCGGTCTGGACAAAGAGCTTTTGGAGGAGCACGGGGGAAAAAGGCAGGTCGTGCTTTATGTTCGAGAGCTCGATGAGCAGCTTCTGGGCCTGGTCGTGAAACATCAGAGCACTATCTTCTTTTTTTGGCCCTCGGCCGGCCCCGACGCGCCCCTGCTCCCGCCGGACGCCTCGGGGCGGACCTCGCCGTCCTTGACGTAGCCGTTCTTTTTCAAATATTCCATAAACTTGACCGCCTCTTCCATGTCTGGTTTGAGCCTGAGGCACTTGTCCAAGTACTGGACGCACTTTTCTATATCGCCCTTTTCATAGTAGGCCCGGGCGATGTTGTGGTAAAGGTTCTCGTCGTTCTCCACGAGCTTCTCGGCGCGCAGGTAGTAGTCCAGGGCCTGTTCGAGCATCTTGTTCTTGCGCAGGTTGATGCCGAAGTCGTTGAACAGGTGCTTGTGCTCCTTGTCGAACGAGGCCTCCAGGTTGACCAGACGCTTGAATATGTCGTTGGCCTTCACGGTTTCGCCGCGCTCAAGATAGGTCAGGCCCAGTCCGAAGTTGGCCTTGACGTTGTCGTCGTCGACCTTGGCCGCGTTCTTGAACTCGAACTCGGCGCTGTAGAGCGCCCCGCGCTCCCTGGCCTGCTCGCCCCTGGAGATGGTTTCGTTGAGCTCGCGCATCTTGGGGTAGACCGTGCTCAGGTAAAACTCCGGCTCGGGGCTGAACTTGGCCAGGAAGTCCTCCTTGGGCACCTCGCGCTTGGGCCCGGAGGGAACGTAGTTCTTGTTCAGCGGCTGGACCGAGACCACCCCGGCCTTCTTCTCCTCCACGAACCAGAAGGTCTTCTGGATGGTCTTGCGCTGGGTGGTGCCGGTTCCCACCCTGGCCACGGACTGGGTGGAGAAGACGCCCCTGATCTTCTCCTCCCCGCTCCTCTTGACCTGGGCGGCCTTGGCCCCTGTGTCTTCCTTGCCGCTCATAAACCCGCCCTCACGCCCGCGGGCGTGCGCACATCGATTGGCCTGCGAACTCTTCAGGGCAACAATGCGTCCATTTAAAGGCCAGGTCAAGACGGCCAAGGGGCCGTGAAAATCCTAGCCGGAGCGGTCCCAGGACCCGAGCACGGCCTTGAGCCGGTCCGCCTGTCCGGCGGACCTGGCCAGGCCGGCCAGATAGACCGCCCTGAGCACCTGATAGGCCCGTTCGAGGTCGTCGTTGAAGACCCAGTAATCGAACTCCCCGGCGGCCTCGATCTCGCCCCTGGCGTTGGCCAGACGCCGCTGCACGGCCTCGGCCGAGTCCAGGCCCCTGCTGCCCAGCCTCCTGGCCAGCTCGCCCCTGGACGGGGGCATGATGAACACGAACAGCCCGTCCGGAAAGCTGCTCTTGAGCCTTCGCGCGCCCTGCACGTCCACGTCGAAGACCAGATCCCGGCCCCGGGCCAGGAGATTCTCGACCGGCCCCTTGGGCGTGGCGTAGAAGTTGCCGTGGACCTCGGCCCATTCCGCGAACTCCCCGGCCTCGCGCATGGACTCGAAGGCCTCCCTGTCCAGGAAGCGGTAGTCCACGCCGTCCACCTCGCCCGGCCTGGGCGGCCTGGTGGTGCAGGACACCGAGAAGCCGAGGTCCGGATACTCGGCCATGAGCCTGTGGATCAGCGTGCTCTTGCCCGCGCCCGAGGGCGCGCACACGACCATGACCAGACCCCGGCGGGACACCCTAGCCGTCCTCCTGGCTGAAGCGCTGGCCGATGGTCTCGGCCTGGATGGCCGAGAGGATGACGTGGTTGGAGTCGGTGATGATTATCGCCCTGGTCTTGCGGCCCTGGGTGGCGTCGATCAGCCGGCCCTCCTGGCGCGCGTCCTCGCGCAGGCGGCGCATGGGCGCGGGCGAGGGGTTGACGATGGACACGACCCTGGAGGCGATCACGAAGTTCCCGAAGCCGATGTTCAACAATCCCTGTTTGGGTCCCTGCCGTTGCATGTCCGTCCTATTCCAGGTTTTGCGCCTGTTCGCGGCACTTCTCCAACTCGACCTTGAAATCCACGGCCAGCCCGCTGAGCTCGGAGTCCTGGGCCTTGTTTCCGCAGGTGTTTATCTCCCTGAACGCCTCCTGGAGCAGAAAGTCCAGGCGCTTGCCCGCCTCGTTGTCCTGGGCCAGGGCCTCGGCCAGCCTGTCCAGGTGGACGCAGAGCCGGGTCAGCTCCTCGGACACGTCCAGCCTGTCGGTCAACAGCGCGACCTCCTGGAGCATGCGCTCCTCGGAGTACGCGGCCCCGGCGGCCTCCAGGTTCTCCCTGATCCTCTGGCGCAGGGCCTCGGTCTTGCGCGAGACGACCTCGGGCGCCCGGGCGCCTATGTCCTTGGCCAAACCCTTGAGCCGGGCCAGGCGCTCGAGCATGTCCCCGGCCAAAGCCCGGCCCTCGGCGAGCCTGGAGGCCTGCCAGTCGTCCAGGGCCTGGCCAAGGCCCTGGGACAGGCTCTCGACCAGGCCGGAGTCGGCCAGGGCCGCGTCCTCCCGCCAGAGCGAGGAGATGAACATCAGCCTGTTGAAGTCCGGGGTGAACACGTGCCCGTACTTCTTGGACAAAAGCTCCAACTGGTCGAGCATGGCCTTGGCCTGGGCCTGGTTCAGGCGCATGCCGAGCAGGTCCGGCCGCCTGACGTCCAGGTTCAGGCCGATCTCGATCCGGCCCCTGGAGGCCCGGCGGCGGACCTCCTTTTCCCAGTCCGGCTCCAGGGCCCTCAGGTGCGCGGGCAGCCGCCACTTGACGTCCAGAAACCGGCCGTTGACGCTTTTGATCTCCCAGACGAGGCTCCAGTTCTCCTCGTTTATCTCGAAACGGCCGTAACCGGTCATGCTCACCGGCATTCCTGTCCCCCTGGTTTCAGCCCGGCCTCTCCGGCCAGGGCCGTCAATTTCAGTTTATACGACTGCCTGAGCCTTGTCAGCTCTGACTTGACCGCCTGAGTGCGGTAGTCGGGAAAGGTCCAGGCAAGGTCCTGCCACGCCCCGGCCCTGAACACAAGGGTCAGGTCGGCCCAGATCCCGCCCCCCAGGTATATCCTGTGGCCGAAGTTCTTGCCTGTGGCCAGGACCAGGCGCTCCAGGGTCAGAAACCCCGGGTCCAGGTTGAAGACCCGGTCCCCGGAGGGCCGCGCCGCCTCCAGCTCGAGCCTGTTGGTCAAGAGCTTTATGCGCGCCAGGCCGTCCATGGGCTGGAGGCGCTCAAAACCCAGGAAACACCTGAATATGGGGCTTCCCAGCTCCCGGTCGTAGTACTCGGTCTGGGTGAAGGCCAGGGCCTCGGACTCGTGGTCCAGGGGCCCGAACAGGTCCTGGAGCGGGGCCTTGAGCCCGGGCCAGAAGGACTCCCAGTCCGCGCCAAGGACCGAGACCACGAGCTGGGCCGGGGCCGGCTCCCTGGGCCTGCTCACGACCCCGCCGCCTCGGCCAGGACGAGCCCGGCCTCAATAGCCGCCGGCCTGGCCCGGACCAGGGTCTTGGGAACCGCCGGGCCCGCGGAAGTGATCCGGCAGGCCGCGTACTGGCTGCAAAGGCCAAGGCCCGACTCATCCTGGACCAGGACCTCGATCTCGGGCAGCCCGGCCAGGGCCTCGGCAAAGGCCCTTTTCCTGGTCCCGGCCAGGTCCCTGAGCCGCTTGGCCCTGGCCCGCCTGACCGGGTCCGGGACCTGGTCGGGCATGGTCTGGGCCCTGGTCCCGGGCCGGGGGGAAAACGGGAACACGTGGGCGTAGGTCAGGGGCAGGAGGCGGCAAAAGGCGCAGGTGTTCTCAAAGCCCTGCTCGTCCTCGCCCGGAAAACCGACCAGGATGTCCGCGCCGAGCCCGAAGACCGGCCAGGCGTCCCTCAGGCGGTCCAGAAAATCAATGGCCTGCTCCGGCCGGTAGTGGCCCCGGCCCATGAGTTCGAGCACCCCGGGGTCCCCGCTCTGCAAGGACAAATGCAGGTGGCGGCAGACCAAATCCGAGGAGGCCAAAACCTCCAGGGCCTTGGCCCCCAGCTGGCCGGGCTCCAGGGAGCTCAGCCTCAGCCTGGCCCGGCCGGCCCAGCGCGGGGCCAGGGCCGAGTCCAGAAAGGACAACAGGTCCCAGAAGTCCGGGCGGCCGGGCAGATCCAGGCCGTACTGCCTCAGGTTGACCCCGCAGACCACCAGCTCCCTGAACCCGGCGGCCAAAAGCCTGTTGATCTCGACCAGGACCGCGCCTCCGGGCCGGCTCCGGCTGGGACCCCTGGCCCGGGGCACGACGCAGTAGGAGCAGGCGTGCGAGCAGCCGTCCTGGACCAGGACCACGGCCCTGGCCCTGGGGTAGTCGCTGATGCCGAAGTCCTGGTTTGCGCCGTTGGGCGCGCAGCCCAACAGGGTCTTCTTGCGGCTCTGGGGCACGACCCTGAAGACCCCGGGCAGGGCCTCCAGCCCCTCGGCCGCGACCTCGGCGGCGCAGCCGGTCACCAGTATCTCCGAGGCCGGGTTGAGGCGGTTGATCCGGCGCACGGCGCGGCGCAGGTCGGCAACCGCCCTGGCCGTGACCGCGCAGGAGTTGACCAGGACCAGGTCCGCCTCGGCCGGGTCCTGGGTCCGGACCAGGCCCAGGCCGGTCCAGGCCTCGCAGATGGCCTGGGTCTCGTACTGGTTGACCTTGCAGCCAAGGGTCTGGGCGTAAAACTTTCTCATTGCCAAATGTCCGCTGTGGGCGGATATTGATGAAAAAAGCGCCGCAAAGCGCGCCAGGGGAAACAAACCATGAAAAAAATCCCGGCCCCGACCCGAAACCCGGCCCTGGTCCCGGCCCTCGCCCTGGTCCTGGCCCTGGCCGCGGCCTGCTCTACGGCCAGCCGCGGGAGCATGGCCCTTGAGTCCGGCGACTACCAAAGCGCCCTGGATATGTACCAGCAGGCCCTGGCCCAGGACCCCGGCTCCGCGCACCTGAGAGCCAGGCTCGGCCTGACCCGGTTCCGCATGGGCGACTACCCCGGGGCGGTCAGGGAGTTCGAGCAGGCCCTGGCCATTACGCCGGGCAACGACTTCGCGACCCTGTACCTGGGCCTGTCCCTGATCGGCAACTCCGAGCGCGAACGGGGCTTCGAGGTCCTGGAAACCTACCGCGTGCCGTTCAAGTTTGTCCAGAGCCGGGTGGTGGCCGACGAGGCCCGGCGCCTCAGGGGCCACCCCGAGATGTCCCTGGCCGAGATCACAAGGGCCATGGAGGCGGCCGTGACCAGCGGCGTGGAGGAGCAGCGCCAGGCCGACGAGCCCATGAGCCGGGACAGATAGGCGGGCCTACTCCGTTATCCGGGCTATGACCGCCCCGGCCAGGACCTCGCCCGCCCGGGAGTAGACCGCGACCGCCTGGCCCGGGGCGGGCCTCGGCCGGGGCTCGAGGTACTCGACCTCCAGGTCCGGGCCCCGGACCCGGACCCTGGCCGGCAGCGCCTTCTGGCGGTAGCGGGTCTGGACCAGGACCTCGGCCGGCCACAGGCCCGGGTCGAGCATGACGTTCACCTCCCGGGCCAGGCAGCCCCGGCAGAGCATCTCGGTCTTGGTCCCGACCACCAGGGTGTTTAAGGCCGGGTCCTTGTCCAGGACGTACAAGGGCTCGGCGTGGGCTATGCCCAGGCCCCGGCGCTGGCCCTGGGTGTGCCGCCAAAGGCCCCGGTGCCCGCCGACGCGGGTCCCGTCCCTGAGCACGACCCGGCCCGGGCCGGGCAAATCCATACCCCGGGCCAGCAAAAAGGCCCTGTAGTCGTCGCCGGGCACAAAGCAGATCTCCCGGCTGGCCGCGGCAAGGGGCGGGGCCAGGCCCCTGGGTCCGAGCCCGGCCGAGACCTCGGCCTTGGACCTCCGGGCCAGGGGGAACACGGCCCTGGCCAGGCGCTCCCTTGGCGCCAGGCACAGAAAGTAGCTCTGGTCCCTGGACGCGTCCCGGCCGCGCATAAGCAGGGGCCGTCCGTCCGGGCCCGGGCCCAGGGAGGCGAAATGCCCGCTGGCCAGGCCCCGGGCCCCGAGCCGCGACGCGGCCAGGTCCATGAACGCGCCGAACTTGATCTCCCGGTTGCAGGCCAGGCAGGGGTTGGGGGTCAGGCCCGCGGCGTATTGGGCCGCGAACCTTGCGACCACGCGCTGCTCGAACTCCCGGACCAGGTCCAGGACCTCGAAATCCACGCCCAGGCCCCGGCAGATCCGGGCAAGGTCCCGCTCCAGCGCGGCCCGGGCCGGATCAAGGGCCAAAAACCTGCCGTGGACCGCGACCAGGTCCCGGCCGGCCTCCTTGAGCAAGGCCAGGGCCAGGAGGCTGTCCCCGCCGCCGCTCAGCGCGACCGCCAGCCTCATCCCGCTGCCCCTGAAACGCTCATCGGATCATTCATCCGGGGCACAATGTCATTTCCAAGCCTGTTGGGCAAGGTCCGGCCGGGGCCGGAAAAAAACATGTTGAGATCAACGGGCAAGATGCTAGAAAAAAAGAATGCGCCCGGCTTAGCCGGGACGCCCGCGCAACCCCGAACCCGGAGCCAGCCATGAAAAAGACCCTTTGCCTGCTGCTCGCGGCGCTTTTGACAACCGCCCTCGCCCAAATCCCGGCCCAGGCCTGCACGACCATGATCGTGACCAAGGGCGCGAGCGCCGACGGCTCCATGATCGTGGCCCACTCGGACGACGACGAGCTCGGAGACCAGCGCGTCATCTTTGTCCCGGCCATGGACCACGAGCCCGGGGCCGAGCGGCCGGTGTACCGGGAGGGCTTCGCCTACCCCAGGCTGGTGGCCAAGGACCGCGGTCCGGGCTACGACACCCCGGGCCGGGCCCAGAGCGAGATACTGGGCTACATCCCCCAGGTCCGGCACACCTACGCCTACTTCGACGGCAACTACGGGATCATGAACGAGCGCCAGCTGCTCATCGGCGAGTGCACCGACGGCGCGAAGTACGAGCCAAAGGCCCGGCCCAGGGCCGGAGACAACGAGCCCAGGCGGATGTTCTACAGCACCCAGCTCTCGCGCGTCGCCCTGGAGCGCTGCGAAAAGGCCGCGGACGCGGTCAGGCTCATGGGCCGGCTGATCGACGAGTACGGCTACTACGGCACGGGCGAGACCCTCTTGGTGGCCGATGTCGACGAGGCCTGGGTCTTGGAGATGTGCGCCCTGCCGGATGAGACCCACCACTCGGCCTGGGTGGCCAAGAGGGTCCCGGACGGCGAGTTCTTCGTGGCCGCCAACGAGTTCCGCATCCGGGAGATCAACAAGGACGACCCGGACACCCTGTACTCCAAACACCTGTTCCCGGGCCTCAAGAAGGTCGGCTGGTGGGGCCCGAAAAAGGGCGCCCTGGACTGGCTGAGGGCGGTGAGCAACGGCGAGTACAACCACCCCTACTACTCCCTGCGCCGGGTCTGGCGGGTCATGGACCGGGTCAATCCGGACCTGGCCCTGAATCCCTGGGTCGAGGACGGCTTCACCACGGCCTATCCGTTTTCCATAACACCGGCCAAGAAGATCGAGGTGGCCGAGGTCTTCGCCCTGTACCGCGACCACTACGAGGGCACGCCCTTTGACCTGACCGCGGGCCTGGCCGCCGGGCCCTACGGCGAGCCCAACCGCTTCGCCGGGCCCTACGAGGGCGGCCAGAACGACGTGTCCGACAAGAAGCCCGCGGGCGCGTGGGAGCGGCCGATCTCGGTCTACTACCAGGGCTACACCTACGTCTGCCAGGCCCGGGGCTGGCTGCCCGACGCGATCGGCGGCCTGGCCTGGTTCGGGGTGGACGTGTCCTACACGACCTGCTTCGTCCCCTTTTACGCCGGGGTCAACGACCTGCCCAGGGCCTGGCAGATCGGCGACCCCCAGAAGTTCAGCCGCGAGCCCGCGTTCTGGGCCTTCAACCTGGTCAACAACTGGGCGCGCCTGAGCTTCAGGCGCATGACCCGAAACGACATCCTGCCCAGGCAGGCGGAGATAGAGGCCGCCGAGGCGGCCAAGACCCCGGAGATAGAGGCCGCGGCCATGGCCCTGTACAAAAAGGACCCGGTCCAGGCCAGGGCCTTTTTGACCAGGTTCTGCGCCAGGAACGCCGACCAGGTGCTCAGGACGTGGTGGGACCTGGCCGACGGGCTCATCGCCAAGTACTCGGACGGGTATGTCAACCTGCCGGGCAAGGCGGCCAGGGACGTCGGGTATCCGGCCTGGTGGCTCAAGTCCGCGGGCTACATGGACGGCCCGACCGGGTACGGCATGCGCTGAGCTGAGGCCGAAAAAAAGGCCGGGCGAATGCCCGGCCTTTTTTCTTGGCGTATCGGCCTCAGGCCAGGCCGGACGGCGCGGGCAGGGGCGCGATGGCCTCCTCCAGGACCCTGGCCGCGGAGAGCAACAGGTCCTCGCCAAAGGCCGGGCCCATGAGCTGCAGGCCCACGGGCAGGCCGCTCTCCGTGCCCAGGCCCACGGGCAGGCTCAGGCCCGGCAGCCCGGCCAGGTTGGCGGAGATGGTGAAGATGTCCATCAAGTACATGGCCAGGGGGTCGTCGACCTTGTGGCCCAGGCGGAAGGCCGTGGTCGGGCAGACCGGCCCGGCGATCAGGTCGCAGCCCTCAAAGGCCGCGTCCAGGTCCCGGCGCAGGAGCCTGCGCACCTGGGCGGCCTTGCGGTAATAGGCGTCGTAATATCCGGCCGAGAGCACGTAGGTGCCGATCACGATGCGCCGTTTGACCTCCTCGCCGAAGCCCTGGGTGCGGCTCTTGACGTACATGTCCAGGAGGTCGGCGGAGTCCCTGTCCCGGCGGCCGTAGCGCACCCCGTCGAAGCGCGCCAGGTTGGACGAGGCCTCGGCCAGGGCGATGATGTAGTAGGCGGCCACGGCAAAGTCCGTGAGCCTGAGGCGCACGGGCACGGTCGCCGCGCCCAGCTCCTCGGCCAGGGCCACGGCCTCCCGGCAGGACTCGGCCACCTCGGCCGAGACGCCCCGGCCCCAGTACTCCTCGGGCAGGCCGATGGTCAGGCCCTTGAGGTCCGAACGGCCCAGGGCCTCCAGGTAGTCGGGCACGGGCCTGTCCACCGAGGTCGAGTCGCGCGGGTCGTGGCCGGCGATGACCTGAAGCACCCGGGCCGCGTCCTCCACGCCCCGGGTCATGGGCCCGATCTGGTCCAGGGACGAGCCGTAGGCCACCAGGCCGTACCTGGAGACCCGGCCGTAGGTCGGCTTGAGCCCGACCACCCCGCAGAACGAGGCGGGCAGGCGGATGGACCCGCCGGTGTCCGTGCCCAGGGCCGCGAAGCACTGCCCGGCGGACACCGAGGCCCCCGAGCCGCCGCTGGACCCGCCCGGGACCCGCTCCGGGTCCCAGGGGTTCGTGGTCGGAAAAAAGGCCGAGTTCTCGGTGCTCGAACCCATGGCGAACTCGTCCATGTTGGCCTTGGCCAGGATGATCGCCCCGGCCCGCTTGAGCCGGGCCACGGCCGTGGCGTCGTAAAAGGGAACGAAGTTCTCCAGTATCTTTGACGCGCAGGTCGTGGCCACGCCCTTTGTGGCCAATACGTCCTTCAGCACCACGGGCACGCCCCACAGGGGCATGTCCGGGTCGTAGCCGGCCGCGTCCAGGGCCCTGGCCCGGTCCATGGCCTGCTCGGCCTGGACGCTTATCAAGGCCCGGACCGTGGGCTCGGTGGCCCGGATGCGCTCCAGGCACGCCTCCACGGCCTCGGCCGCCTTGACCTCGCCCGCGGCCAACAGGCCGCGCAGCCCGGACAGGCTCTTGTCGCAGATTCGGCTCATGCGCGCAGCGCCTCCTGGTCTGATGCCCGCGGCCCTAGACGATCCTGGGCACGATGAAGAACCGGCCGTCGTTCTCCGGGGCGTTGGACAGGACCTCGTCCCTGGAGCAGTCCCTGGCCGTCCGGTCGCACCTGAGCACGGTTGCGTGCTCCACCGGGCCGTACATGGGCTCGACCCCCTCGGTGTCCACCTCGGAGAGCTTGTCCATGTAGTCCAGGATGTCGTTGAACTGCTCGGCGAACTGCCCGACCTTGGCCGGGTCGATCTCCAGCCGGGCCAGGGCGGCGATCCTGGCCACCTCTTCCGGGCCTATCTTCATGACAGACATCCTCCGGCTAGTCGTTGGTTGCGGGCCGGACAAGGGCCTTGGCGGCCTTTTCCTGGTCCATGCGCCGGCGGTAGGTCTCCTGCCTGCGCTGCCTGCGCTCCTTGGCCGCCTCTATGCCCGCGGCCAGGGCCGAGGGCTCGGCCAGGAACTTGCCGCCCCTGGCCGGGCTGAACAGATACAGGTCCTGGCTGGCCCGGCCGAACGCGTCCCAGGTCAGGGGCGCCATGCCGAAGCGCATGTCCTGGGCGGCCCTTATGCGCTCGTTGACCATATCCGGGGTCCAGGCCGCCGGAAGCACACCGAGCCCGGCCGCGAAACGCACGAAGTCGAAGCCCAGGGCGACCCAGAAATCGGCCCCGCCCAGGCCCTCGGAGGTCAGGGTCTCCTGGAGCTCGGCGGCCCCGGGGCTGCCCGGCCACCAGGCCCCCGGGCACACGGCCAGGCGGAAGTACTGGCTGTCCAGGTCCTGGGACCTGTCCAGGGACCGGCTCCAGAGCTCGGTGCCCATGAGCAGCAGCTGGTCGGCCTCGTAGAAGAAGAAGTTGGAGACCAGGAGCTGGGCCTGGAACCAGCCGTCGGGCAGGAACACCGCCCCGAACCTGGGGCTGGGCAGGGGGGCCTCCTTGTTGTCCTGAAAGTCCGGGGGCACGTCCAGGATCTTGGCTATGCTCCTGCCCCACTCGGTGTGCTTGCCCGGCGGGTAGGACTCCGAGGCGCTGACCACCGCGCCCCGGTTCCGGGCCTCGTCCGCGAACAGCCGGCCCATGCGCAGCCCGAACTTCTCGTCCGGATACAGGACCGCCAGCCTGTCTATGCCCAGCCTGTCCAGGGCCAGGCCGAGCAGGGCCCGGACCTGGTCCCTGGGGCTGGAAAAAAACCTCCAGGCCCGGCGGCCCTCCTCGACCTCGCCCAGCTCGGGCAAGAAGGCGAAAAAGGCCCGGCCGGACAAGAGCCGGGCCTCGATCTCCCGGAAGGCCTCGACCCTCAACGGGCCGCCGACCACGGAGTAGTGGCCGGGCAGGCGCTCGATGCGCCCGGTCCAGCCCGGGACGTCGGTGTTCACGACCTTGATGTCCACGTCCTTTCCGGTCCCGGAAAGCAGCCACTGCGCCGCCCCGGCGCCCCTCAGTATCTTGCGGCCCACGGCCTGGTAGCGGCCGGTCAGGGGCAGGGCCAGGGCCAGGCCGACCCGGGGCACGCCGAAGCGCCGCTCCAGGTCATCGAGGGCCCGCCTCAGGTTCGCGGTCTCCACCAGCCCGGCCCCGGCCACCACGTCGCGCATGGTCCGCCAGGCCCCGGACCAGTTCGAGCGCCCCTCGGCCCGGCGCCTGGCCCGTTCGAAGAGCACCAGGTTAAAGGGGAAGTCGCGCTGGTTCTTGGAGGTCACGGCCTCGGACAGGGCCAGGACCTCCCTGTCGGCCATTGCGCTCAGCCGCCCGTAGGCCAGGGCCTCGAGCGAGGCCCGGGCCTCGATCCCCGGGGCCGTGGCCCAGGCCGCGGCCAGAAAGCTCAGGCCCAGGTCCGACCGGTCCCGCCTGCCGGACTCGGCCAGGTACCACAGGGCCGCCGAGTCCAGGGCCTGCCTGGACAGGCCCTGCTTGGTCAACATCCAGGACAGGTGCCTGTCCACGGCCTCGAACGAGTCCAGGCCGTCCAGGGTCTTCAGGCGCAAGAGGTTCCAGTCCGCTCCGTCCTTGGACCCGGGCGACATCTGGGCCCAGCCGTCCAGGGCCAGCCTGGCCTGGTGCAGATGCCCGGCCCCGAAGGCGCTCCGGGCCAGGCGCTCCATGACCGGGCCGCGCTCGGTCAGCGGCAGGTCCGGCCGCTCCGAGAGCCGGAGGTAAAAGAGCTCGCTCTTGGGGAAGTTGCCCTGCCTGAAGGCCGCGTCGGCCTCGGAGAGCAGCTCCGAGGTGCCCAGGCCGCCGGCGGTCTTGATCTCGGCCGGGGTCCAGACCCTGGCCTTGCAGGACAAGACCAGGCAGGCCAGGACCGCCAGGACGATCATGGCCCGCCACGGGGAGGGGCTGGGGCGGGAGTCGATCATATGACGCTGTTCCTCTTCATTGCGGAGCGGCGCAAAAAAGCCCGGCCCGCCTGATCGCGGGCCGGGCTAAGCTACATGTCTTGGGACCGCATGGCAAGGCCGGGCGGATGTCCCGGCTACTTGACCTCGGTGTAGTCCGCGTCGACCACGTCCTCGTCGCCGGACTTGGCCTGGCCCGGGCCCTGGGAGGCCCCGGGACCGGCCTGCCCGGCCCCGGGCTGGGCCTTCTGGGCGTAAAGCTGCTCGGCCAGCTTGTGCGAGGCCTGGGCCAGCTCCTCGGTGGACTTCCTGATGGCCTCCTCGTCGTCGCCCTCCATGACCTTCTTGAGGGCCTCGGCCTTGTTCTCGATCTCGCCCTTGAGCACGGCGTCCACCTTGTCCCCGATCTCGCGCAGGGACTTCTCAGTGGTGTAAATCATGGTGTCGGCCTGGTTGCGGGCCTCGATGAGCTTCTGCTTCTTCAGGTCCTCGTCGGCGTGGGACTCGGCGTCCTTGACCATGCGCTCGATGTCCTTGTCGTTCAGGCCGCTGGAGGCGGTGATGCGGATGGACTGCTCCTTGCCCGTGCCCAGGTCCTTGGCCGAGACGTTGACGATGCCGTTGGCGTCGATGTCAAAGGTGACCTCGATCTGGGGCAGGCCCCTGGGCGCGGGCGGGATGCCCGCGAGCTCGAAGCGGCCCAGGGTCATGTTGTCCCCGGCCATGGGCCGCTCGCCCTGAAGCACGTGGATGGACACCGAGGGCTGGTTGTCCGCGGCCGTGGTGAAGACCTGGCTCTTGCGCGTGGGAATGGTCGTGTTGCGGTCGATGAGCCTGGTGAACACGCCGCCCATGGTCTCGATGCCCAGGGAGAGCGGGGTCACGTCCAGAAGGAGCACGTCCTTGACGTCCCCGGCCAAAATCCCGCCCTGGATGGCCGCGCCCATGGCCACGACCTCGTCCGGGTTCACGCTGCGGTTGGGCTCCTTGTTGAAGAAGCCCTTGACCTTCTCCTGGACCAGGGGCATGCGGGTCATGCCGCCGACCAGGACGACCTCGTCGATCTCCGCGGCCGAAAGCCCGGCGTCGGCCAGGGCCTTCTTGCACGGCCCCTCGGTCCGGTCCACGAGGTCCTCGACCAGGGATTCCAGCTTGGCCCGGGTGAGCTTGAGCATGAAGTGCTTGGGCCCGTTCTGGTCCGCGGTGATGAACGGCAGGTTGATGTCCGTCTCCATGGACGAGGACAGCTCGTGCTTGGCCTTTTCCGCGGCCTCCTTGAGCCGCTGCAGGGCCATGCGGTCCTGGGACAGGTCGATGCCGTTGTCCTTCTTGAACTGGTCGACCAGGTAGTTGATTATCCTGCGGTCAAAGTCCTCGCCGCCCAGAAAGGTGTCGCCGTTGGTGGCCCGGACCTCGACCACGTTGTCCCCGACCTCCAGGATGGAGATGTCGAAGGTCCCGCCGCCCAGGTCGAAGACCGCGATCTTCTCGTTGCGCTTCTTGTCGAAGCCGTAGGCCAGGGAGGCGGCCGTGGGCTCGTTGATTATGCGCTTGACCTCCAGGCCGGCTATCTTGCCGGCGTCCTTGGTGGCCTGGCGCTGGGAGTCGTTGAAGTAAGCGGGCACGGTGATGACCGCGTCGGTCACCGCCTCGCCCAGGTAGGACTCGGCGTCCTTCTTGAGCTTCTGAAGGATCATGGCCGATATCTCCGGCGGGCTGAACTTCTTGCCGTCTACCTCCACCCAGGCGTCGCCGTTCTTGGCCGAGACGAGCTTGTACGGACAGGTCTTGCGCCACTTCTTGACCTCCGGGGTGTCGTACCCGCGGCCCATGAGGCGCTTGATGGCGGAGACCGTCTTCTCCGGGTTGGTCACCGACTGGCGCTTGGCGATGTCGCCGACCAGCCTCTCCTTGTCCGTGAAGGCGACCACCGACGGCGTGGTCCGGCCGCCCTCGGGATTGGTTATGCACTTCGGGTCCTTGCCCTCCATGACGTATACGCAGGAGTTGGTGGTCCCGAGGTCGATTCCTATGATCTTGCCCATTATTCAATCCTCCTGGATTCAGTGCCCCTGAAGTGGGGTTCAAATAAGACCGCGTTCAAAAAAGTAAAGCCCAAAGAGGCCTTTTCCCGGCTCACTGCCGGACCAGGACCTTGGCCGGCCTAAGCAGCCTGCCCCTGAGCAGATAGCCCTTCTGGACCACCCGGGCCACGTGGCCCTCGGGCACGTCCGCGTCCGGGGCCACGCCCACGGCCTCGTGGACCTGCGGGTCAAAGGCCTGCCCGGGCTCGCCGGCCCGCTCCAGGCCGTGCCTCCTCAGGGTGTCCAGAAAGACGCTCCTGGTCATGTCCACGCCCTGGATGAAGTCCCGGCAGCCCTCAAGGCCCTCGGCGTGGGCCAGGGCCAGGTCCAGGTTGTCCAGCACGGGCAGAAGGTCGGCCAAAACCGACTCGGCCGCGTACCGGCGCGTCTCCTCGGCCTCCCGCAAAAGGCGCTTGCGCAGGTTCTCGCCGTCCGCCAGGGACCTGAGCCGGATGTCCTCGGCCTCGCGCATGACCTCGCACCCGGGGCAGACATTCTCCCTGCACAGGGCTGAAAGGTCGTCGACACTCAGTTCCCGGCCCAGGGCCTCGGCCTCGGGCTCCTTGTGAGTGGGCTCCTCGCGCCTGGGCTCCGGCTCATTGCCTCTGTCTTTGTCGGTCATCTTAGCTCCGCTCGGTCTTGAAAAAAATCGAGCGCCAAAGGCGCGCTGGTTTTTTTGAGTAAGCACTCACAAGTGGTTGTCAACAGCCCCGAGCCCGACCGAGGCCTAAAGCCTGAACTCCCCGTTCTCGTACACCAGCCGCTTCTTGCCCCCGGCCAGGGCCGCGGTCACGGACTTGGGCTCGGTGTTGACCAGGTCCCAGTGCATGGCCGAGGCGTTGAACCCGAGCTGGGCGCCCATCTCCGGGGTGAGTATCTCGGCCGGACCGGAAAAGCTCTCGGGCAGGGCCGCGCCCAGGGCGATGTGGCAGCTCCCGGACTCGCCGCCCAGGTTCTCGTCCAGCAGGGTGTGGGCCATGAACCTGTCCACCAGGGACAGGTGCCTGACCGTGAGCGAGAACTCGCCGACGCGCCTGGCCCCGCCGTCCGAGGACAGCCTGGAAAGGAAGAACCCGGACCCCCTGGCCGCCTCGACGCTCAGCGCCACGCCGTCGTGAAACTCCAGGCGCACGCCCTGGACCAGCCGGCCCATGCACAGGCAGGGCTGGTCCGCGAAGTACACCCCCCTGACCCCGCGCCAGTCCGGGGACACATAGACCTCGCAGGCCGGGATGTTCCGGCCGGTGAAGCCCACGAACCTCCGGTTCCTGCCCGGCTCGACCGTAAGGTCCACGCGGCTCGAACGGACGTGGAAGCCCACGGCCCCAAGCCCGTCCAGCCAGGCGCAGATCTCGGCCAGCTCGCGCTTCAGGTTGCGCCACTGCCTGATCGGCTCGGGCATCCTCAGGCAGCAGGCCCTCATGACCCGGTCGGCGTACTCCTCCGGGCTCATGCCGCTGGCCGCGGCCAGGGCCTCGGTGGGGTACAGGCACACGGTCCAGCCCAGCGCGCCGCTGCGCCTGCGCCGCTCCAGGGACTGGTCCAGGGGCCTGCGGGCCTGCCCGGCCTCGTCCATGTTCCTGGGGTCCACGCCCTGGAGGTGGAAGAGGTGCTCCGGGGCCAGGATCGTGGCCACGGCCGAGGCCCGGCGCAGAAGCTCCTCCTGGCCCGGGTCCTGGAACATGAGCTGGGCGAAGCTGGCGTTCCTGTAGAGCTCGTTCTCCATGGCCGCGGTGGGCCTCGCGACCATGACCGGCCTCATGTGCGCGTCCAGGAGCTTGGCGTACAGGGCCTCGGCCAGGGGCACGCCCGGCAAATCGAAGCGCACGGCCACTATGTCGCCCTTTTCAAGGGGCTCGCGCCTGGACTCGTTCAGGGCCCAGAAAAGGACCTCGGCGTAGTTCTCCAGGTCCTGATTGTCGACAACGATCAACCGGCCTCCTGGGCCGCGCCCGCCAGGCCGATGTCCAGGACGCCGTCCCTGACCTCCACCCTGACCTGCCGGCCGTCCTCAAGGGCGCCGGATATGAGTTGCCTGGCCAGGGGGGTCTCCAGGTGCGTCTGGAGGTAGCGCCTCAGGGGCCGGGCCCCGAACACCGGGTCGTAGGCCGCCCGGGCGATGAACTCCTTGGCCGCCTCGCTGATGACCAGGCCTATCTTGCGCTCCTCCAGGCGGGCGCGCAGGTCCGCGGCCTGCAGGTCGATGATCTGCTTGAGCTGGTCCATGGACAGGGGCTCGAAGAGCACGACCTCGTCCACGCGGTTCAGGAACTCGGGCCTGAAGTGGCCGCGCAGGGCGTCCATGACCCGGTCCTCGACCCCGGGCCTGAACCCGCCGGACTCGTCGATGCCCTCGAGCAGGTACTGGGCCCCGATGTTCGAGGTCATGATCACGATGCTGTTCTTGAAGTCCACGGTCCGGCCGTGGGAATCCGTGAGCCTGCCGTCGTCGAGTATCTGGAGCAGGGCGTTGAACACGTCCGGGTGGGCCTTCTCGATCTCGTCGAAGAGGATCACGCTGTAGGGCTTGCGGCGCACGGCCTCGGTGAGCTGGCCGCCCTCGTCGTAGCCGATGTAGCCCGGCGGCGCGCCGATGAGCCTGGCCACGGTGTGCTTCTCCATGTACTCGCTCATGTCCAGGCGGACCATGTTCTCCTCGGAGTCGAACAGGGCCCGGGCCAGGGTCTTGCACAGCTCGGTCTTGCCCACGCCCGTGGGCCCCAGGAAGATGAACGAGCCGATGGGCCGGCGCGGGTCCTTGAGCCCGGCCCTGGCCCTGAGCACGGCGTCGGCCACCGCGACCACGGCCCGGTCCTGGCCCACGACCCTCTGGTGGAGCACCTCGGCCAGGCGCAAAAGCTTCTCGCGCTCGCCCTCCAGGAGCCTGGCCACCGGAATCCCGGTCCAGCGGGAGATCACCTGGGCCACGTCGTCCGGGCCGACCTCCTCCTTGACCAGGCGGTTCTCGCCGCCGGTCATGTCCTGCTCGGCGCGCTCGAGCCGCTGCTCCAGGCCGTGGAGCTTGGAGTAGCGCAGCTCCGCGGCCCGGTTGTAGTCCAGCTTGCGCTCGGCGTCCTCGATCTCCAGGCGGGTGCGCTCGATGTCCTCCTTGAGCCTGCGCAGGCCTTCGATGGAGCCCTTTTCGCGCTCCCACTGGCCCAGGAGATCGGCCTGCCTGCCCTTGACCTCGCCGAGCTCGGTCTCGAGCTTCTTGAGCCGCTCCCTGGAGGCCTTGTCGGTCTCCCGCTTGAGGGCCTCGCGCTCGATCTCCATCTGCAGGACCTGGCGGTTGGCCTTGTCCAGCTCGTAGGGCTTGGAGTCGATCTCGGTGCGGATCATGGCCGCGGCCTCGTCGATCAGGTCTATGGCCTTGTCCGGGAGCTGGCGGTCCGAGATGTAGCGGGCCGAGAGCACCGCGGCCTCGACCACCGCGGCGTCGGATATGCGCACCCCGTGATGGACCTCGAAGCGCTCGCGCAGGCCGCGCAGGATGGAGATGGTGTCCTCCACGCCCGGCTCGTCCACGACCACGGGCTGGAAGCGGCGCTCCAGGGCCGCGTCCTTCTCGATGTACTTGCGGTACTCCTCGGTGGTCGTGGCCCCGATGCAGTGCAGCTCGCCGCGGGCGAGCATGGGCTTGAGCAGGTTGCCCGCGTCCATGGCCCCCTCGGCCTTGCCCGCGCCCACGATGGTGTGCAGCTCGTCGATGAACAGGATGATCCGGCCCTCGGACTGCTGGACCTCCTTGAGCACGGCCTTGAGCCGCTCCTCGAACTCGCCGCGGTACTTGGCCCCGGCGATGAGCGCGCCCATGTCCAGGGCGAAGACGCTCTTGTCCTTCAAGGCCTCGGGCACGTCCTTCTTGACGATGCGCTGGGCCAGGCCCTCGACGATCGCGGTCTTGCCCACCCCGGCCTCGCCGATGAGCACCGGGTTGTTCTTGGTCCGCCGGGACAAAATGCGCACCACCCTGCGGATCTCGGAGTCGCGGCCGATGACCGGGTCCAGCCTGCCGGCCTCGGCCTCGGCCACCAGGTCCCGGCCGTACTTCTTGAGCGAGTCGTAGGTCGCCTCGGGGTTGTCCGAGGTCACCCGCTGGTGGCCGCGGACCTCGTTGAGCGCGGCGTATACTTTGTCCTTGTCCAGGTTGAAGCGCCTGTTGACCCTGCCCGCGGCGCTCTCCGCGGGCTCGTCCAACAGGGCCAGGAACAGGTGCTCCACGCTGATGTACTCGTCCTTGAGGCCCTTGGCCGTGTCCTCGGCCCGGACAAACGCGGCCTGGAGCCTGGGGGTGACCACGATCTGGTCCGGCCTGGCGCCCGGGCCGCCGACCCTGGGCAGCCTGGCGATCTCGTCCTTGAGCGCGGCCGCATAGGCGGCCGGGTCCACCCCGGCCTTGTCCAGTATCCGGGGGATCAGGCCGCCCTCCTGGCCGACCAGGGCCAGGAGCAGGTGCTCGGCGTCGACCTGCTGGTGGCCGGACTTGACCGCCAGGCTCTGGGCCGCGGCCACGGCCTCCTGGGTCTTCTGGGTGAAGCGGTTGGGGTCCATGTATGTTCGCTCCTTGATTCGCGATCCTGCTCCCGGCGGCTAGAGCAGCCGGCGCAGCTCGCGGATGTCCTTTTCCAGAATCTCGATGCGTTCGAGCAGGTCCACGATGATGCTCCCGCCGCTGAACGAGACCTCCAGGTCCCGGCAGAGCCGCAGCAGCTTCTGTATCCGGTACACGTCCCGCTGCCTGAAAAGGTACTGCTCGCTGCTCGTGACCACCGGCTCGATCCAGCCCATGTCCAAGAGCTGGGCCATGTCCGAGGGCGATATCCGGGTGGTCTCCACGAGCTGGGACCAGGCCACCAGCTCCGAATTCTTGGGCAGGCCCCCGGGGGCCTGGTTCTGGACCGAACCGCCTCTGTCCTTCCGGGTCATCTCGAGCAGCCTCTCGTGTTAATCGTTCCTGGGCTTGAAGTCCGACTTGTCCGCCAACTGCCGCCAGAGCCTTTCCTGCTCCTCGTTAAGCCCGGCCGGGGTCTTGATCATCACCCGGACTATCTGGTCGCCGCGCTCCTCTCCGCTGCCCAGGCCCCGGCCCTTGAGCTTGAACTTCTTGCCGCTGCCCGTGCCGGCCGGGACCTTTAGGTCCACCGCCCCGTCCAGGGTCTGGACCCTGACCGTGGCCCCGAGGGCCGCCTCCCAGGGCGCCAGGGGCAGGTCCAGGACCAGGTCCGCGCCCCGGACCTTGAACCTCGGGTGGGGCAGTATCCTCAGCTTGAGGTACAAATCCCCGGCCGGGCCTCCGCCAAGGCCCGGATTGCCCTGGCCGCTCAGCCGGATGCGCTGGCCGTCCTTGACCCCGGCCGGGATCTTGACCGACAGGGTCTTGGTGCGCAGGCTGGGCCGGTTGTCCGGGCCCAGGGCCTGCTCCTGGAGGCTCACGGACCTGTCCCCGCCGTGATAGGCGTCCTCCAGGCCGATCTCGAACACGGCCTCGGAGTCGGCCCCGCGCCTGGGCCGCGGCCTGAACTCCCGGCCCCCGCCGAAGCCGGTCCCGAAGCCCGCGCCGCCGCCGAACAGGGTCTCGAAGAAGTCGCTGAAGCCCGTGGCCTCGAAACCGCCCGCGCCTCCCCCGCCCGGGCCGCCGAAATGAAAACGCGCGTTCTCGAACCCCGACGGGCGCTGGAAGTTCTGTCCGTCCTGCCAGCCCGGGCCGAGGGTGTCGTACATCCTGCGCTTCTCGGGGTCCTTGAGGACCTCGTTGGCCTCGTTGAGCTCCTTGAACCTGGCCTCGGCGTCCTTGTCCCCGGGGTTCAGGTCCGGGTGGTGCTTCCGGGCCAGCCTCTTGAAGGCCTTGGAGATGTCTTCCTTGGAGGCGTCCTTGGAAACCCCGAGTATCTTGTAATAGTCCTTGTACTTGACGCTCATGTCTGTGCGGCTCCCAGGCAGCGGCCCGAACCGGCCGCCGCGCCAGTATGAAGAGTTAATTAGAAAACCGCCTTAGTCAAGCCGGGCCGGGCGCAGACAATTGAGCGCCCAAACCCGCGGGACGGACGGGAGAATGTCCGCGGCCGGACGCGGGCGCAAGGAGGCGGGAGCGTCCGGGCTCAGGGCCCCGGGATGCGGTGTTCCTTGTTGCTCGGGTCGTAGGAGTAGCGGCAGGGCCTCTTTGTGCGGGACACGAAGATCAGCGCCGCCCCGAACAACGCCGGGGTGTTGCCCGGGCCAAAGTCAGGGTCGGCTCGAACCGAGGGCGTTGTCCCTGACCGGAATCACTCCCAGTCCTCGCGGCCGAGGCGCTCCCAGAGCCTGTCCAGCCAGGCCTCGAAGCGCCCGGCCCGGGACGCGGCGAGCCCTTGCCCGGCCCGGATCAGGGCCGCGGCCCGTTCCCTCAGGCCCTGGATGTCGCCGGAGTTGTCCACGATCAGGCCGCAGCGGCCGAGCTTGTCCGGGGTCGGCCACTGCCAGGAATCAAAGACCGCCAGCCGCTCCGGGGACAGGCCCCTGGCCCGGGCCAGGGGCCCCAGCCTCAGGGACTCGGGGCAGAACACCCCGGCCAACTCATCGGCCAGGCCCTTCTCGGCCCAGGCCTGCTCCAGGAACAGGGGCAGCTCGGCAAAGGCCAGGTCCCGGTCCTGGTTCGCGGCCCAGAACCCGCGCAGGCCGTGCTCGACCAGCGGATGCACCAGGTCCATGACCTCGCGGCGCAGGCCGGGGTCCCCGGCCATGGCCTTAAACAGCACGGCCCTGTCCACCCCGCCCTCGCGGGCCAGGAACCGGGACCCGAAGCGGCGCTCCAAAAGCAGCGCGCCGTCGCCCCCGGCCGCGTAGGCCCGGGCCACGAACTGGTCGGCGCTGAACACGGCCTGGCCCTGCTCGGCCAGGCAGGCCAGCAGGGCGGACTTGCCGCTGCCGGCCGCGCCGATCACGGCCACCCGCAGGCAGGAGCGCTCAAGCGCGGCCACAAGGGCCGAGAAATCCTCGGGCGGCGGGGCAAAAAAATCCATGTCCCGGCCCGTGGCCGGGTGCCTGAAGGCCAGCCTGAAGGCGTGGAGCATCTGGCGCCGGGCCAGGCCGCCCGGCCCGGGAAAGCGCTCCCGGAAACGCCTGTTCTCGGGCCCGCCGTAGACCGCGTCCCCGAGCAGGGGGTGGCCCAGGTGGGCCAGGTGGACCCTGATCTGGTGGGTCCGGCCGGTGAATATGCGAACCATCAGCAGGCTGGCCCTGGACCCGGGATCGGTCCACAGGACCCGGTAGGCGCTGCGGGCCTCGCGGCCGTCCCTGGCCGACACAGCCATCCTGGTCCTGATCCGCGGGTGCCTGGCGATGGGCGCGTCGATCAGGCCCCGATCCGGGTCCGGACGGCCCAGGACCACGGCCAGATAGGCCTTGGACACCCGGCGCAGCTCAAAGTCCCGGGCCAGGCGCAGCCGGGCGGCCTCGTTCAGGGCGACCACCAGAAGGCCCGAGGTGTCCTTGTCCAGGCGGTGCACGATCCCGGGCCGCCAGGCGTCCATGCGCGCGAGCCCGGGAAAGCGGCCCGCCAGGCGCTGGGCCAGGGTGTTCTCGGGCTGGCTGGGCGCGGGATGGGTGGTCAGGCCCGCGGGCTTGTCCACCACCAACAGGTCCTCGTCGGCGTGGACCAGATCGACCTCGCCCTGCTCGGGTCCGGCCGCGGCCAGGGCCGGTCCGGCCACAAGGACCAGGCGCTCGCCCCCGACCAGGTTCAGGTCCGCTTCAAGGCAGACCCGGCCGTCCACCCGGGCCAGGCCCAGGCCGATCCACTGCTTGACCCTCTGCCTGGACACGCCAAGGCCGGCGAGCTCGCGGCCCCAAAAGCGGTCCAGCCTGAGCCCGGCGTCCTCCGGCCCGGCCCCGCGCTCCCAAACCTCGTCCGGCGTCCAGGTGTCCATGTCCCGGCTATACCGGGAAACAGGGTCGGGCGAAAGTCCGGCACTTGACCCCGCGGCGCATAGACATTTAATACAGCCAGGGGAAATCCCAAAAACGACCACTACAAGCGGCGAAAACCGCCGCCCGGAGCTTGGCATGCCCCAGACCGTCACCGGGCTGGTCCTGACCTACAACGGCGAGCGCCTGCTGGACGAGTGCCTGAGGTCCCTGGACTTCTGCGACCAGGTCCTGGTCGTTGACTCGCAGAGCACGGACAGGACCGCGGACATCGCCCGGGCCAGGGGCGCGCGCCTGGACATCCACGCCTGGCCCGGGCCCGTGGCCCAGTTCAGACGCGCCCTGGGCATGGTCACCACGGACTGGGTGGTCAGCCTGGACCAGGACGAGATGCTCTCCCCAAAGCTCAGGCAGTCCGTGATCCAGGCCCTGGGCCAGGAGCGGATCGACCCGGACCTGGCCGGATTCTACGTCAACAGACGCTCGTTCTACTTCAACCGGTTCATGAAACACAGCGGCTGGTACCCGGACCGGCTGTTCAGGGTCTTCAGGACCAGGTCCATGGAGGTCAGCGCCCAGGGCGCGCACTACCGGTTCCGGCCCCTGGGGCCCGCGGCCGGGCTCGCCGGCGACATCATCCACCACCCCTACTCCTGCTTCAGGGAGCACATGGACAAGATCAACTACTACGCGGAGCAGGCCGCGGAGGAGATGCGCGGCAGGGGCGCAAGGGGCGGCCTGGCCAGGGCCCTGGTCCACGCCAAGGTGCGCTTCGTCAAGCTCTACCTGCTCAAGGCCGGGTTCCTGGACGGCCGGGCCGGGCTGATCAACGCCGCGTTCGGGGCCTTCTACGCCTTCCAGAAATACATCCGCGTAAACGAGGCCCGGCCCTGGACCGGCAAGGGGGGCGACTAAATGGCCGAGCGCAGGCCGTTCACCCTGGGCCTGGTCCAGGCCCAGGCCGGGCCCGACCGCCGGAAGAACCTGGAGCGCGCGGCCCGGGCCGTGGAGCGGGCCGCGGCCGACGGGGCCGAGGTGATCTGCCTCCAGGAGCTCTTCGCTGACAGATACTTCTGCCAGACCGAGGACCCGGCCCTGTTCGACCTGGCCGAGACCGTGCCCGGCCCGTGCACCGGGCGCATGGCCGAGGTCGCCAGGCGCACGGGCGCGGCCCTGGTGGTCCCGGTGTTCGAGCGCCGGGCCCCGGGCGTGTTCCACAACACGGCCGCGGTCCTGGGCCGGGACGGCGAAATCATCGGGCTGTACCGCAAGATGCACATCCCGGACGACCCGGGCTACTGCGAGAAGTTCTACTTCGCGCCCGGGGACCTGGGGTTCAGGTCCTTTGAGACCCACGTCGGCCGGATCGGGGTGCTCATCTGCTGGGACCAGTGGTTTCCCGAGGCGGCCAGGCTCACGGCCATGGCCGGGGCCGAGGTCCTGGTCTATCCCACGGCCATCGGCTGGCACCCGGCCGAGAAGGCTAATCGCGGCCGAGAACAGCTCGAGGCCTGGCAGGCGGTGCAGCGCGGCCACGCCGTGGCCAACGGGGTCTATGTGGCCGCGGCCAACCGCGTGGGCCTGGAGGTCCCGGCCACGGGCGGGCCGGGCATCGAGTTCTGGGGCGCGAGCCTGGCCTTCGGGCCCATGGGCGAGGTCCTGGCCCAGGCCCCGGCCGACCGCGAACAGATCGTCCTGGTCGAGGTCGATCCTTCCAGGGTCGAGGAGTGCAGGCGGGGCTGGCCGTTCTTCAGGGACCGGCGCATCGACGCCTACCAGGGCCTGCTCAAGCGCTTCGGGTGAGATGCAGAATCTGTATTTTTTGCGAAAAAAAGGCTAATTTGGGCTGGCCTTTTGGGCGAAAAAAGTATAGCCCCTGGCACCCATCATTTGACGGAGGTGCGACATGACTCTCGGACCACTCGTTCCCACCAAGGCATTTTTCACCACCGGCATCGGCCGCCACAAGAACAAGCTCCAGGCCTTCGAGCTGGCCCTGCGCGCCGCGGGCATCGAAAAACAGAACCTGGTCTACGTGTCGAGCATATTCCCGCCCAACTGCGAGATGATCACCCTGGAACAGGCCAGGGAGCATCTCTTCCCCGGCCAGATCACCTTCTGCGTCATGGCCCGCAACCAGACCAACGAGAAGGGCCGGCTGGTGGGCTCGGCCGTGGGCATGGCCTTTCCGGCCAGCAAGGAGCACTACGGCTACATCTCCGAGCACACGGCCTTCGGCGAGGACGAAAAGGAGATGGGCGACTTCGCCGAGGACCTGGCCTCGACCATGCTGGCCACGACCCTGGGCGTGGACTTCAACCCGGAAACCGCCTACGACGAGAGACGCGAGGTCTACCTCATGAGCGGCAAGATCATCGACTCGGCCTCGGCGCCCTGCGCCACCCACGGCCAGGCCGGGATGTGGACCACCACGGTCTCGGCGGTGGTCTTCCTGTTCTAGGCCAAAGGGCGCCGGGCAACGCGAATGAAGAAGAGAAGGTTCCAGAACCTGCGCGACGGCCTCGAGGACGGGCTCGTGCCCCTGCGCACCCTGGACCCGGACGAGATCGAGGACTTCGACGGCCTGCTCTCGGCCATGTCCAGGACCGCCTTCGGCGGCAGGCGGCTCGGCGAGGCCCTGGACGTGCTCGAGGCCATGGTCCTGGACAAGGACTGCCTGGTGGTCGGGACCTTCTCCGGGGCCATGACCGTGGCCAAGATGTCCAAGCTGCTCATCAAGATGATCGACCAGGGCTGGCTGGACGTGGTCATCAGCACCGGCGCGCTCATGGCCCACGGCCTGATCGAGTCCATCGGCCTCAAGCACTTCAAGCACGACCCCCTGACCATGAACGATCAGGACCTGTTCAAGTCCGGCTACAACCGGGTCTACGACACCCTGGAGCCGGAGCTCAACTTCGTCCAGGCCGAGGAGGACCTCAGGCGGGTCATGGGCGAGCTCAGGGCCGAGGGGACCATCTGCTCCGAGACCTTCTGCCGCGTCATAGGCCGGCATCTGAGCCGAAACTACGACGGCCCGGGCATACTCAAGAGCGCCTATGAGAAGGGCGTGCCGGTGTTCATCCCCGCGTTCACGGACAGCGAGCTGGCCCTGGACCTGGCCAAGAACATGCTCGAGGAGCGCTTCGACCTGCTCACGGGCGAGGCCGGACCAGAGGCCATGCCCTTTCAGTTCAACCCCTTCCTGGACCTCATGGGCTACACCAGGCGGCTGCTCAAGGCCGAGAGGCTCGGCATCTTCACCATCGGCGGCGGCGTGCCGCGCAACTGGGCCCAGCAGGTCGGCCCGTTCGTGGAGACCATAAACAGCCGCATGCCGGAAAAGAACCTGCCCGCCAAACGCTTCTCATACGCCCTGCGCGTCTGCCCGGAGCCCGACCATTGGGGCGGGCTGTCGGGCTGCACCTACAAGGAGGGCGTGTCCTGGGGCAAGTTCACGCCACCCTCGGAGGGCGGCCGCTTCGCCGAGGTCCACTGCGACGCGACCATCGCCTGGCCCATCCTGGTCAGGGGCCTCATGGACCGGCTGGCCAAAAAATAGGACCATGGACGCGCCGAACGGCCCCGGATACAGGCTGCCAGCGGAGTGGGAGCCCCATGAGGCCACCTGGCTGGCCTGGCCGCACAACGCCTCGGACTGGCCCGGCAAGTTCCGGACCGTGCCCTGGGTCTTCGCGGAGATAGTCCGCCACGCGGCCAGGGGCGAGACGGTCCGCATCCTGGTCCAGTCCCAAAAACACGAGGCCAGGGCCAGAGGCGTGCTGGCAAGGGCCGGCGCGCCCCTTGAGCGGCTGGCCTTCCTGCGCCTGCCCACGGACCGGGGCTGGCTGCGCGACAGCGGCCCGGCCTTCGTGCTCAGGGACAAGGAGCCGCGCCCGGCCGTGCCCGATTTCGACTTCAACGCCTGGGCCAGGTACCCGGACTTCGCCCGGGACGCCCTTGTGCCCCGAAAGCTGGCCAAACACCTGGGCCTGGCCCTGATCCCGGCGGTGAAGAACGGCCGCAGGCCGGTCATGGAGGGCGGCGCGATCGAGGCCAACGGCCAAGGGACCCTGCTGGCCGGGGAACAATGCCTCCTGGACCGGACCCGCCAGGTCCGCAATCCCGGATTCGCGAAAAAGGACTACGAGGATATGTTCAGGGACCTCTTCGGGGCCGAAAAGGTCGTCTGGCTCGGCCCGGGCATCGAGGGCGACGACACCCACGGCCACGTGGACGACTTCTGCCGGTTCGTGAATCAGGAGACCGTGGTCCTGTGCCAAGAGCGCGACCCCGGCGACCCGAACCACGCCGCCCTGGAGCAGAACCGCGAACGCCTGGAGGGAGCTCGCCTCGCGCACGGCGCAAGACCCAAGATAATCAGGCTGCCCATGCCCGGCCGGGTGGCCTGGGGGTCGCAGCGCCTGCCCGCCAGCTACGCCAACTTCTACGTCTGCAACGCCGCGGTCCTGGTACCGACCTTCAACCACGAGAACGACCGCCTGGCCCTGGGCATCCTGGCCGAGGCCTTTGACCGGCCGGTGGTCGGAATCCACTGCCTGGACCTGGTCCTGGGCCTGGGCGCCGTCCACTGCCTGACCAGGGAGCAGCCCCTGGCCGGGATCACTCCGAGAACATGATCCGGTAGGACGTGCCGCTGGACCTGGAGATGGTCATGCCCCCGCGCAGGTCCCCGACCACCAGGGACCTGACTATCTTAAGCCCCATGGTCTCGGATTCGCAGGGATCGACGTTGGCGGGCATGCCCACCCCGTTGTCCTCGACCTTGAGCGCGTAGCCCTCGCCCTCGCGCTTCAAAGACACCGAGATGAGCCCCTTGCGGTTGTCCGGAAAGGCGTACTTGACCGCGTTGGTGACCAGCTCGGTCAGGATCAGGCCCAGGGGCAGAATCTTCTTGTGCGAAAGGCGGACGTCCGGGATGTCCATCTCCAGACTCAACTGGCCGTCTATGTCGTAGGCGTCCCTCAAGGCCAACATAATATCCTCGAGGTACTCCCGACAAGGCAGGGTCTCCAGGTCATCCGAGCGGTAGAGCTTGTCGTGGACCAGGATCATGGACAATATCTTGAGCCGGACCTTCTTGATCATCTCCAGGCACTCGCGGTCGTTGATGCGCATGGAGTGCAGGCACAGGTAGCTGGAGATGACGTTGAAGTTGGTCTTCAGGCGGTGGTGTATCTCGCGGAGCTGGGCGTCCTTGGTCCTGACCTGACCGAGCAGATCCTTCACATCCTCCCGCTGACCGATGCGCTTGGCGTGCTCCCTCATAGCCGCCAAAATGATCTTCCTCAGGCTCTCCCAAGGGCAGGGCTTGGTCAGGAACCTGAACACGCCGCACTTGTTGATGCTGTCCACGGCGTTCTCCAGGTCCGGATACGCGGTCAGCAGCACGAGCACGGCCTCCGGGTCCTGGTCCCTGGCCCGCCTCAAAAACTCCACCCCGTCCATGCCGGGCATGCGCAAGTCGGAGACGATCACCGCAAAGGGGCCGGAGTCCTCCATTGCGGCCAGGCCGGACACGCCGTCCAGGGCGGTCTCAAGCTCGAACTCCCGGCCCAGGGTCCGGCCAAAGGCGCTGAGCAGCTTCTGGTCGTCGTCAACGATGAGAATCTTGCTGGCCACGATGAAAAACCCTTGTCTACCGTTGAGCGCTCGGCGCGGACGATCAAATCAGGGTAGCTATAACAAATACACTATATTGATACAAGACATTTTATGGCAAACCCAAACGCCCCCGAAAGGCGGCGCCCGTCCCCCGGCCTAATGCCTGAGCCATTCCAGGGCCGCCCTGAAGTCCAGGCTGCCGGTGTATATGGCCCGGCCGGTTATTATCCCCTGCAGGCCCCTGTTGCGCAGATGCCAGAGGCCCTTGATGTCTTCCAGGGTATGCACCCCGCCCGCGGCGATGACCGGAAGATTGGTCTTGTCGCACAGCGCGGACAGGGCCTCCACGTTGACCCCGGACTGCATGCCGTCCCGGCTGATGTCCGTGTAGACCACAAAGGCCGCCCCGGCCTTCTCCATGTCCTCGACCACGTCCAGGACAATGCGGCCGAAGTCCCTGACCCAGCCGCGGGTCTTGAGCCTGCCGTCGACCGCGTCCAGGGAGACCCCGACCTTGCCCGGCAGGGCCCGGCACATGGCGGAAAAGGCCTCCGGATCCTCCAGTGCCAGGGTCCCGATGATCAGCCTGTTGACCCCGGCCTTGAGGTAGGACCTGGCCGTGGCCAGGTCCCGGATGCCGCCGCCGAGCTGGATCGGGATGTCCAGGCTGCCGCAGATGTCCTCGATGAGCTCGAAGTTGCGCGGCCGGCCGCTGAAGGCCCCGTCCAGATCGACCACGTGCAGGAACTCGGCCCCGAGCTCGGCCCAATATCTGGCCTGGGCCACGGGGTCCGTGGAAAAGACCGTTACCTCGTCCTCCCTGCCCTGGGCCAGCCGGACGCACTGGCCGTCCTTGATGTCCACGGCCGGGAAGAGGATCATAGCCCGAGAGCCCTCAGACCCTGGTCCAGGCCCTCCCTTGCGAGCTCCAGGGCCGGCACCCAGCGGCCCTTGCGCCTGAAGAACTTGCCCGCCTCGAGCAGGTTCTCGGACAAGGGCTGCTGGGTCTCGTCGTAGTGATAGCGGCCGGCCACGGTCTCGGCCTTGACGTCTATCAGGTAGATGTCCAGGACCACCGAGGCCGGCTCCTCAACGCCCGCGCTCCCGCCCTCGCGCTCGCGCCAGAAGAGCACCTGGGGCACGAGCAGAAAGTCCGCCGGGAGGCACTTGCCCACGGACAGCCAGTACTTCCAGGCCGACTCCCGCGTGCAGCCGGTCTGCTCGAAGACCACGATCTCCTGGCACTGCCTGGTGACCCCGGGCGGGGTGTAGCCGCGCACGCCGTGGGCCTGCAGGGTCTCGGTCAGGACCTGGTCCAGGGACCTGACGACCTCGTTGGACAGGTTCAGGCCCTCCTCGGGCAAATACCCGGCCAGGAGCTCCCAACTGAACTTGGGGTGGGAAAACCCGGCCACGGCCAGGGTCCCCTCGGGCTTGGCCATCGGGGGCAGCGGCTTCTCGGCGCAGCCCCAGGCCGCGAACAAGGCCACGGCCGCGAGCAGGCCAAGGCGCCATGCGATGCGTTTCATCAGTCAAGACTCCCTTTGGTGCTCGGCACTCCACGCCGGGCCTTTGAAATCGCCCGGCCCAGGGCCAGGCCCAGGGCCTTGCAGGCCGCCTCCAGCAAGTGGTGCCCGTTCTGGCCGTAGAGATAGCGGATGTGCAGGTTCATGCCCGCCTTGAAGGCCACGGACTTGAAAAACTCCCTCCAGACGTCCTTTTCCTCCCCGGCTATGAGCGCGGGCAGGACCGCGTCGTCATAGACCAGATAGGGCCTGCCCGAGAGGTCGACCACGGCCTCGGCCAGGGCCTCGTCCATGGGCACCTTGGCCTCACCAATCCTCTGGATGCCCATCTTGTCGCCCAGGGCCTCGGCCAGGGCCTGGCCCAGGCACAGGCCCGCGTCCTCGAGGCTGTGGTGGGCGTCGACCTCCAGGTCGCCCTTGCAGGTCAGCTCCAGGTCAAAGCCGGCCCAGAAGCAGAGCAGGGTCAGCATGTGGTCGGCGAAGCCGAAGCCCGTGTCCACGGACACCCTGCCCTCGCCGTCCAGGCGCAGCTTGAGGTCTATGTCGGTTTCCCTGGTCTTCCGGGTGATCGAGGATTTCCTGACGGCCACGGCAAACTCCTTTGGCCCGACTATGCAGAAAAAAGGCCGAAAAGTGAAGCGGCCGCGCGGACACGGACGCGCCGGACAAATCCCTCGGGGCCTAGGGCCCGGCCTTGTCTTCGGCCTTGTCTCCGTCCCCGGCCTCGGCCGCCTCGGCCTCCCCGGCCTTGGCCTCCTCGCGCCTGTCCTTTTCCTTGCCGAAGAAATAGGCCACCCAGATGCCGAGCTCGTAGAGGATCACCAGCGGACCGGCCATCAGGGTCTGGGTGAACGGGTCCGGCGGGGTGAGGATGGCCGCCAGGATGAAGGCGCACAGTATGGCGTACTTGCGTTGCTTGCGCAGGGCCTTGGAGCTGACCACCCCCAGTCTGGCCAGGAAGAATATGAACAGCGGCAGCTCAAAGACCAGGCCGAAGGCGAACAACAGGCGCAGGGAAAAGCTGGTGTACTCGTTCAGCTTGGGAATGAACTGGATCTTGTCGCTGGAAAAGCTGGCAAAGAACTCGAAGCCGAAGGGGAAGACGATGAAGTAGCCGAACAGCGCCCCGCAGACGAAAAAAAGCGCCGAGAACACGGCTATGGGCACTATCCACTTGCGCTCGTGCCTGTACAGGCCCGGCGAGACGAACGACCAGACCTGATAGAAGATGTACGGGCTGACCACGAAAAACCCGGCCACGAACGAGACCTTGAGGTAGGTGAAGAAGGCCTCGGGCGGGCTGGTGTACTGGAAATGGCTGTCGTGGAGCACCCCGGCCATGGGCAGGATCAGGATGTCGAACAGGCGCTCCGAAAACCCGTAGCAGGCCACGAACCCGACGGCCAGCGCGATGACGGAAAACAGCAGCCTCTTGCGCAGCTCGCCCAGGTGGCCCATGAGGCTCATCGGGGCGTCCTCGGGCGAGGGCTCCTCCGACTCGCCGGACTCCTCGGGCTCTGCGGGCTCCCCGGGCCCGGCGCTCTCGGCCGGGACCTCGGGGCCGTCCGCGCGCTCCGGGAGCTCCTCGACCCCGGGGTCGTCGTCCCCGGCCGGCTCCTGGCCGGAGCCCGGGAGATCTTCTTCAGGGGGGATCATGCGGACTCCCCCTCGCCGGCCTTGGCCTGGGACTCGGGCCCGGCCTCGGGCTCGGCCGCCTCGGACCCGGGCTCGGCCTTGGACTCGGACTCGGCCTTGGACTCGGACTCGGCCTTGGCCTTTTCAGGGAACAGCTTCTTCTTGGCCTCTTTCTTGCGCTCTTCCTGCTCGGCCAGCTCGACCTCCCTGTCCAGGGTGTGCTTGACGTCCGCGCCGACCCGCTTGAACTCGGCCAGGCCCTTGCCCAGGGAGCGCATCAGGCCGGGGAGCTTCTGGGGCCCGATGACCAGCAGGGCGACCACGACTATGATCAACAGCTCAGTTGAACCGATTCCAAACATATTCAATCCACGCTTGTTTCAGGCCACGGGTCCGGGGACGCTACTCCCACTCTATGGTGCTGGGCGGCTTGGAGGAGATGTCCAGGACCACCCTGTTCACCCCCTTGACCTCGTTGATTATCCGGTTGGATATCCTGGCCAGGAGCTCGGACGGGAGCCTGGACCAGTCCGCGGTCATGGCGTCCAGGCTGTCGACCACGCGCAGGGCGGCCACGTTCTCGTAGGTCCGGTCGTCGCCCATGACCCCCACGGTCTTGAGCGGCAGCAGGACCGCGAAGCCCTGCCAGACCTTGCGGTACCAGCCCGAGGCCAGAAGCTCGGCCTGGACGATCCTGTCCGCGCGGCGCAGGACCTCCAGGCGCTCTTCCGTGACCTCGCCGATGATCCGGATGGCCAGGCCCGGACCCGGGAACGGATGACGCCAGATGATCGCCTCGGGCAGGCCCAATTCGTAGGCCACCTTGCGGACCTCGTCCTTGAACAGCTCCCTGAGCGGCTCGACCAGCTTGAGGTCCATCTTCTCGGGCAGCCCGCCCACGTTGTGGTGGCTCTTGATGACCGCCGAGGGGCCCCTGAAGGACTCGGACTCGATGACGTCCGGATACAGGGTGCCCTGGGCCAGAAACTCCACGCCCTCCAGGGCCCGGGCCTCGCGCTCGAATATCTCGATGAAGGTCGCGCCGATGATCTTGCGCTTGGCCTCCGGGTCCACGACCCCGGCCAGCCGGCCCACGAACAGCTCGGCCGCGTCCACGCACTTGACGTTGAGCTCGAAGTGCTCCTCCAAAAAACCGATGACCTCCTGGCGCTCGCCCATGCGCAACAGGCCGTTGTCCACGAAGATGCAGCGCAGCCTCCTGCCGATGGCCTTGTGCAGGAGCACCGCGGTGACCGTGGAGTCTATGCCCCCGGACAGGCCCAGGACCACGCCCGCGTCGCCTATCTTCCCGGCCATGTCGCGCACGCTCTTGTCCACGAAGGAGGCCATGGTCCAGCCGGGCCTGATCCCGGCGACCTTGAACAAAAAATTATTGACTATGCGCTCGCCGCGCTCGGTGTGGGCGACCTCGGGATGGAACTGGAGGGCGTATATCCGGCGGTCCGGGTCGCCGATCGCGGCCATGTCCACGCTCTGGGTGCGGCCCAGGACCCTGAAGCCCGCGGGCAGGGCCTCGACCTTGTCCCCGTGGGACATCCAGACCTTGAGCCGGGCCTGGTCCAGGCCCTCCCACAACGGGCAGTCCTCGATGATCTCGAACTCGGCCCGGCCGTACTCGCGGTCCATGGCCGAGGCCACCCGGCCGCCCAGGTCGCGGGCCAGAAGCTGCATGCCGTAGCAGATGCCGAGCACCGGCAGGCCCGAGGACAGAAATTCGGGGTTCAGGCCCGGCGAGCCGGGCTCGAGCACGCTGGCCGGGCCGCCGGAAAGGACCAGGGCCCTGGGCCCCAGGGCCTTTATCGCCGCCGGGTCCGCAGTGCAGGGATGGATCTCGGAGTAGACCCCGGCCTCGCGGATGCGCCGGGCGATCAACTGGGTGTATTGGGAACCGAAATCAAGGACAACGACCAAGTCTTCGTGCTGCATGGGCCCCTCTATATGACAAGGCCGGGCCGAGGGAAAGACCTTTTTCCCGGCCGGCCCCGGACCTAGGACGACTCCACCCTGTAGTTGGGGGCCTCCTTGGTGATGATCACGTCGTGGACGTGACTCTCCCTGAGCCCGGCCGGCGAGATGCGCACGAACCTGGACTTGTCCTGCAGCTCCTTGACGTCCCTGCAGCCCACGTAGCCCATGCCCGAGCGCAGGCCGCCCACGAGCTGATGCAGGCTCTCGGAGGCCTTGCCCCGGAAGGGGACCCGGCCGACGATGCCCTCGGGCACGAGCTTCTTGGACTTCTCCTGGAAGTAGCGGTCCGAGCTGCCGTCCTTCATGGCGTCTATGGAGCCCATGCCCCGGTATATCTTGTAGGTCCGGCCCTGGTAGAGCACGGTCTCGCCCGGGCTCTCCTCGGTGCCCGCGAACAGGCTGCCGATCATCACCGAGTCGGCCCCGGCGGCCAGGGCCTTGACCACGTCGCCCGAGAACTTGACCCCGCCGTCCGCGATCAGGCGCCTGCCCGCCCTGCGGCAGGCCTTGGCCGCGTCCATGATGGCCGTGATCTGGGGCACGCCGACCCCGGCGACTATGCGCGTGGTGCAGATCGAGCCCGGGCCGATGCCGACCTTGACCGCGTCCGCGCCGGCCCTGATCAGGGCCTCGGCCCCGGCCTCGGTGGCCACGTTGCCGGCCACCAGCTGGCAGTCCGGGAAATCCGAACGCAGCATCTCGGCGCTCTTGACGATGTTCTTGGAATGCCCGTGGGCCGAGTCCAGGACCAGAAAGTCCGCCCCGCCGGAGAGCAGGGCCTCGGCGCGCATCGCGCAGTCCGCGCCCACGCCCACGGCCGCGCCGACCCTGAGCCGGCCCTTGTCGTCCTTGCAGGAGTCCGGATACTTCCTGATCTTCTCTATGTCCTTGATCGTGATCAGGCCCTTGAGGCTGCCGTCGTCGCCGACCACCAACAGCTTCTCGATGCGGTTCTCGTGCAGCCTGCGCTTGGCCTCCTCGTTGGTGATGCCCACCGGCACGGTGACCAGACCCTGGCTAGTCATGACCTCGGAGACCCTGGCGGACATGTCCTCCACAAAGCGCACGTCGCGGTTGGTGACTATGCCCACCAGGCGCTCGCCGTCGACCACGGGCAGCCCGGAGATGCGGTACTCGGCCATGAGCTCCAGGGCCCGGCCCACGGTGTCCGTGGGGACCACGGTCACCGGATCGTGGATCATGCCGCTCTCCGACTTCTTGACCTTGCCCACCTCGCGCACCTGGCGGCTCACGGACATGTTCTTGTGAATCACGCCCACCCCGCCGTGCCTGGCCATGGATATGGCCATGGCCGACTCGGTGACCGTGTCCATGGCCGCGCTGATGAGCGGCATGTTCAGGCGTATGCCCGCGGTCAGGTCCGTGGACACGTCCACCATGTCGGGCAACACCTCGGAGTAGGCCGGAAGCAGCAGAACATCGTCAAAGGTCAGGGCCTTGCCGACTATCTTTTCCATGTCCGAGCACCTCGGTGAGGTTTGAGGCCGCAGGAGGCGCGCAGGACCCGGGCCCCGCGCGCGGGACAAGCCGAAAACCCGCCTCCGGAATCAAAAAATATTGACGATATTAAAAGCCTTGTCAACCGGCCCGGGGATCAGCCGCCCAGCTCCCGCCTGGCGTTGTCCTTGACCTCCGGCCCGGCCTGGTCCGAGTCCAGCACGGCCCGGAAATGGGCCTCGGCGTCCCCGGGCCGGCCCAGATAGTGCTTGAGCACTATGGCCAGGTTGTAGTGGGCCAGGCCGTCGTTCGGGCTCAGGACCAGTATGCGCGCAAACAGGTCCGCGGCCTTCTGGTGCTCCTTTTTCTGGAACCGGCACACGGCCAGGCCCATGAGCACGGACACGTCGTCCGGGGACAGGTTCCGGGCCTGTTCGAGAAAGATCAGGGCCTTGTCCCAGGCGCCCATCATCATGAACGTGTTGCCCAGATCGGTCAGCGCGGGCACGTCCTCGGGGTTGTCCTTGATCCGGGCCATGAGCTCCTGGATGCGGCCCATGTCCATGGCCTGCTCCATTCCGGCGCGCTCCTGGCGTATCTCCACGCGCATGGTCGGGTGCTCCATGCGGTACCAGAAGGACGCGGCGAACATGGCCAGGACCGCGGCCCCGAGCAGCAGGACCATGAGCCTCTGGCCCGAGGCCAGGGACCAGCCCCGCTCGTGCGCCGGGCTAGTCTTCACCAAGCCGCTCCAGGCGCTCTATGCGCCGCGCAAGCGAGGCCGTCCTCGCGGCCAGAAAGCCCAGATATCCGGCCAGACCCAGCCACACGGCCGCGTTGGCGGCAAAGAGAAAGCCTGTGCTCGACACCTCCACCTCCTTTTATCGGCCCTGCCGCGCGGCCAGGGCCTCGATCCCGGCCTCGGCCCGGACCTGGGAGAAACGGACCAGGAGCATGGCCAGCCAGAGCAGGCCGAACGCGGCCAGGTTGACCAGGACCGTGTGCCACATCTCCGGCTCCAGGCCGCCGCCCCTGCTGGCCAGCACGGCCGGGTGCACGCTGCGCCACAGCCTGGCCGACAAAAAGACCAGGGGCACGTCGGCAAAGGCGACCACGCCCAGGACCGCGCAGACCATGGCCCGCCGCTCCCGGCCCATGGGCGAGGAGCGCAGGGCCAGGTACCCGGCGTACACGAACCACATTATCAGGGCCGTGCTCAGGCGCGGGTCCCAGGTCCACCAGACGTTCCAGGCCGCCCGGGCCCAGAGCATGCCGCTGATCAGGGACAGGCCGCTGAAGAGCACGCCCAATCCGGCCGCGGCCCCGGCCAGGTCGTCGAACACCGGCCGCCTCTTGATCAGGTAGCCCAGGCTGGCCGCGAAGACCACGCCGAAGCTGACAAGGGCCCACCAGCTCATGGGCAGGTGCAGGTAGAATATCTTCTGCACCAGGCCCATGGTCCGCTCCACGGGCGCGTAGAACCAGACGCAGTACTGGCCGACGCACAGGCCCAGCCCGGCGAGCAGGGCGAGGAACTTGATCTTGGACATCTCTCATCGGCCCCCTTGGGGATGGCAACCCCATACAGCATCCCGGTCCGAACTCCAAGGCCCGGACCGGGCCGATCAAGGCTGAAAAAACCGCCCCCTGCCCAAGGGCCCGGGGCCCCGGGCCTAGTCCTCCCCGGCGTAGACAAAGGGGAAGAGCGCCAGCCCGGCCGCGGTGAACAGGGCGTCGAAGGCCAGAATCAGGCCCAGCCAGGAGCCCGCGTCCGCGAACGGCTCGCCGGAAAAGGCCGCCGAGAACACGCGCACCCCGCCCAAAAGCACGGGCAGAAGCAGGGGAAAGAGGATCACGGACAACAGGGACTCCCTGGCCGCCTGGCCCTGGGACAGGGCTCCCAGCAGCGCGCCCAGGGCGACCAGGCCCCAGTCAGCGGCCGCGAGCCCCAGGACCAGGGAAAAGACCGAGCCGTTCAGGTCCTGGCCCAGAAACACGGCCACGGCCGGAAAAAACACCAGCTGCGAGGCGGCAAGCAGGACCAGCCCGGCCGCGCCCTTGCCCAGCCAGACCGCGTGCAGGGGCGCGGGGCAGGACATGAGCCCGAGCCTGGAGGCGTTCAGCTCCTCGATGCCGAACAGGCCGTTGAAGACCAGGACCAGCCCGAAGCACGAGGCCAGCCAGAAGATGGTCGCCGCGGCCTGGGCCGAGACCGCCTGGCCCGCGGGCCGGGACAGGCTGAACAGAAAGATGAGCAGCAGGCCCAGGAGCACGGCCTGGACCGGGCCCTGGCCCCCGGCCACTGACAGGCGCAGGTCCTTGGCCGCGATGTACGCCGCCCGCCTAAGCACGGCCGGCCTCCGGCCCGGGGCCGGGGTCAAAGCCCGCGGCCGGGCCGTAGTAGTCCACCCCGGCCCGGGCCAGGCAAAGCACAAAGTCGGCCAGGGCGGCGTCCTCGCGCAGCTGGTGGCTGACCCAGACCACGGCCGCGCCGTCCTCCCTCAACCCGGCTATGTCCGCGCGCAGAACGGCCAGGGAGCGGGCGTCCAGCCCGGTGCCCGGCTCGTCCAGAAAGACCATCCGGGGCCGGACCATGAGCACCCTGGCCAGGTTCAGGCGCTGGGCCATGCCCCTGGAGAACGACCCGGCGCGCTCCTCGGCCGCCCCGGCCAGGCCGACCCGGTCCAAAACAGCCACCAGCTCGTCCCGATCAAGGCCCAGTCCGTACATCCTGGCCCAGAAGCGCAGGTTGGCCAGGGCCGTGAGCCCGGGATAGATGAACGTGGCGTGTCCCAGGTACGCGGTCCTCTGGGCCGGCGCGGCGACCGTCACCCGGCCGGCCGAGGGCCTGGACAGCCCGGCCATTATCCTGAGCAGGGTGGACTTGCCGGCCCCGTTGTCCCCGGCCACGAGCAGTATCTCGCCCGGCCGGACCGAACAGGACACGTCCCTGAACACCAGCTTGCGGCCGTAGAACTTGGCCGCCCCGTGCACGGCGAGGACCGCCTTCGGGTCTCGGCCCGGGTTCATCAGGCCCAGCCCCTGCGTTTGAGGAGCATGACCGGGGCCAGGCAGAGGATCGTGCCGCCTATCCAGATCCAGTTGACCAGCGGGTTGACGCTGACCTTGAACCCCGCCGCCGCGTCCTGGTCTATGCCCAGGAGGGTAGCGTATATCTCGTCGCCCAGGCCCGGGATCACCGAGACCTCGGCAAAGGGCTGATCAAAGTTGCGGTACATGCGCCGCTCGGGGAGCAGGCGGCCGATGAACCGGCCGTCCCTGGAGACCTCCAGGGTGGCGATGGCCTGGACCATGGCCTGCGAGGACCTCTGCACGGTGTCCAGGTACATGAACGAGTAGTCCCCGACCTGCCCGGTCTGGCCGGGCCTGAGGACCAGCTCCCGCTCCAGCTTGTAGGGCCCGGAAAAGGCCACGCCCAGGGCCATGAGCGCCAGGCCGAGGTGCAGGAAGCAGACCCCCCAGGCGCGGCGCTGGGTGCGCAGGGCCGGATTGAACACCGGCGCGAGAAGGGCCCCGGCCATGGCCGCCACCGCGGCCGAGGCCGTGAACAGGGCCAGGGGCCTGTGCATCCCAAAGGCGGCGAACGCGGCCACCGCGACCGCGAACAGGCCCAGGCAGGCGTACAGGCCCCGCTTGTCGCCCAGGCCGTCCTTCCAGTGGAACCAGGGGCAGACCGCGTAGAGAAAGACCAGGAGCCCGAACAGGGGCAGGCAGACCCGGTTGTAGAACCCGGCCTCCAGGCCCAGGGGGCTGGGGCTCCACATGGAGCTGATCACCGGCCACATGGTGCCCAGGCCGATGACCAGCCCCAGGGCCAGGAAGACCCAGGCCGAGGCCACCAGCAGGCCCTGGCGGCTGACGAACCCGGACAGGCCGCGCCGGGCCAGGTGCTTCTCGCCGAGCAAGACGGCCAGCGCGCTCAAAACCGAGGCCGCGAACAGGAAGACCAACAGGGGCAGGCCGACCCCGGCGCCGCCGAAGGCGTGCAGGGACTGGATCACCCCGCTGCGGGTCAGGTAGGTGCTGAACACGCAGAGCAGGAAGGTCAGGGACATGAGCAGGACGTTGGTCCTCTGCAGGGCCGCGCGCCTGGTCTCGATGACCGCGGTGTGCAGAAAGGCCGTGGCCGAGAGCCAGGGGATGAGCGAGGCGTTCTCTACCGGGTCCCAGGCCCAGTAGCCGCCCCAGCCGAGCTCCATGTATGACCACCAGCCGCCCAGGATTATGCCCGCGGTCAGGAACATCCAGGCCCACAGGTTCCAGTTGCGGCAGACCTTGATCCAGGACCTCTCCTCCCCGGCTATGGCGCTGGCCAGGGCCACGCAGGCCGGGACCGCGAACCCGGCGAAGCCCAGGAACAGGAGCGGGGGGTGGAAGACCATGGCCGGGTTCTGGAGCAGCGGGTTCAGGCCCCGGCCGTCGAACTGGGCGGGCGCGGCCTGGATGAACGGGTTGGTCCAGCAGGTCAGCAAAAGCAGGAAAAATGCCTGGCAGCAGAGGAAGAATATCCAGAAGAACAGCCGCGTCCTGGGGGCCAGACAGCGGTAGGATTCGGAAAAGGCGAACACCGAGGCCATGGCCCCCATGGCCAGGGTCCAGAACAGGAGCGAGCCCTCCTGCCCGGCCCAGAACCCGGTCAGCACGTAGACCATGGGCAGGACGTTGTCCACGTGCTCGAAGACGTACAAGAACGAATAGTCGCGCAGGCCCAGGGCCCCGAGCAGGATGAGCGAGGACAAAACCATGAACCCCGTGGCCAGAAGCTGCACCCGCTCGATGAGCGCCAGGGAGCGCTCCGCGCCCCGCAGGACCGCGACGCAGGCCAGCGCGGCCATGAACAGGCTGGCCAAAAGCGAAAACAAAAGGCCCAGATAGGCGCTCAGGTGCATGGCCCCTCCGTATCCCGGCGGCAAGAGGTCGGCGGCCCGCAAGGGCCGCCGCAAAGGGGCTTTGTATAGACCGCCGGGGGACAAAAACACAAGCCCCGCCCGAGACAGGCGGGGCTCACGCCTTCCGCTCCCGGCTCATCTTCTCGTATTTCGAGGGGCACTTGGTGATCAGGGTGCTGGCCCCGAAGGTCCTGTCGGCCGGGGAAAAGGAGCCCTCCACAATGACCTCGGCCCCGGGCATGAAGGTGTCGGGCACCGCGCCCTTGTACTCGACGCGGATGGACTGCGAGCCGTTGTCCTTGTCCACAAGGTCGAAGCTCACGCCCAGGACCCCGTCCCGGCGCTCGAGACCCTGCCCCGAGACCCTGCCGAACAGCCTGGCCTGGCGCAGCTCGGCCGGGTCCATGGCCAGGGCCTCGGACACGTTGAGGAAGTACACGCTGTCCTGGGTCAGGCCGGTGTATATCAGATAGCCAAGGCCGCCCAGGAACAGGATCAGGGCCGCCAGATAGACGCCTTTGCCGCCTCTCTTGTCCACGCGCCTCACTCCTCGGAAGGTCCGCCGCCGGCCTTCAACAGTTCATCCCTGCGGCGCCGGGCCAGCTCGCGCATGTCCGGCACCTCGTCGGTCTCGTCCATTATCTCGCTGCCGAGTATCTCCTCGACCACGTCCTCCAGGGTCACCAGGCCGGACACCCCGCCGTACTCGTCCAGGACCACGAACAGGTGGTTGCGGCTCTCCAGGAGCTGGGCCAGGAGCCGGTCCAGACTCAGGTTTTCGAGCACGAAGCGCACGGGCTTCATGATGTCCGAAAGCCTCAGGTCGTCCCTGTCCCGGGCCAGGGCCTCCAGGACCAGACGGCGGTAGACCACGCCCACGATGTCCTCGGGGTTGTCGTCGTAGACCGGGATCCTGCTGTGCGTCCAGTCGGCGTGCCGGGCCCTGACCTCGGCCACGGTCATGTCCGCGGGCAGCGAGAACATCACCGTGCGCGGGGTCATTATCTCCTCGACCGTCCTGGTGTCCAGGGACAGGATGTTGCGTATCGACTTCTCCTCAAAGGGCTTTATGCCCCCGGACCGCCTGGTCAGGCTGACCAGGGCCCGGATGTCGTCCTCGGTGGTCTCCGGGCCCCGCTTCCTGCGCTGCACCGCCCGGGCCAGATAACCGCAGACCAGGATCACCGGGCTGAAGATCAAGACCAGGACCCGGATGGGCTTGGCCAGGGCCGGGGCCAGGGTCCGGTTGTACTCGACCCCCAGGGTCTTGGGCAGTATCTCGGAGACGATAAGTATGGCCGAGGTGAAGGCAAGGGCGAACCAGCCCAGATTCTCGGCCCCGAACAGCCGGGCCCAGGCCGCCCCGGCTATGGACGCCCCGGCCGTGTTGGCCAGGGTGTTCAGGGTCAGGATGGCCGTGATCGGCCTGTCCACCTCGCGGCGCAGCCCGAAGAGTATCTCGCCCGCGGGCCGGCCCTGCTTCCTGAGCTGCTCGATCCTGCTCCAGGGAAATGAATAGAATGCGGCCTCGCTGATGGAGCAGAAGGCCGAGGCGACGATGGCCAAGCCCACCGCGAGGATGAGTTCTAACACGGTGTTCTGCAATCTCCCGGCGGACGGCCCTCGCAGGGGCCGATGCCGCAGCTATGCCTTTAGCAGAAGGCGCATTTCAAGGCAACACGGCCGCCTTGACTTGGCCGCCCGTTCCGGGACATGAGAGCCTTCAGTCCGCCAACCCAAAAACAGGGCTCTCGCATGCACCTCTCACCGGCCCCGGAAACCTGGCTCGCCTTCCGCCTCTCGGCCCTGGGCGACGTGGTCCTGACCACCGGGGTCCTGGAGTACTGGCGGCGCAAGAACAGGCGCTTCGTGTTCGTGACCCGCGAGGCCCTGGCCCCGATCCTGGAAGGCCATCCGGCGATCATCAAGACCGTGGGCCTGAAGGACCATGAGCTTCGCGGCCCGGCCTGGCTCGGCCTGGCCAGGGGCCTGGCCGACGAGTACCAGGGCCTCGGGCTCCTGGACCTGCACGGCAGCCTGCGCTCCCGGGTCCTGGCCCTGGTCTGGAAGGGCGAGGTCAGGCGCTACCCCAAGCACGGCCTGGCCAGGCGGCTGTTCCTGCACACCAAGAGCCCGGCCCTGAAAAGGCTCCTGGAGCAGGCCTGCGTGACCCAGCGCTACGCCATGGCCCTGGAGCAGACGCCGCCCCCGGCCGGCGAGCTCTTGCCCCTGATCAGGCTGACCCCGGCCGAGCAGGACCGGGCCGCAAAGGATTTGGCCGGCACGGGCCGACCGCTCGTGGCCCTGCACCCCTACGCCACGCACCCGGACAAGGCCTGGCCCAGGGGCCACTGGCTGGCCCTGGCCGAGCTCTTGGCCGGCCGCGGCCTGGCCTGGTTCGTGGTCGGCAGGGACCCGGCCCCGCTGTTCCCGGACCACCCCCTGGACTTCACCAACAAATGCGAGCTGCGCCGGACAGCGGCCCTTTTGTCCCTGGCCTCGGTCCTGGTGACCAACGACTCCGGGCCCATGCACCTGGCCTCGGCCGTGGGCGCGCCCGTGGTCGGGCTGTTCGGCCCGACCTGCCGGGCCTGGGGCTTCTACCCGGCCGGGCCGCGCGACCGGGTCCTGGAGCAGGACCTGGACTGCCGGCCGTGCTCCCTGCACGGCAAAAGCCGCTGCCGGATCGAGCGCAGATGCCTGTCCTCGACCTCCCCGCAGATGGTCCTGGAGGCGGTCGAGGAGGTCCTTTTTTCAGGTCCGGGCCCGGGCGCGCATTGACACCCGCAACACCTTTTGCTTAATAGTTATCAGGCTAAAAAAAATCGGCCCTCCCCATTGCTTCAAAGGGCCGGACAAGGGCCCTGCGCACGCCGACCCGCGAGAAGGACATGCCGAACAAGATCATCGTTGCGCTCGAGTTGGCCCTGGCGCTTCCGCTCCTGGCCCCGGCCGCCCCGCTCCGGGCCGAGTCGCCGGCCCCGGCCCAAAGCCAGTGCGTCCAGTGCCACACCCAGCTCAAGCCCCTGATCCGGCTGACCTGGGAGGTGGAAAAGATCAGGCCCAAGCTGAAGTCCGCGGAGACCGCGGGCGAGGGCTGAGGGGGCCCGCTGGCTCAGTTGGAGCCCTACGAAAAGATCTACGTCAAGCCCGCGTTCCTCGAGACCGAGCACGGCAAGATAGCCTGCCGGGACTGCCACGGCGGAAACCCCGCGGACCCGGACTGGCGGACCGCGCACAACGGCCTGGTCAGGGACCCGACATGGACCCGGGCGGCCGAGGTCTGCGGCAAATGCCACAAGGACATCGCCGCCTCGGCCCCGGAAGGCCTGCACTACACCCTGGCCCCGTTCACCAAGACCCTTAAGGCCCGGATAGGCCCGAACAACCCGGCCCGGGACAAGGTCCTGGCCGCGGCCCAGAGGCACTGCGGGGCCTGCCACGCCAGCTGCGGCCAGTGCCACGTGAGCAGGCCAGACTACGCGGACGGCGGGTTCCTGGCCGGGCACAAGTTCTCCAGGCCGAGCATGGAGGTCACCTGCGCGAGCTGCCACGGCGGCCGGGTCTACGGCGACTTCACCGGGGCCTGGGACAAGATCGAGCCCGACGCGCACTTCGAGCCCGGGGAGATGTCCTGCGCGGACTGCCACGGCGCAAAGGAGATGCACGCCCGGGCCCAGGGCGTCAGGACCCGCTTCGAGCTGCCCCAGAGGCCGGACTGCCTGGACTGCCACCCCAAGGCCGCGCCCGGCGCGGGCCAGAACAGGGCCCACGACGCGCACAAGGGCCGATTGGCCTGCCAGGTCTGCCACTCCCAGGCCCAGAAGAGCTGCTACGACTGCCACACGGGCACGGACGACAAGGGCCTGGCCTTTTTCAAGTGCGCCAGGACCGAGTTCAGCTTCAAGATCGGCCTGAACCCCGCGCCGACCAAGGACCGGCCCCAGAGGTTCGTGGTCCTGCGCCATCCGCCGGCCAACCCGGGGCTGTTCGACTTCTACGCCAAGAACGGCCTGGCCGACTTCAACGCCCTGCCGACCTGGAAGCTCGACACCCCGCACAACATCAGGCGCGTCACGGCCCAGAACAAGACCTGCAACGACTGCCACGGCCACCCCGAGCTGTTCCTGAAAACCGGCGACCTGGCCCCCGGGGAAGGCGCGGCCAACGCCAAGGTCGTGGTGCCCGAGGCGATGATCCCGTCCAGACTCCAAAAAAGCGCAGGGAAACCAGCGGGACGGGCCGAGCCCTGACCGCTTTTGTGACCTCAACCAGCTCAATCGACAGGAGGATCGCATGAAGTCCGTGAAACACATCGCCGCCATGGTCGTGGTCGTCGCCCTGCTGCTGTGCGCAGCCGCCGCGTACGCCTTCGAGTACAAGGCGAACAAGGAGCACCTGGGCGGGGACCTGACCCCGAAACAGGCCCTGGAAATGGTCATGAAGGACCCGGCCCACACCTTTGTCGTGGACTGCCGGACCAGGCCCGAGTACCAGCTGGTCGGCCATGCCGAGGGGGCCTACAACGTCCCGATCAACTTCTGGTCCAACAAGCTCGGCGAAAAGGGCTACACCGAGACGCCCAACCCGAACTTCGGCCAGGACCTGCTCAAGCGCTTCAACCCCAAGACCGACACCCTGCTCATGATCTGCCGCAGCGGCAACCGCAGCTGCCAGGCCTGCAACGAGGCCATCAAGGCCGGCTTTGACGAGGCCAAGGTGTTCAACGTCATGGGCGGATTCGAGGGCGGCAAGGACAAGGACAAGGACAGCCCGACCCACGGCAAGCGCACCGGCGGCTCCTGGAAGAACGAGGGCCAGCCCTGGACCTACTCCATGTCCAAGGACCTCCTCTACCAGCCCGACGTCCAGTAAAAAACCCTTCGCCCCGGCCCGAAGGCGGGCCGGGGCGGGCGGCGCCGGCTTCACACCCGGCCCCGGCCGTGCTAGCTTTTGGCCATGGGCCCGCTGTACTTCGACTTCAACGCCACCACCCCGGTCCTGCCCGAGGTCCTTGAGGCCATGCTGCCCTATCTCAGGGACGGCTTCGGCAACCCGGGCTCGGGCCACCTGTGGGGCCTGCGGGCCAGGGAGGCCGTGGACCGGGCCAGGGCCCAGACGGCCGGGCTGATCGGCGCGGACCCCGAGGAGCTGATCTTCACCTCCTGCGCCACGGAATCAAACTGCACCGCGCTCTACGGGGCCTTCGAGGACGTAATCTCGGCGCGGCTGGCCGTGTCCGCCGTGGAGCACCCCTCGGTGCTCGAACCGGCCGGATACCTGAAGGCCCAGGGCATCGACCTGGACATTCTGCCCGTGGACAACCAAGGGGTGGTCGGGCTTGAGGCCGCAAAGGCGCTCATCAAACCCGAAACCAGGCTGGTCTCGGTCATGCTGGCCAACAACGAGACCGGCGCGATCCAGCCCGTGGCCGAGATCGCCCGGGCCGCGAGGCGGGCCGGGGCCCTGGTCCACAGCGACGCGGCCCAGGCCTGCGGCAAGATACCGGTGGACGTGGACGCGCTCGGGGTGGACCTGCTGACCCTGGCCGGGCACAAGCTCTACGCGCCCAAGGGCGTGGGCGCGCTCTACCTGCGCCGCGGGACGCCGCTGGCCCCGCTTTTGCGCGGCGGGGGCCAGGAACGGGGCCTGCGCTCGGGCACCGAGAACGTGGCCCAGATAGTCGGCCTGGGCGCGGCCTGCGAGCTGGCCGCAAGGGACCTGGACCAGGAGATGGCCAGGCAGAGGCGCATAGGCCGGGTCCTCCTGGAGGGCATCGAGGGCCTGGGCCGCGAGTTCATGGTCATGTCCGGGGACGCGGCCAAATTGCCCAACACCCTGAACGTGGGCTTCAAGGGCCTGGCCGCGGACCGGCTGGTCGAGGCCCTGGCCCTGGACCAGGTCGGGGTCTCGGCGGGCGCGGCCTGCCACTCGGGCGGCGCGGTCCTCTCCCCGGTGCTTGCGGCCATGGCCGCGCCGATCGAGTACGCGGCCGGGGCCCTGCGCCTGTCCTGGGGCCGGACCACGGACCTCGATGGGGCGAAAGAGCTGCTCAAGAGGCTCGCCCGGGCCCTTGAGGCCGCAGGGCCCAGGACCTAGCCGCGCGGGCCCCAGGCCGCGGCGCAGACCTCCTCCGCGGCCATGAGCCCGCGCTCAACCCCCGGGGGCAGGAGCATGAACAGGCTCTTTTTGGCCCGCCACCTGTCCCTGACCAGGGTCGAGCTCACGTCCATCCTGGGGATGTCCAGGTAGAAGAGCGTCCTTCCGGAGCCGAGGCGCCAGGCGGCCTCGGCCCGGCCGTCGCTCAGGCGCGCGGCCCCGGGCCAGTGCCTGGCGAGCAGGGCCTCGATGTCCGGGACCCCGGTCCCGGCCCTGGCCAGGGCCACGAAATGGGCCAGGCCCGGCAGGTCCGGGCCCCGTTTCCAGGCCGGCAGGTCGAGCAGGCTGGGCGCGCCCAGGATGAAGTAGGGCTCCAGGTCCGGATGGGCCGCGCGATACCAGTCCAGGGTGTCGCAGGTGAACGAGGGGCCCGGCCTCAGGCCCTCCAGGGGATTGACCGCCAGGCCTGGCGCGCCGTGAACGGCCGCCTCGAGCAGGGCCCTGCGGAACTCGAAGGGCAGCATGTTCCGGTCCGGCTTCATGGGCTGGACCCCGGCCGGGACCAGGTCGACCCGGTCCAGGCCCAGGCGCTCGCGGACCTCTATGGCGGCGCGCACATGGCCCAGGTGCACGGGGTTGAAGCTGCCGCCCAGTATGCCGATCGCGCGCCTCAACTCGCCCGCCCCCGGCTACTCCCTGACCTGGCCCTGGCCCAGGAGCACGAACTTGGCCCCGGTCAGCTCCCTGACGCCCATGGGCCCGTAGGCGTGCAGCTTGGAGGTCGAGATGCCGATCTCCGCGCCCAGGCCGAGCTGGGCCCCGTCGTTGAAGCGCGTGGTGGCGTTGGCCACGACCAGCGAGGCGTCCACCTCGCGCAGAAAGCGCATGGCGTGGTCGTAGTTCTCGGTCAGGATGGCCTCGGTGTGGTTCGAGCCGTGCGCGGCGATGAACTCCAGGGCCTCGTCCAGGTCCCTGACCACCCGAACGGCCAGGATCAGGTCCAGGAACTCGAAGCCCCAGTCCCTGTCCGAGGCCGGGTCCGCGAACTCGCCCAACAGGGGCAGGGACCTCGGGCAGGCCCTGAAGCGCACGCCCTTGGGCCCCAGGCTCCGGGCCAGCCTGGGCAAAAGGCCCTCGGCCGCGGCCTCGTGGACCAGGAGGCACTCCACGGCGTTGCAGCCGCTCGGGTACTGCATCTTGGCGTTCTCGACGATGACCAGGGCCCGGTCCTGGTCGCAGGAGGCGTCGGCGAAGATGTGACACACGCCCTTGAAGTGCTTGAGCACGGGCATGGCGGCCTGCTCGACCACGGCCCGGATCAGGCCCTCGCCGCCCCTGGGGATGACCAGGTCCACGTACTCCGAGAGCTTGAGCAGGGCGCTCACCGCCTCGCGGTCCGTGGTCGGCGGGGCCTGGACCGCGTCCTTGGGCAATCCGGCCTCTTCCAGGGCCCGGTGCATGAGCCCGACCAGGGCGGCGTTGGACTGAAAGGCCTCGGACCCGCCGCGCAGGATGGCCGCGTTTCCGGCCTTGAGGCACAGGATGCCCGCGTCCACGGTGGCGTTCGGCCTGGACTCGTAGATCATGGCCACCACGCCCAGGGGCACGCGCATGCGGCCCACGAGCATGCCGTTGGGCCGCTTGGTCATGGACTCGATCTCGCCCACCGGGTCGGGCATGGCGGCCACCTCCAGGCAGCCCCGGGCCATGGCCTCGAGCACCTTGGGGGTTATGGTCAGCCGTTGCAGCCTGGCCTTGTCCAGGCCGGCGGCCTCGGCCGCCTCGATGTCCCTCCGGTTGGCCGCGTAGACCGCCTCGGCCTCGGACCCGAGCAGCCCGGCCAGGGCGCTCAAGGCCCGCTCCTTGGCCCGGCCGTCGGCCGCGGCCAGGGACCTGGCCGCCTGCCTGGCCCTCTTGCCAATGGCCAGCATCTGAGCCTTGATATCCATGCCTGTCCTCCATTATGCTTTCGGCCGGGCCACAGGCCAGGGCCCGAGGGACCCGGTCAATCGCTATGGCTAACCTCAGGGGTCCGGAAAAGTCAACGCGGCCCTTGTGGCCGCGCCGGATTGCCCTTTTTTCCAATTTCGTTTATTCACTCCGGCCGCGGGCGCGCAGCACGGCCCGGCCGTCCGTGGACGACCTTTGACTTTTTTACATTATTGGCTACAAACATAGTCCCGGACCGGACCGGGGCATTCAACCGAAGGACGGCTGACATCATGGCTGAAGAGCACAAGAAATCCCGGCTGGACCTGTCCTGGCTGGAGGACCGGCTCTCCGAGGGCGCCCCGCCGGCCCTGCGCTGGCTGATCCACAACCTGCGGCCGATCATCTTCGCCGCCCTGGGCGTGGTCCTGGCCGCGGCCGCAGTGGCCGGGTTCAAAGCCTACCAGTCCAGGGCCCTGGCCAGGGCCAACGAGGACCTGGGGGCCATCCTGGTCAAGTACTCGGGCCAGGAGCGCATAGAGCGCCTGGAGAAGTTCCTGCCCCAGGCCCCGGACGAGCTCAAGACCGGCGTGCTCTTCGAGCTGGCCGGGGAGTGCATGGGCCAGAAGGACTACGCCAAGGCGGCCGGGTTCTGGAAGCAATTGTCCGCGGGCCCGGACAGGGACGTGGTCGTCCTGGCCGGGCTCGGCCGGGCCAAGTGCCTGTCCCTGTCCGGCCGGCCGGGCGAGGCCCTGGGCATACTCTCGGACCTGTCCAGGAGCGCGCCCGAGCCCTACCGCATGCCGGTCTACAGACAGCTGGCGGCCGCGGCCGAGGAGGCCGGGGACCTGGACGCGGCCATCTCGGCCTACGAGGAGCTGGCCGGGCTGGACAACTCCCCGGGCAAGCAGTTCTTGGAGTTCAAGGTCGAGCAGCTCAAGGCCGCGCGCAAGGACCCCGGGCCGGGCGCAAAGGAGTAGCGATCATGGCCCACGCCCTGCTCTTCGGCGCGGCCGGGGAAAGACATCTCCTGCTCGGCAACGAGGCCATAGTCCGCGGCGCGATCGAGGCCGGGGTCCAGGTGGTCACCTGCTACCCGGGCACGCCGTCCTCCGAGGTCCCGGACAACTTCTACCGCATCGCGGCCGATGGCGGGTTCCACTTCGAGTACTCGACCAACGAGAAGGTCGCCCTGGAGGTGGCCGGGGGCGCGTCCCTGGCCGGGGCCCTGGCCCTGACCACCATGAAGCACGTGGGCCTGAACGTGGCCGCTGACCCGCTCATGACCCTGTGCTACACCGGCACGCCGGGCGGGCTGGTGGTCCTGTCCGCCGACGACCCGGGCTGCCACTCGAGCCAGAACGAGCAGGACAACCGCTACTACGCCAGGCTCGCCGGGCTGCCCTGCCTGGAGCCGTCCACGGCCCAGGAGGCCAAGGACATGACCCGGGAGGCCCTGCTCATGTCCAGGCGCCTGGGCGCGCCCGTGCTCCTGCGCACCACCACCCGGATCAACCACCTGCGCGGCCCGGTGGTCTTCGGGCCGCTGGAGGAGCTCCCGCCGGCCAAGGGCCTTGTCAAGGACCCGGCCAGATACGTGCCCGTGCCGGCCTTTGCCCGGCCCATGCACGCCAGGCTCCTGCAGACCCTGGAAAGACTGCGCTCCGAGGCCGAGGCCTCGAAATTCAACTCCCTGTCCGGACACGGCCGCCTGGGCGTCGCGGCCTCGGGCGTGTGCCGGGCCTATCTGTCCGACGCCCTGGACGAGCTCGGGGTCAGGGACGGGTTCAAGGTCCTGGAGCTGGGCTTCAGCCACCCCCTGCCCAGGGCCCTGGCCCTGGAGTTCCTCAAGGGCCTGGGCACGCTCCTGGTCCTGGAGGAGCTCGAACCGGTGCTTGAAAACGACCTGCGCGTCCTGATCCAGGAAAAGGGTCTTCAGCTGGGGGTCGTGGGCAAGAGCGGCTTTCTGCCCCGGAACGGCGAATACACCGTGGCCCTGGTCGAGAACGCCCTGTGCTCGGTCCTGGGCGAGACCGGGCCCAAGAAGAGGCTCTGCAACCAGGAGCCCGGCCTGCCCACCAGGCCGCCCAACCTCTGCGCCGGATGCCCGCACCGGGCCACCTACTTCGCGGCCAGAAAGGTCTTCGGCGACCGGGCCGTGTACTCCTCGGACATCGGCTGCTACACCCTGGGCATCCTGCCGCCCTTGAGGGCCGCGGACTTCCTGCTCTGCATGGGCTCGTCCATCTCGGCCGGGTCCGGCGCGGCCAAGGCCGCGGGCCAGACCGTAGTGGCCTTTATCGGCGACTCGACCTTCTTCCACTCCGGGCTGACCGGCCTGGTCAACGCGGTGTTCAACGGCCACGACCTGCTGGTGGTGGTCATGGACAACGGCACCACGGCCATGACCGGGCACCAGCCGAACCCGGGCGTTGAAAAGACCGCCCTGGCCGACAACCCGCACCGGGTGGACATCGAGGCCGTGTGCCGGGGCTGCGGGGTAGAGCACGTGCTGACCGTCAACCCCCTCAAGCACCAAAAGACCGTGGAGGCCTTTGAACGACTCAGGGACCTGCCCGGGGTCCGGGTCCTGGTGGCCCGCGAGCCCTGCCCCCTGTTCGCCAGGCAGACCCTGGGCGCAAGGCCCAAGACCACGGCCTACGTGACCGAGGCCTGCGAGGGCCGGGGCCGGTGCCTGAACGAGCTGGCCTGCCCGGCCATCTACAGGCGCGAGGACGGCCGGGCCGAGATAAACGCCCAGCAGTGCACGGGCTGCATGCTCTGCGTGCAGATCTGCGAACACATCAAGGCCCGCAAGAGGTAGCCGCATGAGCAACAGACACGCCCTGCGCATCTTCATGACCGGGGTCGGCGGCCAGGGGACCCTGACCGCCACCAGCCTGCTGGCCCAGGCCGCCGCGGACCAGGGCCTGGAGGTCACCTCGGGCGAGATCCACGGCATGGCCCAGAGGGGCGGGGTGGTCGAGTCCACCATCCTCATCGGGCTCAAGAGCCCCAAGATAGGGCCCGGCGAGGCCGACATCCTTCTGGGCTTCGAGCCCCTGGAGACCCTGCGCGCCCTGCCCTACCTCAAGCCCGGCGGCCTGGCCCTGTCCAGCGACGAGTTCATCCGCCCGCTTTCCGTGGCCTCGGGCAAGGAGTCCTGCCCGGACCTGGCGACCATCAAGGCCAAGGTCGCCGAGTGCGCGGCCAGGTCCTGGTTTCTGCCCTGCCAGGCCATGGGCGCCGAGGCCGGGGCGGTCCAGAGCGGCAACATCGCCCTGCTCGGCGCGCTCCTGGCCCTGGACGTCCTGCCCTTCGGCCCCGAGGCCCTGAAGCGGACCATCGAGAAGAACATGAGGCCCAGGCTGGTCGAAATCAACGTAAGGGCCCTCGAGATCGGGGCCAAGGCCGTGGCCGCCTGAGGCCGGGAAGGTCCATGCCCGAAAAAACAGCCCAAGGGCCCTGCGCGGCCTGCCTGGAGACCGTCAAGGCGGTGCTCGCGGAGCTCGCCCCCCACAAGCCCCTTGAGCAGGCCCTGGGCGCGCTGCTCAAGACCATTGCCAAAGACATGGGCTACGTGCGGGCCTTCCTGGCGATCATGGACCCGGACACCGGGGAGCTGAAGCTCTCCCTGACCCACGGCCAGGCCAAGGCCGCCCAGGTCAGCTACACCCCGGGCAAGGGCGTGGTCGGCCAGGTCTTCGAGTCCGGCAGGCCGGTGGTCGTGCCGCGCATGTCCGAGCACAAGGAGTTCCTGAACAAGGCCTTCGGCCGCTCGGACAAGGAGCTCCACAGCCTGGCCTTCATCTGCATCCCCATCCCGGCCCGGGGCGAGGAGCCCGGAGAGGTCCTGGGCGCGCTCAGCGTGGACCTGCCGGCCGTGCCCGCTGACGAGCTCTCCGGGCACATGCGCTTTCTGGAGGTCGTGGCCTCGCTCATCTCCAACCACGCGGCCAGGCTCCAGGAGGAGATGGCCCTGCAAAAACGGCTTGCGGCCCAGGGCGCGGCCGGCCCGGCCCAGGACGCCCCGCCCCCGCCGAACTTCGTGGCCGCGAGCAAGAGCATGCGCCTGGTCCTGAGGCAGGCCAGGCAGGTCGCGCCCAGCCGGGCCACGGTGCTCTTGCGCGGCGAGTCCGGCACGGGCAAGGAGCTCCTGGCCGAGGCCATCCACGCGGCCAGCCCGCGCAAGGACATGCCTTTGGTCCGGCTGAACTGCGCGGCCCTGCCCGCGGACCTGGTCGAGTCCGAGCTCTTCGGCCATGAAAAGGGCGCCTTCACCGGCGCGGTGCAGAACAAGCGCGGCCTGTTCGAGGTCGCGGACAAGGGCAGCCTGTTTTTGGACGAGATCGGCGAGCTCTCCCTGGACGCCCAGGCCAAGGTCCTGCGGGCCATACAGGAGAAGGAGATACAGCGCGTGGGCGGCGAGAGGACGCTCAGCGTGGACGTGCGCCTGATCTGCGCCACCCACCGCCAGCTGGAGGAGCTCCTGAAGAGCGGCGCGTTCCGCCAGGACCTCTACTACCGGATCAACGTCTTTCCGGTCTTCATCCCGGCCCTGCGCGAGAGGAGGGCGGACATCCTGCCCCTGGCCGAGCACTTCCTGGAGGAGTTCTCGACCGAGTACGGCAAGAAGATCAAGCGCATCTCCACCCCGGCCATCGACCTGCTGACCATGTACCACTGGCCGGGCAACGTGCGCGAGCTCAGAAACTGCGTGGAGCGGGCCGTGCTGGTCTGCGACGAGGAGGTCATCCGCACCTACCACCTGCCGCCCACGCTCCAGTCCGCGGAGAGCTCGGCCACCGACTCCTGCCTGCCCTTCGGCGAGGCCGTGGCCAAGTTCGAGCAGGAGATACTGGTCGACTCCCTGAAAAAGACCCGGGGCAACATGCTCCAGACCGCCCGGGACCTGCGCGTGTCCTACCGGATCGTCAACTACAAGGTGAAGAAGTACGGCATCGACGTGAGAAAGTACTCGACCGCCAGGCGCCCGAGGAACAAACCCGGCTAAGAGGTTGTTGACAGACAACCTCCGCGCGCCAGGACGGCGCGCCCGGAATCATCGGCTTCCAATGATTCCGGAGAGTTGGCGAAACCGCGCTTTCGCCAAATCGAGTTGAAAAAGTCCAGGACGGACTTTTTCAACATTCT
>JAFGBU010000044.1 GCA_016932995.1 Desulfovibrionaceae bacterium
AGGGACGCCCTGTAAGGGACGCCCTGTAAGGGACGCGGCTCAGGGGCAGCGGATCAGGTAGAGCATGCGTCCGGCCGGGGAGTAGTCCGGGTCGATCTTTAGCGCCGCCTGAAGGGCCGCGCAGGCCTCGCCGGTCCGGCCGAGCCGGGCCAGGGCCGCGGCCAGGTTGGTCGTCCTGGCCGCGCTCTTGGGCTCCATGGCCGAGGCCCGGGCAAAGAGCTCCAGGGCTTTTTCCGGCTCGTTCTCGTTCATGAACAGCAGCCCGTGGTTGTTGAACGCCTTGGGGTCCTTCGGGTTCAGCGCTTGGGCCTTCAGGAAATGGGCCCGGGCGCGTTCGGTCTCGCCTTTTTGCATGAGCAGCACGCCCAGGTTGTTGTGGAGGTCCGAGTTGTCCGGCTGGATGTCCAGGGCCCGGCCGTAGGCCGCCTCGGCCTCCCCGGTCCGGCCCAGGTCCTGGAGGGCCAGGCCCAGGTTGTACAGGGCCAGGGCGTACCCGGGCCGGTTGCGCGCCGCGGCCTCGAACATCTTGGCCGCCTCATTGGTCCTGCCCTGGGCGCGCAGGGCGTTTCCGTAGTTGTTGAGCGCGAAGGCGTCCTTGGGGTGGATTTCAAGTATCCGGGCGTAGAGGGCCTCGGTGTCGCGCCAGGAATCGAGCTGGATGAAGGCGCGCAGGCCCAGAGCCAGGATCGCCCCGACGGCCGCCGCGGCCAGGACGCGCCGGGAAAGCCTGGCTGCGAGCAGGTCCGCTGCGGCGAACGCGGCCGCGAGGTACAGCCCGATGTAGGGCAGGTACGCGAAGCGGTCGGCCGTGGAGTACCAGAGCCCGAACTGGTTGAGCTTGAGCGTCGGGGTCAGGGCGATGACGAACCACAGCCAGCCGGTCAGGGCCCAGCCGCGCCTGCGGCCGAGCCACGCGGCCCCGGCCGTTGCCGCGAGGAGCAGGGCCAGGGCGGCCGCGGCCTTCCAGGCCGCGATCGAGTCCGGGAACGGGTGGTGCGCGGCCAAGTTCGAGGGCCAGACGAGCTTTCCCATATATATGGGATAGGAGATCAGCGCGTTGGCCAGCCTGAGGGAGAGCGGGGCCGAGCCCGTGATCCCGGACCCGGGGTGGGAGACGATGGTCATGATTATGGAGGCCGCGGACAGGGCGAGCAGGGGCAGCTTCTCCAGGATCAGCCTGGATGTGGGCGCGGCTAGGGGGGACGCGCCGGGTCCGCGCGTCGGGCCTGCGAACCGGAACCTGGCCAGGGGCCAGTAGTCCAGGAGCAGGAATATGCAGGGCAGGGTGGCCAGCATGGGCTTGGCCATCAGGCCCAGGATCATGGCCGCGAGCACCAGGCCGTATGCGGCCGGGCCCGGCCGCCTGGCGTATCCCAGGTAGGCGTGCAGCCCGAGCATCCAGAACAGGGCGCTCAACACGTCCTTGCGCTCGGTGATCCAGGCCACGGACTCCACGTGCATGGGGTGCGCGGCGAACAGGGCGGCGATGAACGCGCTCGGCCAGAGCCTGCGCGTGGCCCTGAAGAAGAACAGGAAAAGCAGGCCGGTGTTCAGGGCGTGCAGGACGAGGTTGGTGAGGTGGAAGCCCATTGGGTCGAGGGAGTGGAGCGTGCTGTCGAGCATGAGCGAGAGCCAGGTCAGGGGCTGCCAGTAGGCCTGCTGCCCGAGGTTCGAGAAGGCCCATTTGACGTTCGCCCAGCAAAGGCCCCGGCAGACGGCCGGGTTTTCGAACACGAACACGTTGTCGTCGAAGTACACGAAGCCGTGGCCCAGGGTCTTGAGGTACAGGAGCCCGGCCAGCCCGGCGAGACAGGCGCAGACCAGGGTCGGGGCCAGCCATGCGCCGGTGTCGGCGGGAGCGGGCGGTTTTTTCGCTTTCCTGGCCATGGATTTTCGCCTTCAGGCCGGGTCCGGACCCCGGCGGTCCGGACCCCGGCGGTCCGGACCCCGGCGCGCAGGGCCCGGGGCGATCACTTGAGCTTCACGCTCCGGCCCGGCTCCAGGGTCACCAGCCGGGTGTCCGGGGCCAGGTTCTCCAGAAAGTCCCGGAACGAGTCCGTGTTCTGCTCCAGGATCGGGAAGGTGCCCCAGTGCATGGCCGCGACCATGCGGCAGCCCAGGAGCTTGCAGGCGTAGGCCGCCTGCTTGGGGTCCATGGTGAACCAGCCGCCGATGGGCAGAAGGGCCAGGTCGATGTCGTGGAACTTTCCGAACAGCTCCATGCTCGAAAAAAGCCCGGTGTCCCCGGCGTGGTAGGCGCAGAACCCGTCCGGAAAGGTCAGGATGTAGCCCGTGGCCACGCCCGAGGCCGTGGAGTGCATGGCCTGGACCATCTTGACCTTGAGCCCGTCGATCTCGATCGTCCCGCCCACGTTCATGCCCAGGCCGAGCTTCTGGGGCAGGCCCTTGGACATCAGCTGGTTCACGGTGTCGAACACGCCGACCAGCTTGGCGCCCTGGGCCTTGCATATCTCCACGGCCTGGCCCACGTGGTCGGCGTGGTCGTGGGTCACGCAGACCGCGTCCACCTGGCCGACCTGGGAGGCCTTTATCGGGGCCGTGGGATTGCCCTCGAAGAACGGGTCGACGAGCACGGTCTTTCCGCCGGCCGCCAGCTTGAAGTTGGAGTGGCCGTACCAGGTGAGCTCCATGTCAAACCTCCTGCGGCTCGCCCCAGCGCGGGAAGAGCGCGTGGGGGATGTCCAGTTGGTCCAGTATCCTGCCGGTCAGGTGCGCGGCCAGGTCGTCGAGGTTCGCTGGCCGGTGGTAGAACCCGGGGCAGGCGGGCAGGATCACCGCGCCGGCCCTGTGGGCCGCGAGCATGTTCTCCAGGTGCACGGCGCTGAGCGGGGTCTCCCTGGGCACGAGCACCAGCCTGCGGCGCTCCTTGAGGCAGACGTCCGCGGCGCGGTGGATGAGGTTGGCGCCCAGGCCCCGGGCTATGGCCGCCAGGCTGGCCATGGTGCACGGGCAGACGACCATGGCCTGAAGCGGCCAGGAGCCGCTGGCCGGGGGCGCGGCCAGGTCGTCCTCGGCGTAGGTGGAGCGGGCCAGGCGGGCCAAATCCTCGGGCCCGAGTCCGGTCTCTATGGCCAGGACCTGCTCGGCCGCCCTGGACACGATCAGGTGCAGGTCCACGTCCTCGCGCCTGCCCAGGTTTTCGGCCAGGGCCAGGGCGTAGGCCATGCCGCTGGCCCCGGTCACGGCCAGGAGTATTCGTTTGCGGCTCATGTTGTAAACATACACCAGGGCCGCGAGCATTGACAAGCCGGGAGGAGTTCTGGTCTAAGCCGGTCAGGGGCGCGGGCCTTGACAGGGCGGGGTTCGGCGTATACCTGAGTTCACCTTGCGGGCAATTAGCTCAGTTGGATAGAGCGTTGGCCTCCGGAGCCAAAGGCCAGGTGTTCGAATCACCTATTGCCCACCAAGAATATCAACGGGGCCGGGACTTTTGTCCCGGCCCCGGTCGTTTTTTCAGGCCCCGTCCTCAGGACCTTGAGGCCAGGGCGTGGGTCAGGGCGGCCTTGAGCTCGCGGATCTGCTCCCGGTCGGTCACCTTCTCCCCCAGGTCGGTGCGGACGTGGAAGGTGTCCTCGATGCGGTCCAGGTGCGTGCCGATCTTGGCCAGGTGGACCTGCACGAACATCGTGGCCAGGGTGTGGGCGATGTCGTAGAGCAGGCCGATTCGGTCGTCCGCCCGAACGGTCAGGATCGTGTGGAAGTCGCTGCCCGTGTTGTCGATCTCCACCTCCGGCGGAGGCCCGGGGGACTTGCGGCGGCGCACCAGCGGGGAGGAGCGCAGTTTTTCTAGGCGGTATCCCAGGGCCAGCTTGCCGTTCAAGGCGTAGTGCACGCTGCGTCCGACCCGGGCGAAGGTCTCCTCGGAGTAAAGGATGTCGGGCGGGGCGGAGACCGTGAAGATGTCGAGCACCGTGTCGTCGGTGAAGGTGAACAGCTCGGCGGCGTGCACGTCCATGCCCTGCAGGCTGAGCGCCCCGGCCGCGGCCGCGAACAGGCCAGGCTGGTTCGGCGCGGCCAGCGTGACCTGCCTGCAGCCCATGGTCTCCAGCAGTCGCATTTCAATGGCCGTGAGACCCTGTCCGCCCCGCTTGCCCGGACGGCGGACGCGCTCCTTTTCCAGGGCCTGCTCCATGCGTTTGATGAGCGCCAGGTCCTTGACCACGTCCACGGCCGGCCGCGAGAGCAGGTAGCGCTGGGGCATGGTGTCCAGACGCCTCTCGACGAACGCGCTGTCCAGGACCCCCCGGGCCTTGGCCCGGACCCGGTCCCTGGCCGTGAGCAGCTGGTGCGCGGCGTGGGGCTGGGCCAGCGGCCCCTCGGTCAGCAGCTTGCGCAGCTTGGCGCACAGCTCGCGGATCAGCCCCCTGGTCCAGGAGTTCCAGGCCTTGGGTCCGGTGGCCCGCGCGTCGGCCACGCTCAGGAGCTCGAGCATGTCCAGGCGCTGGGCCGTGGCAATGGTCTCGGCCAGGCGGCTGACCTCGGTTTCGCTCCCCAGGTCGATGCGTGACGCGCTGGCCGGAATGAGCAGGTGACGCTCGATGAGCAGGCTCGTCTCCGCGACCGCCGCCTCGTCCATGCCGAAGCGGCGCAGGACGCCGCCGGCCAGCTCCGCGCCCTTTCGGGCGTGGTCCGGGCCGTGCTTGGCGATGTCATGGAACAGGACGGCCCAGAACAGGACCTGGAAACGGCCGGCCTGCTTCACGCGGCCGAGGATGTCGTGGAACTCGGAGGCGGGGTCCGCGAACCCGACCAGGCCGCGCACGGCCTCGATGGTGTGCCGGCCGAGGGGGTGGAGGTGGTAGGCGTCGAACTGGACCAGGTCTTGGACCGCCCCGAACTCCGGGAACACGGCCCCGATGAGCCCGGTCTCCAGCATGGCCGCGGCCGCGGCGCGGCCCTGGGGCGCGGTCAGCACGGTCTCGAAGAGATCAAGGGTCTGTCTGCTCGCGGGAAAATCGGTTCCTTCCGCGGCAAAGGCCTCCACGGCCTTGCGCGCCTCCCAGGCCAGGGGAAGGCCGGTCTCGACCAGGGCCCTGAACATGTCCGCGGCCACGGCCTGGTCCAGGGGCCGGTCGTCGGCAAAGCGCAAGCCCTGCGGGCCGAAGGCAATGGAGGCCGGAAGGTTGAGGCCGTCAGGGAGGCTCAGGGGCCGGACGCTGTGCAGGGCCGCCCTGCGCATGGCCCTGATGCGGGTCATGGCCCGGTGCAGGTCGGACAGGAAGCGCTCGGCGGCCAGGGCCCTGTCGTTCTCCCGGTAGCCCAGGGAGCGGGCGATGTCCGGCTGGAGGTCGAGATGCAGCCGGTCCTGCCTGCGCCGGGTGATGAGCTGCAATCCGGTTCTGGCCCTGAGCAGAAGGCGCCTGGCCGCTTCCAGGTCCTCCAGGTCCTGGTCCGAAAAGGCCGGGTCGCGGTCCTGGCCGGGCTGCCAGGGCCGCAGGAGCCAGCGGATGCGCTGGCAGTCCCTGAGCCCGCCGGAGTCGTTCTTGAGGTCCGGTTCGAGCAGCGCCGCGTCGTGGTTCGGGGTTTGGTCCTGCTCGGCCGTGTCCGCGGCGATCCGGCGGATGAACTCCGGCCCGCAGTCCGGGGCCAGGACCGCGAACCGCTCGGAAAAGCCGTTGAAGACCGAGCGCTCCCCGGCCAGGAAGCGGGCCTCGAGCAGGGAGGCGAAGACCTGGTGGTCCTCCTTGGCCAGGCCCAGGCACTGCGTTTGGTCCCGCACGCCGTGGCCGAGGTCCAGGCCCAGGTCCCAGAGGGGATGGAACAGCTCGCGGGCGAGCTCGCCGGCCTGCTTTGGGACGCTTGAGGCGAACAGGACGAGCACGTCCAGGTCCGAGGCCGGGCTCAGCTCCCCGCGGCCGTAGCCGCCCAGGGCCATGACGCAGAAGGGGAGCGCCCGGAGCGGGGAGCCGGGCGGCGCGACCTCCTCCAGCCGGGCGGCGAAGTAGGCGTCGGCAATGGCCGCGTTGCGCCCGGGGAGTGACTCCAGGACCTGAACGTCCTTGGCCGCGGCCGCGAAGAGTCCGTCCCTGTCCCGCTTCAGCCGCGCCGCCGAGCCGGGCTGCGGGTCCATGGTCTACACGGCCTGCTCGCCGGTCTCGCCGGTCCGGATGCGCACGACCTCGTCCACCGGGATGACGAATATCTTGCCGTCGCCCACCTGGCCGGTAGCGGCGGTCTTCCTGGCCGTGTCCACGACCTCGGGCACGAGGTCGTCCTCGACCACGACCTCGATCTTGACCTTGGGCAGGAAATCGACCTGGTACTCGGCGCCCCGGTAGACCTCCTTGTGCCCGCCCTGGCGGCCGAAGCCCTTGACCTCGGAGGCGGTCATGCCCTTGACGCCGATCGCGCTCAGCGCGCTCTTCACCTCGTCGAGCTTGAAAGGCCTGACGATGATCTCAACCTTTTTCATGCCTGGCTCCCTTGGAGTCCGCGATTACCACTGGTAACCGGTTTCGCTGTGCTGTGAGAGGTCGAGGCCCCTGGTCTCGTCCTCTTGGGAGACGCGCAGCCCGACCACGTTGTCGACGATCTTAAACAAGACGTAGCTGGCGATAAAGCAGAAGGCCCAGGTGGCGATGACGGAGACGAACTGGATCCAGACCTGGCCGGGATTCCCGGTGAACAGGCCCTTGGCGCCCAGGCTGGCGAATATGCCGGTGGCCAGCGCGCCCCAGGTCCCGCCCAGTCCGTGAATGCCGACCACGTCCAGGGAGTCGTCGTAGCCCAGCTTTCCCTTGAGCAGCACGCCGCCGTAGCAGATCATGCCGCCCAGCAGACCGATGGCCATGGCCGCCATGGGGGTGACGAAACCGGCGGCCGGGGTGATGGCCACCAGGCCGGCCACGGCGCCCGAGGCCGCGCCCAGGGTGGTGGGCCTGCCGGCGTGCATCTTCTCGACCAGCAGCCAGCCCAGCACCGCGGCCGCCGTGGCCATGTGGGTGGTCACGAAGGCGTTGGCGGCCAGGCCATTGGCGGCCAGGGCGCTGCCCGCGTTGAAGCCGAACCAGCCGAACCAGAGTATGGCCGCGCCCAGGATGCACATGGGCAGGTTGTGGGGGATGAACGGGTCCTTGCCGTAGCCCCTGCGCTTGCCCAGGGCCAAGCAGGCGGCCAGGGCCGCGGCGCCGGAGCTCATGTGGACCACCGCGCCGCCCGCGAAGTCGAGCGCGCCCATCTTGGCCATCCAGCCGCCGCCCCAGACCCAGTGGCACATGGGGGCGTAGACCACAATGATCCAGAGACAGGAGAAGAGCAGAAAGGCGCTGAACTTCATGCGTTCGGCGAACGCGCCGGTGATCAGGGCCGGGGTGATCACCGCGAACATGCACTGGAAGATCATGAACAGCAGGTGGGGCAGGTTGCCGGCCGGGCTGTTGACGGTGTCCATGCCCACGCCCTTGAGAAAGGCGAAGTCCAGCCCGCCGATGAGGCCTGCGATGTCCGGGCCGAAGGACAGGCTGTAGCCGATCACGGCCCAGGTGATGCTGGCCACGCCGAGCATGACGAAGCTCTGCATCATGGTCCCGAGCACGTTTTTACTGCGCACGAGACCGGCATAGAACAGGGCGAGGCCCGGCGCGGTCATGAACATGACCAGGGCCGCGCACAGGAGAATAAAAGCGGTGTCAGCGGCGTTCATGAAAAGACCTCCGAATTTCCAAAAAACGGGTTTAGTTGCCACCGCCCTAGCACGATGTAAAGCGTTTGGCTACAAAAATGTAATAAGAGAATAAGAAAATATTTTTACCAGTATCAATTTTAACAATAAAGTAAAAAGGTGCCAAAAATGTCAAAGCGGCGCGGGCCAGGGCAATGGGCGCAGCCGGGCCGGGTCATGCGCAAAGATGTCAAAAACAGGCCGCGGGAGGCCCTCAGAGGTGGCGCGCCGACAAAAGCGGCAAGGCCTCAATATCGCAACGCTTCTCCTGGTGGCAGTCCGGCGTGGATTTTTGGTCTTTTAAGACCTTGGCAACGTATTTTTATTGCGCATCGGTGGTGAATGGATTATATTGCTGCTCAAGTTTAATAATGTGATGAACACGCTTCTCGTCTATCCCGCATATCCGGATACGTTCTGGAGCTTCAAGCACGTCCTGCCCTTTATTTCCAAAAAGGCGGCCTTCCCGCCGCTCGGCCTGCTCACCGTGGCGGCCATGCTGCCCGCGGACTGGAACAAGCGGCTCGTGGACGTCAACGTCTCGGACTTGCTCGACGCGGACCTCGCCTGGGCGGACCTGGTCCTGATCAGCGCCATGCTCGTGCAGGAGAAGAGCGCCCGGGAGGTCATCCAACGGGCCAAGGCCCTGGGCAAACGCGTCGTGGCCGGCGGCCCGGCCTTCAGCGCCCAGCACGAGCGGTTCGAGGGCGTGGATCATTTCGTGCTCAACGAGGCCGAAAGCACGCTGCCCATCTTCATCGAGGACCTGCGCCGGGGCGACCCCAAGCCCGTTTACTCCTCGGCGGAACGGCCGGACATCACCGCCACCCCGCTGCCGCTCTGGGGCCTGATCGACTTCAAGGACTACGTGTCCATGTCCGTGCAATATTCACGGGGCTGCCCCTATGACTGCGAATTCTGCGACATCGTGGTCATGAACGGCAGGATCCCCCGGGTCAAGACGCCCGAACAGATGATCCGCGAGTTCCAGCACCTCTACGACGCCGGCTGGCGGGGCGCGGTCTTTGTAGTCGACGACAATTTCATCGGCAACAAGGCCCAGGTGAAGAAGCTCTTGCCCCTGCTCATCGCCTGGCAAGCGGAGCACGGCTTCCCCTACAAGCTCATGACCGAGGCGAGCATCAATTTGGCCCTGGACAACGAGCTCATGAGCATGATGAGCGCGGCCAACTTCCACAAGGTGTTCATCGGCATCGAGACCCCTTCGCTGGACAGCCTCAAGGAGTGCGGCAAGGTCCAAAACGTGACCGTGGATTTCGCCAAGGCCGTGCAGGTCATCCACCAGAACGGCATGCAGGTCATGGGCGGGTTCATCGTGGGCTTCGACTCGGACACCGAGACCATCTTCGAGCGCCAGATCCGGTTCATCCAGGAGATCGGGGTGGTCTCCGCCATGGTCGGGGTCCTGAACGCCGTTCCCAAGACCAGGCTCTGGCACCGGCTCCAGGCCGAGAACCGCCTCCTGGGCGAGTCCAGCGGGGACAACACCGACGGCAGCACGAACTTCGTCCCGGTCATGGGCCGGGACATGCTCCGCGAGGGCTACAAGCACATCCTGGCCACGATCTACTCGCCGAAGCACTACTACAAGCGGATCAACACCCTGCTCGCCAGCTACAACCCCACGGCCAGGGGCAGGGTCCTCAAGGGCGAGGTCAAGGTCTTTTTGAAGAGCCTGTGGGGCATCGGGGTGCTGTCCGGGGCCCGTTTCGCCTACTGGAAGCTCATGCTCAAGACCGCGATGACCAAGCGCAAGGCCTTTGCCGTGGCCGTGGAGCTGGCGATCTGCGGCCGGCACTACGAGCGCGTGGCCAAGCGGGTGCTGGAGGCCGAGTGAGCCGGCCTTCGGCCTTGAATGCCGATCCCTCAGAGGCTGGTGATGTCCAGGCCCATCCAGGCGCAGAGCTCGTTGACCGGCAGCAGGGCGTAGGCCTGATGCTCCTTGACTGCCTCCTGGAACCGGAACCAGTGCGTGTCCTGCGGATTTGATCCCTCCTTCCAGCTGAACTTGTCCTCGAACAGGGTGAGCCCGCCCTGGGTGTCCTTCCCGCCCCGGACCTCCCAGTCCATGGCCTGGTTTATCCACTCCTCCTCGTCGTACTCGGGCAGCCAGGGGGCCAGCTCGGCGTACCTGCGCATCCGCTCGTCTTGGCCCTGGTTGAAGGCCCCCCGCTTGGCGCGGCCCATGACCGAGATCATGTCCTCTTCCAGGTCCTCCCAGCGGGCCTTGGAGTTCAGGTGCCCGGCAAAGTGTTCAAAGAGGGCCTTGGCCGCCTGGATGAACCGGGTGTTGTTGTTGATGTCGCTTTCCACGAGCCGGTCGTCCTCCCAGCGGTGGCCGATCCAGTCGGGGTGCTGCAGGTCCTCGGCGTGGCCCACGTTGGGGATGGGGTTCAGGATGTCGCCGTTGAAGCTGTCGTCGATGCCCACGTAGTTCTGGTGCGCCCAGGTGTCGGCGTAGGCGTGGCTGGCGATCCCGATCCGATACGGCCTTATGTCCTGTGGGGCCTTGAAGGCCTGGCCGAGCAGCTCGTTGGCCAGGTCGCTGTTCGGGGTCGTGTTCAGGATGTGCATCTTGCCGTCGCGGCGTCTGGCCGAGTCCGCCCTGGGCTCGCCGGGAACGAAGTGGAATATGGGATAGATGCGCATCAGCTTTTTCTTGGGCTTGGTGATGTCCATGGTTTGGCTTATGTAGTTTTTGTATATCTCCCCGCTTGATCTGTCTTTGACCTCCAAGATGAAGTTGTTGTCGTCCACATGTTGGGAGGCGTAGGCGATGGTCCTGGCGCCTTCCTCGTCAAAGCCCGCTGCCCGGGCCAAAATCCCCACGATGTAATAATGAAACTCGCTGTCCATGCGGCCTCCTTGGTTCTTGACCTTCAGTCCGCGCCTGGGCCGGCCGGGTCTTTTCCTGTTTTCCTTATATAGGTGAATGCCTAAATCAGGCAACCGTATCCGCATCGCTGAGGAATGAATAAAAAAGGGCCCGCCCGGCGTTTGGGGCGGGCCCTTTCAGGCAGGGGCTGTCCGGCCGGGGAAGGACGGCCCGGCCTTTTTTCATTCATGTTCTATTTATCGATGTTCACTTCCGGGGCGCTCGGCACGGGGACAGTCGAGCCGCCGGCCCAAGGAGATCAGGGAAGTGAAAATGTTCATCCGAACCTAGAAGCGCCCGCGACCCGGACGAGCGCTTTTCCTGCGCCCTTGGGCCCGGACCCTGTTTTCTGCGGGCTGCTGCTTGAAGGGTTGGTTATAGTCAAATCCTTCCACTTTGCAATGGTCGATGCGTTTGTGCACGATGCGTTCGATATCGCGCATCAGGCCCTGGTCGTCCTGGGTGACCAGGCTCAGGGCCCTGCCGCTGCGGCCGGCCCGGCCCGTGCGGCCGATGCGGTGGGTATAGGTCTCGGCGCTGTCGGGCGCGTCGAAGTTGATCACGTGCGAGATTCGGTCGCAGTCAATGCCGCGCGCGGCGATGTCCGTGGCCACCATGATGTTGAACGCGCCGCGCCGGAAGCCGTCCAGGGCCCGCTGGCGCTGGTTCTGGGTCATGTTGCCCTGCAGGAAGGTGGCGTTGAGCCTGTTGCGGCTCAGCTTTTGGGCCAGGCTCTTGGCCCGGTGCTTGGTGCGGGTGAAGATGAGCACGCTCTCGTACCGGGTGCTGTCGAGCAGGGCCTCGAGCAGACCGGTCTTGAGGTGCTGGCGCACCGGATAGAACACGTGGCTCACGCTCTCGGGCGGGGCGGTGTTCGCCACCTGGACCGTTTCCGGGTCAACAAGGATGTTGTCCGCCAGCCTGCGGATGTCCGGGGGCATGGTGGCCGAGAAGAGCAGGTTTTGGCGTCTGGCCGGCAGGCGGGACATGATCCGCTTGAGGTCCGGCAAAAAGCCCATGTCCATCATGCGGTCGGCCTCGTCCAGGACCAGGGTCTCGACATGGCCGAGCTCGATCACGCCCTGGTTGAGCAGGTCGATGAGTCGGCCCGGGCAGGCCACGATCACCGTGGACCGGCGCACGGCCTTGATCTGGGGGTTGAACCCGACCCCGCCGAACACGGCCGCGCTGCGGATTCCGGTCTCCCTTCCCAGGGAGATGAAGTTTTCATGGGTCTGCAAGGCCAGCTCGCGCGTGGGCGCCAGCACCAGGGCCCGGATGGGGCCCTGGCCCGGGGCCTTGGCGTTAAGCAGTCGTTGCAGGATGGGCAGGACAAAGGCCGCGGTCTTGCCGGTGCCGGTTTGGGCCAGGCCCATGACGTCTCGACCTTGCAGGACCGCGGGGATGGCGCGGGATTGGATCGGGGTGGGGGTCGCATAGCCACAGGACTTGATTCCGGCGGCAATGCGCCGGTCAAACGAAAAAGACTCAAAGTTCACAAAATAATCCTAGGGTGAAAGGAAGATGTCTAACGACGGCGCGTGACAGCGGTCGTATTCCGGCTCTGCCGGAAGGTCTTAGCCAGGACTCTGGAACGTGGATTTGATCTTGGTCCGGTAGGTGGGGAACAGATTCGTCCCACCAGGGGCAAAGGGGATTTCCGTGTGTCCAGTCACGCTGAGGTGGACTTTATCTACTCATTTTCCGTGAAATGTAAAGGGGTGGGGCTGATAATATTTTGAGTTCATGCGCTTAAAGTCTGTTTTTGATCCGCACATGACCGCCAAGGCAGGCCTGGATCGGATGGAGCGCAAAGGGACGGCCGAACAATGTCCGCTGCGGATATCTGTTTCAAATTTTCTCGGCAGAATAGCTGGTTGCCGATGCGTAGCGCTCGAACAAGCCTATAAGTCTTGCCTTTAAGATGTCGGCCTTTTCCATGGCCTTTAGACATTCTTCACGCAATATTGCGGCCCCTTTCTCGATATCCTTTTCGTATTCCTGTTTCAGGGAACCGAACGCGTTCTTCAGCGCGTTCAGATATTCATTCCTAAGGGAGGCAAGCCGGTTAAGGGTTTTTTCGTATTCGATCCTGAGGCCGCCGGCCTCGTTCTTCTCAGCGCGCAGATATTGCTTTTTCAGCTCCTGCAACAAGTCCTTTACCGAGATTATCTTGTCGATCCTGAAGGCGTTGCTTCCGGCAAAGGCAAAACCCTTGTCAAGTTCTCCCCTTCTGGCATTGTCAAGGGCCAATGAAATGCAATAGCGCGCGGTCTTGATGTCGCAGCTCGCGAGGCACTTCCAGGCGCATTTGATCTTCATGTCCTTGCCATTCGAGATGTCCGCCAGGAACTTGTTTCCGATTGCCCGTCCGGGCATGCCCACAGGGCTCTTGATGATCTGTATGTCTTCTTTTTTGCAGGCGATATAGGCCTGCTTGAATCTGATGTCCGCGTCGCATTCATGAGTGGCCACGAACCGTGTCCCCATTTGGACCCCGCTCGCTCCGAGCTTGAAGAGGCTGTGGATGTCAGCGCCGGTAAAAACGCCGCCCGCCGCGATTACCGGGATGGTCTTCCGGAACGCCTTTTCATAGGGCTTGAGCGCGGCCACGACGCCGGGCAGGATGCGTTCGAGCGCAAATTCAGGATCATCGATCTGCTCCGCCTTGAAGCCCAGGTGCCCGCCCGCCTTGGGTCCCTCCACAACCACGGCGTCGGGGACATCGTCATATCTTTTGGCCCAGGACTTGAAGATGAGTTCAGCCGCCCTTGCAGAGCTCACGATCGGAACGACCTTGACTCCGGCCGTCCTGAAGCCCTCGACCGGGATGTTCTTGATCGGCAGTCCGGCTCCGAGAAAGACCAGGTCGACCTTTTCTTCGATTGCGACCATGAGAAGGGCATGGAAGTCATGCACCGCAACCATGATATTGACGCCGATGACGCCCGAGGTCTTTTCTTTTGCCTTTCTTATCTCTCTTCTCAGGGCAATGGCGTTGGCGTCTTTGTGCGTGGCGTAATAATCAGGGTCGAGCATCCCTATGGAGTTCGCGGCGATCACCCCTATGCCGCCTTCGTTGGCCACGGCGGAGGCCAGCCCTGAAAGGGATATGCCGACACCCATTCCGCCCTGAACAATGGGCAGCTCGGCAACCGAGTCGCCGATTCTCAACTTGGGCATCTTGGACCATTGAATCTGGGAGATGTCGAACCTTGGCCATTCCATATTTCCGAGGTCGAATTTCGGGGTCTGCGACTTTGAATTCAGATTAAGATCCACTGGCTGCTTCTCCTTACTTCCCCAAAAAAGCGGCAAATGCCTGCCCCCTTGGCGGCGGTTTTCAGGCTATGGTCATTGGGCTCCTGTGTCAAGGCCAGGCCTTGACACAATCTTTAATTATTTCAAGGTAATTTTAGCGGCGGGTCGACTCAGGCAAGGCCCTTGCGCTCCGCCGGAGGCGCTGTTTTCGTCTCGAGCCGTCAATATCCGGCCCGGACAATAAACACATCCTGCGCAAAAAGGGAAGCCGAGCTTTGGTCGTGCCTTGTTCCGGCCGTCGGACCGCCTGAATCAGGGCCGCCCCGGACAACAGGATTCGTTTTGAAGATCAGGGCAGGGAAAACAAAATGGCCCGCCCGGGACACCGGACAGGCCCTTTTGTTTCAAAACGAAGCGGGCTCAGTTCTTGGGACACTCGCCGGTCTTGGCTCTGGGCCCGGTCCCGTCCTTGGGGCCAAGGCCCGGTCCGGCGCCTTGGCCCTGGCCGGACTTGTAGCCGCTGCCGTCGTGCTTGCCCCCGGGCCTGCCGTGGGTGTCCATGAAGGCCTTCCACTCGTCGTGGCTCAGCTTTGCGTCCTTGTCCGTGTCCACGTCGTCAAAGGCCGCCTGGTCCGTGTCGGGGAACACGACGATGAACTCCTCGTAGACCACTGCGCCGTCGTTGTTTTTGTCCATGTCCGCGTACCTTCCCTGTCCCTGGGCCAGGGCCGGGCCGGCCAGGGCCAGGACCATGAACGCTGAAAGGGCCAGAATTTTTTTCATCTTGACCGCTCCTTCTGAAGACCTTCTGGTTGATGGGACCGAGTTTTTAATAATATCCTGTTTGGAAAAAGTAAAGTTTTTTTGGTCCGCTGGGGACAAAAATCCCGGGTTGCGGCCCGGCGCTTAACAGAATGTTGAAAAAGTCCGTCCTGGATTTTTTCAACTCGAGTCGGCGAAAGCGCGGTTTCGCCGACTCTCCGGAATCATTGGAAGCCAATGCTTCCGGACGCGCCGTCCTGGCGCGCGGAGGTTGTGTATCAACAACCTCTTAACAACCGGGACGGTTGCGTATACTGTCGGTCATCCGCGAACGAGGGGAGGGCGGTTGTGGGCTATAAGAACCTGCGCGAGTGCCTTGAGGACCTCGAAAAAACCGGCCGGCTCAGGCGGGTGGAGGTCGAGGTCGACGCGGACCTGGAGGCCGGGGCCATCCAGCGCCGGGTGTTCAGGGCCGGGGGTCCGGCGCTTTTGTTCACCCGGGTCAAGGGCTGCGCCTTTCCCCTGGCCGCGAACATCTTCGGCGCGCCGGAACGCATCCGCTTCATCTTCCGGGACGCCCTGCGCGCGGTGGACAGCCTGCTCAGGCTCAAGGCCGATCCCGCGGCCTTTTTCAAGAGCCCCCGGACCGTTGTGAGCGCGCTTCCGGCCCTGATGCACGCAAGGCCGCGAATGGTCGACAGCGGCCCGGTCCTGGCCCACGAGATCGCCATCTCGGACCTGCCCAGGCTCAGGTCCTGGCCCCTGGACGGCGGCCCCTACGCGACCCTGCCCCAGGTCTACTCCGAGAGCCCGTCCAGGCCCGGGTTCGGCGGCTCGAACCTGGGCATGTACCGCATCCAGCTCTTGGGCAACGATTACGCCCCGGATCAGGAGGTCGGGCTGCACTACCAGATACACCGGGGCATCGGCCCGCACCACGCCGAGGCCATCGCCCGGGGCCTGGCCCTGCGGGTCAACGTCTTTGTGGGCGGCCCCCCGGCCATGACCCTGGCCGCGGTCATGCCCCTTCCCGAGGGCGTGGCCGAGATATTCTTCGCCGGGGCCATGGCCGGCCGCAGGCTGGACATGATCCGCAGGCCGGGCCGGCTGCCCGTCCCGGCCGAGGCGGATTTCGTCATCAGCGGCCATGTCGAGCCGGGCCGGGTCCTGCCCGAGGGGCCGTTCGGCGACCATCTGGGCTACTACAGCCTGGCCCACGACTTCCCGGTGCTCAGGGTCGAGTCGGTCAGCCACAGGCCGGACGCGATCTGGCCGTTCACCACCGTGGGCCGCCCGCCCCAGGAGGACACGGTCTTCGGCGAGTTCATCCACGAGCTCACGGCCGCGCTGGTGCCCAGGGTCTTCAGCGGGGTGCGCGAGGTCCACGCCGTGGACGCGGCCGGGGTCCATCCCCTGCTTCTGGCCGTGGGCAGCGAGCGCTACACGCCCTTTGCCAAGGAGCGCCGGCCCCAGGAGCTTCTGACCGAGGCCTTCTGCCTGCTCGGCTCGACCCAGACCTCGCTCTCCAAGTACCTGCTCATTGCCGCGGCCGAGGACGCGCCGGGCCTTTCCTGCCGCAGGGTCCCGGGGTTTCTGGATCATGTGCTCAGGCGCTTCGACCCGGCCCGGGACCTGCACTTCGTGACCCGCACGACCATGGACACCCTGGACTACTCGGGCATCAGCCTGAACCAGGGCTCCAAGCTGGTTTGGGCCGCGGCCGGGCCGCCCAGGCGCGAGCTGTCCGCGACCCTGCCTCCTGGGCTCGGCCTGCCCCCGGGCTTTGCCGACCCCAGGTTGTTCGCGCCCGGGATCTGGCTGGTCCGGGGCCCGGCCCACGTCCTTGGCCGGGACGAGCAGGACCAGGCCCTGATCGGTCTGGGCCAAGCCCTTGAGGCCCAAAAGGGCCTGGAGGGCCTGCCCCTTCTGGCCGTGGTCGACGATCCGGGCTTTTGCGCCGCGTCCTGGGACAACTTCCTGTGGGTCGTGTTCACCCGCTCGGACCCGGCCACGGACATCTACGGGGCCGGGGCCTTCACCCGCTGCAAGCACTGGGGCTGCTCGGGTCCGCTGATCATCGACGCCAGGCTCAAGTCCTATCACGCCCCGGCCCTGGAGCCGGACCCGGACATCGAGCGCCGCGTGGACGCCCTGGCCGCGCCGGGCGGCCCCCTGCACGGTATCGCCTGACCCCGCGATTGCTTTGCCTTGATCCCCGGGCTTGCGGCCGGACCTCTTCCCGGGGTAGACATAATATTAAGCCTGTGGAGGGGGTGTTTGTTCAAGAGAAAATTGGAATTCGACGACAGCGCGCTGGCCAGCGAGCTTTTCGGGCCCCAGAGCGCCAACCTGGCCATGCTGGCCGAGAAGTCCGGGGTCAGGATCGAGACCCGGGGCTCGGCGGCCATGCTCAGCGCTGACTCCGAGGCCGACCTGGACATCGCGGCCAACGTGCTCTCCCAGCTCTACGGCATCGCCCAGTCCGGCATCGCGGTCTACCCCCAGGACGTGGACTGCGCGTACCGGATATTGTGCCGCGAGCCGGTGACCGAGCTGAAGAAGATATTCCAGGACACGGTCTACGCGGCCTCGCCCAAGAAGGTCATCAGCGCCAAGACCCTGGGCCAGCGGGACTACCTTTCGGCCATCCGGGGCTTTGACCTGGTCATCGCCATCGGTCCGGCCGGCACCGGCAAGACCTATCTGGCCGTGGCCATGGCCGTGGCCGCCCTGGCCAACCGGGAGGTCAAGCGCATCGTGCTCACCAGGCCGGCCGTGGAGGCCGGGGAAAAGCTGGGCTTTCTGCCCGGGGACCTGGCCGAGAAGGTCAATCCGTACCTGAGGCCCCTGTATGACGCCCTGCGCGACATGCTCGACTTCGCCCGGGTCCAGGAGATGATCCAGTCCGGGGCCATCGAGGTCGCGCCCCTGGCCTTCATGCGCGGCCGGACCCTGAACGACTCCTTCGTCATCCTGGACGAGGCCCAGAACACCACGCCCGAGCAGATGAAGATGTTCTTGACCAGGCTCGGCTTCGGGTCCAAGGCCGTGGTCACCGGCGACGTGACCCAGATCGACCTGCCGGTGCAGCAGTCCTCGGGCCTGATCCAGTCCCAGACCGTGCTCCGGGACGTGCCCGGGGTCAGCTTCGTGCACTTCCGCGACGAGGACGTCATCCGCCACCCGCTGGTCGGGCGCATCGTCCAGGCCTACGACCGCTTTGAACGCGACAGCGGCGGGGCCGGCCGGCGATGATCCAGCTGACCGGCCGCTGCCGCCTTGACCCCCGCTTCCCCCTGGCCAAGAGGGAGCTTCTGGGCCTGTTGGAGCGCATCCTGCCGGTCCTGGGCCTTAAGGGCGCCTGCCTGGGCCTGAGGCTGGTGGGCGACAGGGAGATGGCCGGGCTCAACGAGCGCTTCCTGGGCTGCGCCGGGCCGACCAACGTGCTCAGCTTTCCGGCCGGGTCCGAGCGCTCCGGCCGGGCCCGGGATTTGGGGGAGCTGGCCCTCAACGTGGACGCCCTGGGCCGCGAGGCCCGGCTCTACGGCCAGCCGCCCGTGGAGCACCTGGCCAGGCTCCTGGCCCACGGCCTGCTGCACTTGGCCGGCCTGTCCCACGGCCCGATCATGGACGCCCTTGCGCAGCGCGCCGTGGACGCCGTCAGGGCTTGGCCCGCCTAGGCGCGCGGCCAGGTACGCCTTTACATTCCCGTCCTTGTCGGGCAATGTCTGTCTTTTCCTGTTCCGATGACCAGGGCCCTGGATACGGAGAAGACGGTGACCAAGCATTTGTTGACCATCCTGGACCTCCCCGGCCAGGAGGCCGGACGCCTGCTGGCCAGGGCCGCGCAGTTCAAGGCCGGCCCGGACTCCTCCGGGCTTTTGTCCGGCAAGACCGTGGTCCTGGTGTTCGAGAAGTCCTCGACCCGGACCAGGGTGTCCTTTGAGGTCGCCGTGCGCCAGATGGGCGGGCAGAGCCTCTTGCTGACCCCGGTCGAGTCCCAGCTCGGCCGCAACGAGCCGCTCAAGGACACGGCCCGGGTGCTCTCGCGCTATTGCGACTGTCTGGTGGTGCGCACCTTCGGCCAGGAAAAGCTCAATATCCTGGCCGAGTACGGCTCAGTGCCGGTGATCAACGCCCTGACCGACGACTTCCACCCCTGCCAGGTCTTGAGCGACGTGTTCACCATGTACGAGCGCACGCCCGGGCTCGAGGACCTGCGGGTGGCCTGGATAGGCGACGGCAACAACATGGCCCATTCCTGGATCAACGCCGCCGCGGTCTTTCCCTTCAGCCTGCATCTGGCCTGCCCGGACGGCTACCGGCCCAGGCCCGCGATCCTGGAGCGGGCCCTGGACATGGGCGCCAGGATATGTCTGGGCTCGGACCCGGCCCAGGCGGCCCGGGGGGCCCACTACCTGAACACCGACGTCTGGGCCTCCATGGGCCAGGAGGGCGAGCAGTCCGAAAGGGAGGAGGCCTTCAGGGGCTTCCAGGTCAACGAGGCCCTTTTGTCCCTGGCCGCTCCCGGCTGCGGGGTCATGCACTGCCTGCCCGCCCACAGGGGCGAGGAGATCACGGACCAGGTCCTGGAGGGCCCGGCCTCGTTGATATTTGACCAGGCCGAGAACCGCCTGCACATGCAGAAGGCGATCCTGGAGTGGATTTTCAGGGCCTAAGGCAGGGAGCTACCGACATGAGCGACGTGAAAAAGGTCGTGTTGGCCTATTCCGGGGGGCTGGACACCTCGGTCATTCTCAACTGGCTGAGAAAGCGCTACGACTGCGAGGTCGTCACCCTGACCGCGGACCTGGGCCAGGGCGAGGAGCTGGACGGCCTGGAGCGCAAGGCCATCGACACCGGCGCGTCCAAGGCCTATGTCGAGGACCTGCGCGAGGAGTTCGCCAGGGAGTTCATCTTTCCGATGTTCAGGGCCAACGCCCTGTACGAGGGCCGCTACCTCCTGGGCACCGCCATCGCCCGGCCGCTCATCGCCAAGCGCCTGGTCGAGATCGCCGAGGCCGAGGGGGCCCAGGCCGTGGCCCACGGCGCCACGGGCAAGGGCAACGACCAGGTCCGCTTCGAGCTCACGGCCATGGCCCTGAATCCCGGGCTCAGGACCATCGCCCCCTGGCGGGAGTGGGACTTGAAGTCCAGGAGCGACCTGCTCCGGTTCGCCGAGGCCGCGGGCATTCCGGTCCAGGCCAGCCGGGAGAAGCCCTACAGCATGGACGCCAACCTGTTGCACGTCAGCTTCGAGGGCGCGGAGCTGGAGGACCCCTGGTCCGAGCCCGGCCCGGGCTGTTATCGCCTCTGCCGTCCCCTGGACCAGGCCCCGGACCGGGCCGAGACCGTGGAGATCGAGTTCGAGGCCGGCGACCCGGTGGCGGTCAACGGCCGGGTTTTGTCCCCGGCGGCCCTGATCCAGACCTTGAACGAGATCGGCGGCCGCCACGGCGTGGGCCGGGTGGACATGGTCGAGAACCGCTTCGTGGGCATGAAGTCCAGGGGGGTCTACGAGACCCCGGGCGGGACCATCATCCACGTCGCCCACCGGGACCTGGAGGGCCTGTGCCTGGACCGCGAGGTCATGCACCTGCGCGACGGATTGATCCCCAGGTACGCGGAGATGGTCTACTACGGCTTCTGGTTCGCCCCGGAGCGCGAGGCGCTCCAGGCCATGATCGACAAGACCCAGGAGCGGGTCTCGGGCACGGTCAGGCTCAGGCTGTACAAGGGCAATGCAACGCCCCTGGGCCGCAGGTCCCCGCACTCCATGTACCGGGCCGACCTGGCCACCTTTGAGAAGGACGAGGTCTACAACCAGGCGGACGCCGAGGGCTTCATCAGGCTCGTTGGCCTGCGGCTCGCAGGGCGCATGTCCGGAAAATAGGACCGATCTTATGGCTCAAAAAAAGATGTGGGGCGGCCGGTTCGCCCAAGACACGGCCAAGAGCGTGGAGGACTACACCCGGTCCGTGGACTTTGATCGCCGGCTCTACGCCGAGGACATCCTGGGCTCCAAGGCCCACGCGCGCATGCTCGCCAGGCAGGGGATCATCGCCGGACACGAGGCCGAGGCCCTGGTCAGGGGCCTGGACCAGGTCCGGGCCGAGATCGAGTCCGGCGCGTTTAAGTGGCGGCCGGAGCTCGAGGACGTGCACATGAACATCGAGGCCCGGCTGACCGAGATAGTCGGGCCCGTGGGCGGCAAGCTGCACACGGCCCGGAGCCGCAACGACCAGGTCGCCCTGGACATGAGGCTGCACGTGGCCGCGCGGCTCGATGACTGGGCCCGGGGGCTCAAGGCCCTGGTCGCGGTCCTGGTCGAGCTGTCCAAGGGCCGCGAGGAAACGGTCATGCCCGGCCTGACCCATCTCCAGCCGGCCCAGCCCGTGAGCCTGGCCCATCACCTCCTGGCCTACGCCTGGATGCTCAAGCGCGACTGCGAGCGCGTCGGCCAGGCCCTTGTGAGGGTCCGGGTCTCGCCCCTGGGCGCGGCCGCCCTGGCCGGGACGACCTTTGACCTGGACCCGGAGTCCGCGGCCCGGGAGCTGGGCTTTGCCGGGGTCTTCAAGAACAGCCTGGACGCGGTCTCGGACCGGGACTTCGTCATCGAGGCCGTGTTCTGCGCCTGCCTGGCCATGAGCCACCTGAGCAGGCTGTGCGAGGAGATCGTGCTCTGGGCCAACCCGTGCTTCGGGTTCGTGCGCCTGCCCGACGCCTTTGCCACCGGCTCGTCCATAATGCCCCAGAAGCGCAACCCGGACGTCTGCGAGCTCATGCGCGGCAGGACGGCCAGGGTCTACGGCGGGCTCATGGCCCTGCTGGCCCTGGTCAAGGGCCTGCCCCTGGCCTACAACCGCGACCTCCAGGAGGACAAGGAGCCGTTCTTTGCGACCGACGACATCCTGGCCCCGTCCCTGGCGATCATGGTCGAGATGCTGCCCGGGCTGGAGTTCTTTCCCCGGGCCATGGCCCGGGCCGCTGAGCAGGGATATCTGAACGCCACCGAGCTGGCCGACTACCTGGCGGCCAGGGGCCTGCCCTTTCGGGAGGCCCATCACGCCGCGGGCCGGGCCGTGGCCCTGGCCGAGGGGCGCGGGCAGGGCCTGGCCGATCTGGGCCTGGACGAGCTCAAGGCGATCTGCCCGCTCGTGGAGGGAGACGTCTTCGAGGTCCTTTCGCTTTCTGCGGCGCTCAGGCGCAGGACATCGCCCGGCGGGACCGGCCCGGATTCCGCGGCCCGGCAGGCGCGGGAACTCCTTGACTGGCTCGGCCGGGACGGCTAGGCCCTTTGTCCGGCCCTTGGTTGAAGGTCGAGGCCGGCTTTGTTAGGCTCAATCCTTAAGTGCGGCGCGATTTTTACCAGGCAGTCGAGTTGGCGGAAGCGTATAGGAGTCGAACCTACCGGAGACCTCTCGGCCTCCCACTGGATTTGAAGTCCAGGCGCCACACCGGTGACGATACGCTTCCGTTGTCCGACAAGGGGATTGTACAGCTATCAAGTATGGCCCCGCGGCGCAAGGCCCGTCAGGACAAAAAAGGCCACGCGGACCTTGATTTTCTTTTTTTACGGCTTAGGTTAACAATCGACGGCGACGCGGCGGCCGCGTCCTGCGGCCGGGGCGTTTCCAGAGGCCGGCTCCGCGGCCAGTGAGCGTTCGTCCAGCGGAGGAACATCTTTTGAACAGTTTCGGCAAGAACTTGATCATATGGGCGGTCATCTCGCTGTTGATGGTTGTGCTCTTCAACCTCTTCAACCAGCCCCGGGCCCCCCAGATGAGGCTTTCCTACAGCGAGTTCCTGGCCCGGGTGGAGAAGGGCGAGGTCCTGTCGGTCAAGATACAGGGTCAGAAGATCAGCGGGATCATGGACGACGACAAGCGCTTTCAGACCTTCGCGCCCGACGATCCCAAGCTCGTGGACAACCTGATCAGCAACAAGGTCCAGGTGGTGGCCGAGCCGCCCGAGGAGTCGCCCTGGTACATGACCATACTGGTCTCCTGGTTCCCCATGCTCCTGTTGATCGGGGTCTGGATATTCTTCATGCGCCAGATGCAGGGCGGCGGGTCCGGGGGCCGGGGGGCGATGTCCTTCGGCCGCTCCAGGGCCAAGCTCATAACCGAGCAGACCGCCCGGGTGACCTTTGAGGACGTGGCCGGGGTGGACGAGGCCAAGGAGGAGCTCAGCGAGGTCGTGGACTTCTTGAGCCAGCCCAAGAGGTTCACCCGCCTGGGCGGCCGGATCCCCAAGGGCGTGCTGCTGGTCGGCCCCCCGGGCACGGGCAAGACCCTGTTGGCCCGGGCCGTGGCCGGCGAGGCCGGGGTGCCCTTTTTCTCCATCTCGGGCTCGGATTTCGTGGAGATGTTCGTGGGCGTGGGCGCGGCCCGGGTCCGCGACCTGTTCGTCCAGGGCAAGAAGAACGCGCCGTGCCTGATATTCATCGACGAGATCGACGCCGTGGGCCGCCAGCGCGGGGCCGGGCTCGGCGGCGGGCACGACGAGCGCGAGCAGACCCTGAACCAGCTCCTGGTCGAGATGGACGGCTTCGAGTCCAACGAGGGGGTCATCCTCATCGCGGCCACCAACCGGCCGGACGTGCTCGACCCGGCCCTGCTCAGGCCCGGGCGCTTCGACAGGCAGGTGGTCGTGCCCACCCCGGACGTGCGCGGCAGGAGAAGGATACTGGACGTGCACACGCGCAACACCCCCCTGTCCAAGGAGGTCAACCTGGACGTCATCGCCCGGGGCACGCCGGGCTTCTCGGGCGCGGACCTGGAGAACCTGGTCAACGAGGCCGCCCTGTACGCGGCCAAGCAGGACAAGGACTTCCTGGAGATGGCCGACTTCGAGGAGGCCAAGGACAAGGTGCTCATGGGCAAGGAGCGCAGGAGCATCATCCTGTCCGAGGAGGAGAAGAGGACCACGGCCTATCACGAGGCCGGCCACGCCCTGGTGGCCAAGCTGCTGCCGAACACCGACCCGGTGCACAAGGTGACCATCATCCCGCGCGGCATGGCCCTGGGCCTGACCCAGCAGCTGCCCGTGGACGACCGGCACAACTACAACAAGCAGTACCTGGAGAACAATCTGGTCATGCTCATGGGCGGCCGGGTGGCCGAGGAGCTGGTGCTCGACCAGATGACGACCGGGGCGAGCAACGACATCGAACGGGCCACCAAGATGGCCCGGAACATGGTCTGCCAGTGGGGCATGAGCGAGAAGCTGGGGCCGCTCAGCTTCGGAGACAGCAACGAGCAGCTTTTTTTGGGCAAGGAGCTCATCCACCACAAGAGCTACAGCGAGGACACCGCCCGGCTCATCGACGAGGAGGTCCGCAGGATCGTCGAGTCCTCCTACGACAAGGCCAAGACCCTGCTCAGCGAGAACCTGGAGATACTGCACCGCATCGCCGACGCCCTGCTCGAGCGCGAGACCGTGACCGGCGAGGAGATAGACCTCTTGATCAAGGGCCAGGACCTGCCCCCCAGCACGCTCAACGGCCGGTCAAGGCCCGAGGGCTCCGGGCCCGGCTACTCCCCGGTCAAGGAGGGCGGCGGCCCTGATTCGGGCGGGGACTCGGGCGGGGACTCGGGCGGGGATTCGGGCGCGGACTCGGGCGATTTCGTGCTCGAGGAGGAGCCCGGACAGGATCGGGAACCCGACAAGTAGCGGCCGGGCGCCGGGGGCTGGTTTTGGCGATCAGGGACGTGTCTTGGGAGATCATGGGGGGCGGGGTCTTGGGCCCGGCCCCTTTTTTTGTGGCCGGGATAGTCAACGTCACCCCGGACTCGTTCTGTGAGCGGGGCAGGCATCCGGACCCGGAGCGGGCCGTGGCCCACGCCCTGGAGCTCGCCGCCCAGGGCGCGGACATCCTGGATGTGGGCGGGGAGAGCACCAGGCCCTTTGCCCGGGCGGTGGACGCCGCCCAGGAGGCCGGCCGGGTGGTCCCGGTCATCATTGCCCTGGCCGAAAGACTCGGCCCCGGCCGGGGTCCGGTCCTGTCCGTGGACACCTACAAGGCCCGGGTCGCGGCCCAGGCCCTTGAGGCCGGCGCGCGGATCGTGAACGACGTCTCGGCCTGCGCCTTCGACCCGGGCCTGATCGAGGTCCTGGCCCAGTACCGGCCCGGATACGTGCTCATGCACAGCCAGGGCAGGCCCGGCGAGATGCAGAAGGACCCGCGCTACCGCGACGTGGTCTCCGAGGTCTTGTCTTTTTTCGAGGACCGGCTGGCGGCCCTGGTCCGGGCCGGGCTTCCGGAGGCCAGGATAGTCCTTGACCCGGGCATCGGTTTCGGGAAACTTCTGGAGCACAACCTGGAGCTGCTCAAAAACGTGGAGCGGTTCATGGCCCTGGGTCGGCCCGTGTATCTCGGGCTGTCGAACAAGTCCCTGTGGGGCGGGCTCCTGGGCCTGGTGGTCCACGAGCGCAGCGGCGTCACCCAGGCGGCCACGGCCCTGATGGCCGCCAGGGGCGTGGCCGTGCACCGGGTCCACGACGTGGAGGCCGCCCGCCAGGCCCTGACCGTCGTCCAAAACCTGAGCCCCGGCCGCTGAAGTGAACACCGTGTTGGACATACAGAACTTCTGGCGCGAGATACTGGACATAGGGCTGGTGGCCCTGATCTACTACTACCTGATCCTGTTGATCCGGGGGACCAGGGCGGTGGCCGTGATCTACGGGCTGGTGTTCCTGCTTCTGGTCTACTACGCCTCGGCCCAGCTCGGCCTGTTGACCCTCAACTGGCTGCTGACCAAGTTTCTGGACTACATCTTTCTGGTGGTCATCATCCTGTTCCAGGGAGACATCCGCAAGGCCCTGGCCCAGGTCGGGACCGGCAGGTTCTGGCGTCGCTCCAAGGAGGGCGAGGAGACCTTCGAGCAGCTCATCGACGCGGTCATGGCCATGACCGCGTCCAGGACCGGGGCGATCATCGTCATCGAGAAGAACGTGCCCCTGGGCGACGTCATAGAGCGCGGGGTGTCCATTGACGCCAAGCTCAGCAAGGAGCTGCTCATGACCATCTTCCACCCGGACACCCCGCTCCACGACGGCGCGGTCGTGGTCAGGCAGGGCAAGGTCGCCGCGGCCTCCTGCATCCTGCCCCTGTCCGCGAAGTTCAAGGGCCAGACCGTGTTCGGGACCCGCCACAGGGCGGCCCTGGGCATCAGCGAGGAGACCGACGCCGTGGCCATCGTGGTCTCCGAGGAGCGCGGCGAGGTCTCGGTGGCCGTCAACGGCAGGCTGACCTCGCGGCTGAGCGAGACCGGGTTCAGGAAGGTGGTCAGGGCGGCCCTGGAGAAGCCGTCGTGAAAAAGCAGTGGCAATACGTTTTGTTGGCCGTCATCCTGGCGGTGTTTTCCTGGTATCTGGTCTCGGGCCGGGAAAAGGTCGAGGCCTGGGTGCCCATGTCCGTGGAGATGACCAGCCCCCGGGAAGGCCTGATCGTGCGCGACGGCATGCTGACCAAGATCGAGGTCCGGGTGCGCGGCCCCAAGGGCCTGGTCCGGGACCTGGACAAGAAGAAGCTGACCTATCCGCTGGACGTGAGCGAGATCCAGGTCGGGGAGAACGTCCTGGAGATACAGAGGGGCAGGATGCCCATCTCCATGGCCTTCGAGGTCATGGAGATAAAGCCCAACCGGGTGGTCCTGAACGTGGACCAGTTGATAATCAAGAAGGTCCCGGTGGAGGCCTCGTTCAAGGGGCGGGTGGACCCGGACTTCGATCTCGTGGAGACGCGGGTCTCGCCCGGCGAGGTGGAGCTCAAGGGCCCGAAGACCGCGTTCAAGGGCCTGGACCGGCTCAAGGTCCAGGTCCAGGCCGATTTCCCGGACAAGCCCCAGGCCCACAGCGCCGAGGTCTCCCTGGACGTGCCCGACGGGGTCGAGTGCATCCCCCCGCAGGTCAAGGTCGAGCTCGTGTTCGCGCCCAAGACCAAGGAGGTCTGGCTCAAGGTGCCCCTGAAGCTCAAGATCGACGGCGGGTGGAAGGCCGGCCTGGGCCAGGACAGCGTCCGGCTCCTGGTCAAGGGCCCCCTGGCCCTGTTCAGGGATTCGGAGTTCAGGAAGGATATCTATGCGCTCGTCCGGGTCGAGGCCGACGACGAGCCGGGCAAGTTCGAGATGGAGTACGAGGTCGAGCTTCCCGAGGGCTGCGTCGTGGTCAGGCGCAACCCGGTGACCGTCGAGGTGAGCATACGAGCAAAATGAGTCCTTCCAGAGCGGGGGGGCTTGGGGGTTGAAAGTGACGGACAGATTGTTCGGGACCGACGGCCTGCGCGGCCAGGTCAACATCTTTCCCATGACGCCGGAGATAAGCCTCAGGCTCGGCCTGGCTGCCGGCCAGTATTTCCGCAACGGGTCCAAGAGGCACCGGGTGGTCATCGGCAAGGACACCCGGCTCTCGGGCTACGTGTTCGAGACCGCCCTGACCTCGGGTCTGTGCGCCACGGGCATGGACGTGTTTCTGGTCGGGCCCCTGCCCACCCCGGCCATCTCCTTTTTGACCCGGAACATGCGCGCCGACCTCGGGGTGGTCATCTCCGCATCGCACAACCCGTTCATGGACAACGGCATCAAGTTCTTCGACCGCGAGGGCTTCAAGCTCGCGGACGATGTCGAGGACGAGATATCGCGCCTGGTCATGGCCGAGGACCCGAAGTGGAGCTTCCCCCCTCCGGAGCAGGTGGGCAGGGCCTACAAGATCGAGGACAGCCGCGGCCGGTACATCGTCTATCTCAAGTACAGCTTTCCCCAGCACCTGACCCTGGACGGGGTCAAGGTGGTCCTGGACTGCGCGAACGGCGCGGCCTACGGCGTGGCCCCGTACGTGTTCGAGGAGCTCGGGGCCAAGGTCGTCAGCCTGGGCGTCAAGCCCAACGGCCTGAACATCAACGACAAGTGCGGCTCGCTCTACCCCGAGGTGGTCGCGAACATGGTTCGGGAGGAGGGCGCGGACATCGGCCTGGCCCTGGACGGCGACGCGGACCGGCTCATCGTGGTCGACGAGAAGGGCGACATCATGGACGGCGACCAGATGATGGCCGTCTGCGCCCAGGACCTGATGAACCGGGGCCGGCTGGCCGGCAACACCCTGGTGACCACGGTCATGAGCAACATGGCCCTGGAGGTGTTCATGCGCGACCGGGGGGGCAGGCTTTTGCGCACCCAGGTCGGGGACCGCTACGTGGTCGAGGCCATGCGCCGCGAGGGCGCGGTGCTCGGCGGCGAGCAGTCCGGGCACCTGATATTCATGGACTACAGCACCACCGGCGACGGCCTGCTTGCCGGGCTGCAATTGTTGCGTATAATGCGGGAAAGGGAGACGCCCCTGTCCGAGCTCTCGCACCTGATAGAGCCGTTTCCCCAGGTCCTGCGCAACGTCCACGTCCGGAGGAAGGTCCCCTTCGAGGAGGTCCCGGAGATACACCGGGCCGTGGAGGCGGTGGAAAGGGAACTCGGGGACAGGGGCCGGGTCCTGCTCCGCTACTCGGGCACCGAGTCCGTGGCCAGGGTCATGGTCGAGGGCCAGGACGAGGCCAGGGTCGCGCGGTTGGCGGCCGACCTGGCGCAGGTCCTGGAGCGGGGGCTCAGGTAGGCCGGGCCCGGTTTGGGCGAAACCAAGGAGCGCAAGGGAGGACGGACATGGACATACGCAAGGTGGTCATCCCGGTGGCCGGCTGGGGCACGCGTTCCCTCCCGGCGACCAAGAACATCCCCAAGGAGATGCTTCCGGTCTTCAGAAAGCCCGTGGTCCAGTACGTGGTCGAGGAGGCGATCGGGGCCGGACTAAACGACGTGGTCCTGATCACCAACCAGAACAAGACGATCATCGAGGACCACTTCGACCACAACCTGCTCCTGGAGAACCTCCTGGAGCGTTCGGGCAAGACCGAGCTGCTCAAGGAGGTCCGCCGGGTGGCCGAGATGGTCAACATCATCGCCGTGCGCCAGAAGCAGCAGCTCGGCCTGGGCCATGCCGTGCTCTGCGCCAAGGAGGTCTGCAAGGACGAGCCGTTCGCGGTCATGGTCGGGGACGACCTCATGTTCGGCCTGGGCTGCGGCATCGAGCAGCTCATCGAGGCCGCCGGCGCCGAGAACATGGCCGTTGTCGGGGTCATCGAGGTCCCGGAGGACAAGGTCAGCAAGTACGGCATCGTCCAGGGCGAGGAGTTCGCGCCCGGCATGTACCGGGTGCGCGACCTGGTCGAGAAGCCGGCCGTGGACAAGGCCCCGTCCAGGCTGGCCATAGTCGGCCGCTACGTGCTCCTGCCCGAGATATTCGATCACCTGGAGAGGCAGGAGCCCGGCGTGGGCGGCGAGATACAGCTCACCGACGCGCTCAAGGGCCTGGCCTCAAGCAACAAGCTTTTGGCCGTGAAGCTGCGCGGCCAGCGCTTCGACGCCGGGGACTGGGTCGAGTACCTGACCGCGAACATCTACTTTGCGCTCCAGGACGAGGAGCTGCGCTACGACCTGGTCAAGCGGCTGCGCGAGCTGGTTCCCTGCTGATGCCCGGACGCGCCGCGCTCGGCGTCGCGTCCGTGTTGCCGAGGGCCCTGTTGCCAACGGTCTTGACCCATGAGTGAACATTGGCTGGCGGCCCTGCCCAGCCCCCCATACCATGAGCTGACCTACCGCGCGCCCGGGCATCTCCCGGCCCTGGCCAGGGGGATGCGGGTCCTCGCGCCCTTGGGCCGGGGCCTGCGGGTGGCCGTCCTGACCGGCCCGTGTCCCGACCCCGATCCGAACCTGACGCTCAAGGACCTGATCTGGCCCCTGGACAGGGCCCCGCTTCTGGACGAGGCCTATCTGGATCTGGCCCGGGACCTGGCCGCCAGGCAGATGGTTTCGCTGGGGCGCATCCTGGAGCTTGCCCTGCCCAGGGGCCTGCGCACGGTCCGACTGAGCTTTGCCCTGGAGAACGGCCCGCTCCCGGCCAGGCTCGGGCCCAGGGACCTGGCCGGGCTCGGGGCCGGGGACCTCTCATCGCTCACCGAGGCCTGGAATAAGGGCCGGATGTACGTCAGGCGGGAGTCGGCGGTCAGGCCGGGCCAGAGGGTCGTGTCCCTGGCCTCGGACCCGCCCTGGGCGGTCAGGCCCAACGCCCGCAGGCGCATAGAGCTTTTGGAGCGCCTCTACGACCACGGCCCGGCCAGCCTGGACTCGCTCAGGCGCGCCCTGGGGCCGTGGTCCGCGCGGGTCGCCTCGGACCTGGCCAGGGCCGGGCTCGCGGCCATCAGGGGCCCGGCCCTGGAGGACGCCGAGGACCCGCCCGAGGGCCTGCCCCCTGACGAGCCGGACGAGGACCTGGTCCTGAGCCCTGACCAGGCCCGGGCCCTGGAGGGTCTTTTTCGGGCCCTGGACGAGTGGTCCGGCCGCATCGGCCTGGTCCACGGGGTGACCGGCAGCGGCAAGACCCACATCTATCTGGAGCTGGCCGCGAGGTGTCTGGCCGCGGGCCGCTCGACGCTTCTGCTCGCCCCGGAGGTGGCCCTGGCCTGGCAGCTCTTCAGGCAGGCCCGAAAGAGGTTCCCCGGGGCCGCGGTGAGCCTGTACCACGGCTACCAGTCCCCAAAGGCCAGGGAGAGGGCCTTTCTGGCCTCGCCGGGCACGGGTCCGGCCGTGGTGGTCGGGACCCGTTCGGCCCTTTTCCTGCCCCTGCCGGACCTGGGCCTGGTGGTCGTGGACGAGGAGCACGACGAGAGCTTCAAGCAGGAGGAGCGCCTGTCCTACCAGGCCAAGGAGGTCGCCTTCAGCCGCGTGAAGCGCGTCCGGGGCATGCTGGTCCTGGGCTCGGCCACCCCGGACCTGAAGACCTTTCACGCCGCCGAATCCGGTCTGGTGCCCAAGGTCAGCCTGACCCACAGGGTCGGGGACAGCGCCGGGCTGCCCGAGGTCGAGCTGGTGGACATAAGCGGGCTGCGCGATCCGGAGAAGCCCTTTGCCGAGGCGACGCTCGCGGCCCTGGCCGAGACCGTGGACTCGGGCGGCCAGGCCATGGTCATGCTCAACCGCCGGGGGTACGCGCCGCTCATGTACTGCCTGGACTGCGGCCAGGCGATCCGCTGCCCGGACTGCCGGGTGGGCATGACCTTCCACAAGCGCCGCGAGCGCCTGGTCTGCCACTACTGCGGCCTGACCTACCCCTATCCGCTTCTGTGCCCGGGCTGCGGCGGGAGCCAGTTTCTGCCCATGGGCGAGGGCACCGAGCGGCTGGAGGAGACGCTCAAAAAGACGCTTCCGCCGAGCGCCCGGGTCCTGCGCATGGACCGGGACAGCGCCAGGCGCCAGGAGCGCCTGGAGGAGATACTCGGGGCCTTTGGCCGGGGCGAGGCCCAGGTCCTGGTGGGCACCCAGATGCTTTCCAAGGGCCACCATTTTCCCGGGGTGACCCTGGTCGTGGCGGCCGACGCGGACCTGGGCCTGAACCTGCCGGACTACCGGGCCTCGGAGCGCGCCTTCCAGCTCCTGGTCCAGGTCTCGGGCCGGGCGGGCAGGGGAGGCGCGCCCGGCCGGGTCCTGATCCAGACCAGGAACCCGGGCCTTGAGTTCTGGAGGTTCGTGCTGGCCGGGGATTACCTCGGATTCTACGGCCGGGAGATCGCGTTAAGGCAAAAGTACCGCTACCCGCCGTTCGTCAAGCTCGGCCTGATCAGGATCGATTTCCCGGTCGATTGGGAGCCGGGGCCCGGACGCCTGGCCGAGATCGGGGCCGCGGCCAGGCGCCTGGCCGCGAATCTCGGGGTCCAGGTCCTCGGCCCGGCCCCGGCCCCGCTCGGTCTTTTGCGGGGCAGGAGGCGCTACCACTGCCTGGTCAAGTCCGGGGACTGGCCCGGGATCAGGGCCCTGTTCCACGGCCTGGCCGGCGGCGGCGGGGACTTGTCCGGGCTGCGGCTCAACCTGGACCTGGACCCGGTGAGCATGCTCTAGCCCCCGGCCTCGACAGCCGGCCTGGATGCGGATATACATTCTTGCGACATGAACACCCGCCCCTGTGAATGCCCGTGTTCCCTGCGGGGGGGGCCGAGGGCCGTTGCCCTGGGCCTTTTCCTGGGCCTTTTCCTGGGCCTTTTTTGCCTCCCCGCGGCCGCGGCCGAAAGGGTCGGGTTCGTGAATCCCCAGCGGGTCATAAACGAGTCCAAGGTCGGCCGGGCGGCCCAGGACGACCTGGCCCGCCTGGGCCGGGAAAAGGACCGCCGGATCAGGGAGGGCGCGGCCAGGATCAACGCCATGAAGGCCCAGCTGGCGGACAGCACCCTGAGCCCGGCCGAGCAGGGCGTGAAGGAAGACACCCTGCAGGCCTCCCTGGCCAGGCACGAGAGGCTGGTGGCCCTGTGCAACGACGATCTGCGCCGCCAGGAGGCCCTGCTCATCCAGTTCATCATGAAAAAGGCCGACGGGATCCTGCGCGCCCTGGCCAGGCAGGGCGGCTTCAGCCTGATCGTCACCGACCCGGACGTGGTCGGCTACGTGGACCCGGCCTCGGACCTGACCGACGCGGTCATTGCCGGGCTCGATGGGGCCGGACCCGAGGGGGCGGACCGATGATCGGGTTCCACGCCTTGGGCCCGCGGACCTTTGGGACCTCGCCCATGAGAAGGATATTGTTCGTCCTTTGCCTGGCCCTTGCCGTGCTCGGCGCGGCCGCCCAGGCCCGGGCCTGGGGCGAGCTGCGCTGCGCCGAAAGGCCGCTCAACGTGCGCAAGGAGCGCGACGCGGCGTCGGAGCATGTCAGGACCCTGTCCCCGGGCGAGCGGGTCAAGGTGGATTTTATCGAGGACGGCTGGGCGGCCGTGTTCGAGCCGGACGAGCAGACCCGCTCCCTGTCCAGGGCCATGGGCTACTGCAACGCCAGGTACCTGAAGCCCGCGGCCGCAAGCGCCGGGGCCTGGGGCCGGTTGAGCGAGGCTGCGGTCATGCTCAACGTGCGCCGAGAGCGTTCGCCCAATTCCGAGCACGTCAGGACCCTGACCCCGGGCGAGCGGGTCAAGGTGGATTTTTGGGAGGACGGCTGGGTGGCCGTGTTCGAGCCGGACGAGGAGGCCAGATCCCTGTCCACGGCCATCGGCTATGCCAATGCCAAGTATTTCAGGCCGCTGGCCGCTGTTGCCTTGCCGGTCGAGCAGGCCCCGGCCGAGGAGGTCCGCCAGGCCCCGGCGGCCGAACCCGGTCCCTCGGTCAGGGCCGAGGTCAAGAGGCCGTTCGCGGTCAGCAGGCCCCAGGCGGCCAAGACGGACAAGAAGGTCAGGCTCAGGGACGCGACCCTGGTCCCGGGCAGGCTGGCCACGCCGCCGAAGGCCGACCAGGTCAGGCACGGCTTCAAGTACCGGATATTGTCCAAGAACGAGGAGAGGCTGGCCGAGGGCAAGAGGCTCAGGTTCAGGGTCTTTCTGGAGGTCGAGGTGCTGCCCAAGGCCGACGCCCTGCGCGACTTCGCCACCACCCTGTGGCGGGAGAACAAGGTCAGCGGCCTGGAGCTGGTGGAGGAGATATATTTGTCCGGCATGGACCTGGACGGCCTGTCCTATGCCGTGGTCCGGTTCGACGCCGAGGGCGTTGAGGAGTTCTGGGCGCGCAGGACCGCCCTGTTCGGGACCGGGTTCTTCGACCAGTAGACGGATACGGCGCGCCCCGGGTCCGGCGGGGCGCCGTAAGCTCTGCCTTCTCTACTTCACGAACAACGGGATGGGGCCCTTGGCGACCTTGTTGGGGGCCTTGTTCCTTCCGGCCTCGTTGCGGCTGCGGGCGGACATGTACAGGCTCTTGCAGGCGCAGCATTCCCAGTGGTTCTTGTGCTCCTGGAGGTGGACCAGCAGGCCGTCCCGGTCGTAGCACAGCTGGCAGAAGGGCCCTTTTTTGGCCAGGCCGTCCTTGATCCAGTACTTCTGGCCGTCGAAGTCCATGTTCTCGGCCAGGTCCAGGACCTTGGCGACCTCGGCCAGCTGGTTCTTGAGGACCTCGTTCTCCTCGTACACGGCCAGAAACTCGTTCTGGAGGCCCCTGAGCAGGTTTTTGGCCTCCTCGATCCTGCCGGCCCGGGCCAGTTCAAAGACCCGCTTGAACCCTGTCGCGTTGATCACTGAGCGAACCATGCGCCTGTTCTCCGTTTGGGGGTATGTTTCGGCTTACCAGCAACTTTATCGGCAGGTATCGATAATTCTTTAGCGCCCCGCAGGATATTGAGGCTACTTGGTCTTGTGGGTGAAGACCCCGTCCCAGCCGCCCTGGGGCGGCTCGGCGATCAGGTGTTCGCAACGCTCCTGATAGAGCTTGTAGAGCGGATTTTCCGGATTCTGGCCGCTCAGGCTTGAGAAGCCTTGGCCGGCCTGGTCGAAATTCCCGGCCTTGTACAGGCCAAGGGCCGCCTCGTAGGCCTTGATCTCGGCTTGGCGCTGCCCGGCCTGGTCCCTGGTCAGGACCGTGTATATGGTGATCGGCTTCTCCTTGCCCTTGACCTTGACCCGGTCCAGCTCGACGAAGCTGAAGGCCTCGCCGCAGGCCTGGGCGATGTCCGCGCTGACCACGATGCGCTGGCCGTAGAACTTGGTCAGGCCCTCGAGGCGTGAGGCCAGGTTCACGCTGTCGCCGATCAGGGTGTAGTCGAACAGGTCGGCCGAGCCCATGTTGCCGACCCTGACCGTGCCGCAGTGTATGCCCAGGCCGATGTTGATGGTGAAGCCGAACTTTTCCAGGAACAGCTTGTTGAGCTCCTCGAGCTTGTCCAACTGCTCCAGGGCCGATTGCACGGCCTTTGCCTGGTGCCCGGGCACGTCCAGGGGCGCGTTCCAGAAGGCCATGACCGCGTCGCCGATGAACTTGTCCAGGGTCCCGGAGTTGTCGGTGATGACCGCGGTCATCGGGGTCAGGTAGTCGCGCAGCAGGTCGGTCACCTGGGTCGGGGTCAGGCGTTCGGAAAGGGAGGTGAAGCTGCGGATGTCCGAGAACATGATGCTGACTTCCTTTTCCTGTCCGTCCAGGGTCAGGGCCCCGGGGTTGTCCAGTATCTGGGAGATGACCGCGGGCGCGAGGTAGTGGGAGAACGCGCCCTGGATGAACTTCTTCTGTTTTTCCTCACGCCAGAACTTGAGCACGGTGATCAGGGAGAAGTTCAGGCCCAGGGCCAGGTAGGAGTACAGGGGCGAGACGTAGATCTTGAAGCTGCTGAACACGTAGCCGCAGCCCAGGTACATGCCGTAGCTCAAGACCAGCAGGGGGGCCACGAGCCAGTGGGCCCGGGCCCAGGTCAGCAGCAGCGTGGTGAGCAGCCCGGCGGCCAGAAGGGCCATGAACTCCACGCCCGGGGCCCAGTCCGGGATGGAGATGAAGTCGCGGGCGATGATGCTGTCTATGATGTTGGCGTGGGTCTCGACGCCCGGGTAGCTGGTCTCGAAGGGCGTTGTCCTCAGGTCCTTGAGCCCGGCCGCCGAGGTGCCGATGAACGCGATCCTGTCCTTGAGCTCTTTTGGTCCGGCCCGGCCCGCCAACACGTCCGACGCGCTTATGTACGGATAGCTGTGGTGGCCGCCGCGCCAGTTGACCAGTATCTGGCCCTTCTTGTCCAGGGGGATGACCGTCTTGCCCAGGCGCAGGGACTCCACCCCGGCCGGGGAGAGCTTGAGGAGCAGGTGCCGCTTGCCCGTGGCCTGGAGCAGGCCGGCCAGGGCCAGGCTGGGATACAATTTGCCCTGCCAGTGGATCAGCAGGGGCACGCGCCTGAGCACGCCGTCGAAGTCCGGGGCGGTGGTGAAGAAGCCGCACTGGGGCGCGGCCTCGGCCAGCACGGCCAGGGGGCAGACCGCGCCCAGGGCGCTGTACAGGGCCCGGTCAAGGGGCTTGGAGTCCGTGGAGCCGAGCACGGCCGCCTGGATCGGCCGGACGCTGCAGGTCCCGGCTTGGCTGATGGCTGCCAGGTCCTCCTCTTCCTTCTTGTCGAAGATGAAGTTGTAGCCCAGGACAAAGGGGCCTTTCTTGAGCACCTCGGCCAGGACCTGGTCGTTGTTTTCAAGCCCCTTTGGCAGGCCCTGGAAGGATATCTCGACCTTGAGCTCGTTCTTGAGCTGGTTTTTGAGCACCTCGGGCGAGGTGCGGTCTGGTTCGGCGAACAAAATGTCCAGGCCCACGGCCAGGACCCCGGCCTGGCGCAGCCTGGCCAGGAGCAGGGCGACCCTGTAGCGGGGCCAGGGCCACTGGCCGAGCTCGGCCAGGCTCTTCTCGTCGATGTCCACTATCACGGGCAGGCCCGTGGTCTTTGTGGTGTGGTATTTCTTGAGCAGGTGGTCGTATATCTTGTAGTCCAAAAAGCGCAGGATGGACGGCTGGACTATGTACAGCACGGCCAGAAGCATCGAGGCGAGCAGGCCCGCGACGATGAGGATGATCTGGTCCGATTTGAAGAATTTTCTCAGCTGCAGGGCCATGAAAGCCTCTCACGGCCCAATGGGCCTTTGATTGTTCCTTCTATCGACTGTTTCTTCATGCATTCAGATCATCGGCCCGATTCACTGGATTTTTTTCTTGAAATTTATTACCAGACAAATATAAACCGGGCCGCGGCTGGGGATATGGCCCGAAGACTTTTGATCAATCCTATAGATTTTACTTCTATACCAGGAGTTGCGGTTTGAAAAGACGCGGCGCGTACTCCCTGGCGGCGATGGCCCTGCTGGTCTGTGTCTCGTGGCCCCAGGTCGTCTGGGCCCAGGCCGCGCCGGCCGAGGAGCAGGCCGCCGTCGTCAAGCCGCAGAACCTGGAGATCAAGCACCTGCTCAGGGACCTGCTCAAGACCCACGACCGGGTCAAGGCCGCGGTGGCCACGCTCGAATCGGCCGATCACCTGCGCGAAAAGGCGTGGGGAGGCTGGTATCCCAGGCTCGACATGTCCGTCGAGGCCGGCCGGGAGGAAGTGGACAAGGCCATGCAGCCGGCGACCAGCAAGTGGCGCAACGTGGAGACCCTGACCGCCACCCAGCTGCTCTACGATTTCGGCGGGACCAACGGCAACATCGGGATCTACGACGGCGGCTACAGCGAGGCCCTGTCCAGGCTGGAGCAGGCCAAGCAGGAGGTCATCTTCCAGGGCATCAACGCCTATTTGCGGGTGGTGCGCTTCCGGGAGATGGTCAAGTACGCGATCAAGTCCGAGGAGAGCATCAAGGAGCTCTCCGGCATGCAGGAGGCCCTGGTCCTGCGCGGGGCGTGCCTGTCCTACGAGGACCTGCAGGTCAAGGCCCAGCTGGCCGGGGCCCAGGCGCACCGGGTCAATGTCGAGCGCGAGCTCAGGACCGCGGTGAACAACTTCAAGGCCGTTTTCGGGTTTGAGATCACCGACGACGAGGTCAAGGGGCTCAAGACGCCCACCGTGCCCAGCGAGATACTCCCGGCCGGCCTGGAGGAGGCCATCCAGACGGCCATGAAGGACAACCCCTTTCTGACCGAGCTTGCGGGTTCCGTGGCCAGGCAGGAGTCGGACCTGGAGGCCAAGGAGTCGGCCTTTTATCCCAAGATGGAGCTGGTGGCCGAAGGCAAGCGCAAGGAGCAGGACGACGGGGCCGACGGCGTGCGCACCGAGGGCAGGGCGCACGTGCTCATGACCTACAACCTGTTTTCCGGAATGAGCGATGTCGAGTCGGTGCGCGCGGTCAAGTCCGATCTCGTCTCCACGCGCAAGACCATACTCGACCGCCGCCGCACGATCGAGGAAAACGTCCGCAACGCCTGGCTGAACCTCATGACCCTGCGCAAGAATGTCGAGCTCTACCAGAACCAGGCCAACATCACCTGGGAGTTTTTGGGGCTCATCAAGAAGAAGAAGGCCGTGGGCGCCGAGGTCAACCTGTTGGACATCCTGGTCGGCGAGCGGGACTACATCAACGCCACCAGCTCCAGGGTGACCGCGGACGTGGACACCATCATCGCGGGCTACAATCTCCTTTACCAGATGGGCAAGATCGCCTTGGACATAGTGGCGCAGTAGTCCTTGGCGGTCCGCGCCGGCCGGACCGGGGCGGGCAAGAGGACGATCCGGCGCGTGTTTCAGGGTGAGGCATGAGAGAGCTTTTCCGCAGACTTTTTCTCGACCGCAGGATCGCCGCCGAAATCCTGGTCTCGTCCTTTTTCGTCAACCTCTTGTCCCTGGCCTCGCCCATCTTCGTCATCCAGATACTGAGCCGGTACATCGCCTACGGCTTTGACGGCACCTTGATCACCCTGACCATGGGCATGGTCCTGGCGGTGATCTTTTCCTTCGGTTTTTCGATCATCCGCAACCGCCTGGCCGCGGCCGTGTCCGCGGGCCCGGACCAGGAGCTCTCGGTCCGGACCCTGGACATCCTGACCCGGGTCCGGGAGGGGGTCATCTCCCGCCTGCCCCAGGCCCGGATACAGGAGCTCATGGCCGGGCCGCAGGTCATCCAGGCCGCCTACGAGCCGCAGAGGATCAACTCGGTCCTGGACATGCCCTTTTTCCTGCTCTTTTTGTGGGCCGTATACATATTGAACTTCTGGCTGGCCCTGATAACCCTGCTTGCCGTGGCCTGCACCCTGGCCTCGGGCTGGCTGTCCATGCGCCGCAACCTGAGCCAGGCCCAGGCCATGCGCGACGAGTCCATCGCCCATCGCGGCCTGGTCAACTCGGCCATCCAGGGCTCGGAGACGGTCAGGGTGTTCATGGGCCGGTCGTTTCTGATGCGCACCTGGGACCGCCAGATCAAGGGCCTGTTCGGGCTGCGCCAGGAGATGGGCGAGGCCAGGAGCCTCGCGCAGTCCATTTTGGGCGCGCTGGGGGCCATGCTCAGGGTCTCGGTCTACGCCGTGGGCGCCAAGGAGGTGGTCGCGGGGAACCTGACCGTGGGCGCGCTCATCGGCGCGAGCATCCTTTCGGCCAAGGCCCTGCAGATCGCCTCCTCGTTCATCCAGACCTATTTGGTCCTGGCCAAGGCCGGCGAGACCATGGGCATGCTCGGCGAGTTCCAGGCCATGCCCCTGGAACCGACCGCGGGCTCGGCCCTCAAGGTCTACTCGGGCGGATTGGAGTTCAGGGACCTGGGCTTCGCCTATCCGGGCATGCCCGGGCCGCTGTTCGAGTCCCTGAACCTGAAGCTGGAGCCCGGGGCCGTGCTGGCCATAGGCGGGCCCAACGGCTCCGGCAAGACCACCCTGGCCAGGATCGCGGTCGGGGTGATCGATCCCGGCCGGGGCCAGGTCCTGGCCGACGGCATGGAGCTCCGCCAGCTCTCGCCTGAATGGTGGCGCAGGCAGGTCATGTACCTGCCCCAGGAGCCGACCTTTCTGAACGGGAGCATCCGGGACAACATCCTGTTGGCCAACCCGGGCCTGGACAACGAGGCATTGAACGAGATCATCCGGCTGACCGACCTGAGGAGTTTTCTGGACACCAGCCGGGCCGGGCTGGAGACCGAGCTGGCCGAGGGCGGCCGGAACCTGCCCGTGGGCGTCAGGCGCAGGCTGGCCCTGGCCCGGGCCCTGGCCGTGCAGGGCCGCCTGGCGGTTTTGGACGAACCCACCGAGGGCCTGGATACGGATGGCTGCGCCGCGGTCTATGGGGTCATGAACCTGCTGGTCAAGAAGGGCGTGACCTTGATCGTGGTCAGCCGGGACCCCAGCATCCTCAAGGGCGCGGGCGTCATGGTCGATCTCGGGGCCAAGCCCGTGCCCAAGGTCCTGGCAATCAAGCGCGGCCGGCGCGGGCCTGTCCGGCAGCGGGCCGCAGGGGAGGGCGCGGCCAATGCCTGAGCAGGGCGCAAAGATATTCGAGGTCGGCCGGACCACGCATTTGTTTTTCGGTCTTTTGACCGCGTTTTGCCTGGCCTTTCTGATCTGGGCCTGCGTGGCCGAGCTGGACATCGTCAGCGAGGCCGTGGGCGAGGTCATTCCCAAGACCCGGGTCAAGCGCGTCCAGCACCTGGAGGGCGGCATAGTGCGGGAGATCAAGGTCCGCGAGGGGGACACGGTCAAGGAGGGCCAGGCGCTCGTGGTCCTGGAGTCCACGGCCTCGGACTCCAGCGTGGAGGAGCTCGGGGTCCACGTCAACGCCCTGCGGGTCGAGATCGCCCGCCTGGAGGCCGAGGAAAATGACCTCGATGCGCCCGATTTTCCGCAGGACCTCATGGAGCAGTCCCCGGACCTGATCAAGCAGGCCAGGGATCTGTTCGAGGCCAGCAGGCGGCGGTACCAGAGCGACGTCTCCGGCTACGTCGAGAAGGTCAAGCAGAAGGAGCAGGACGTCAACGAGATAGCGGCGCGGCTGAAAAACGGGCGCAAGAGCCTGGGCCTTCTCCAGGAGCAGATAGCGATCAGCGCCTCGCTGCTCGAGGACAAGCTGACCACCAGGTACAAGCATTTGAGCTTTCTCCAGGAGGAGACCAACTTAAAGAGCCGCATCGAGGAGGACGGCGCGGCCCTGGAGCGCGCCAACTCGGTGCTCGCCGCGGCCGTGGAGCAGTTGAACCAGGTCCGCAACGTGTACCTGGAGGAGATCCAGAAGGGGCTGAAAAAATCCAGGGGTGAGCTGCTCGAGTACGAGCAGCGGCTGCGCAGATTCAGCGACGACCTGAGCCGGACGACCATCCGTTCTCCGGAAAACGGCGTGGTCAAGAGCATCTACATCGTCAACGTGGGCGAGGTGGTCAAGCCGGGCAAGACCATCGTGGACATAGTGCCTGCCGGAGACCCGCTGGTCATCGAGGCCAGATTGGCCATCGGCGACATCGGATACGTGGCCGTGGGCCAGGCCGCGGAGGTCAAGCTGGCGAGCATGGACGCGCGGCGGTTCGGGAATCTCGAAGGCAAGGTGGTCCAGATCAGCCCGGACGCGGTCAGCGAGCCCGAGGGCGGGACCTACTACCGGGTCCTGGTGGAGACGGACAAGGACCGCTTCGAGCGCAAGGGCCACACCTATCAGCTCTACCCGGGCATGCGGGTCATCGTGGGCATCCGCATCGGCCAGCGCACGGTCATGGAGTACCTGGCCTATCCCTACTTCGACTCCCTGGCCGAGGGCCTGCGCGAGCACTAGCCGCGCAACCCGGCCGCAAAGGGCTCGGGCACGCGCGGCGCGCATTCATCAACATAGCGCACTGTGGTGCGGCAGGCCGGCCAGGCTCAAGGGGGAAACCGGCCGGGAGGCCGGCAGCCTTTTGGCGGGTCAGGAAAACGACGCGCTCAGGACGTGAGCATGTCGCGCAGGACCGGCACGCGGCGCAGCCCGAAACCGGCCGCGAAAGAGACCGGAATCGCCGCCGCGCACAGGGCGAGGAATTTGGGCACGGCCGCGAGCGTCAAAGGGGCCAGGAGCAGCGACATGGACACCAGTATCGGCGGGTGGAAGACGTAGACCGCGAACGCCCCGTCGGATAGCGTCCGGGTGAGCGCGCCCTGGGCGTTCCACTTTTCGCGGCACAGCCACATGAGCCCGAGGGTCATGCACACCCCGATCGTCGCCTCCCAGAAGGCAAAGGCCAGGCTCTTCCAGTGGCCGCCGCCCAGGAACTCGGGGAGGTCCTTCCCGAGCCCCCCGCCCCAGTGGATGAACGCCGCCAGGACCGGCAGCCCGGCCAGACTCAGGGCCAGGCACGGCCGGCCAAAGCGGGCCGGGAGGGTCCGCAGCCAGTCGTTGCCGTGCGCAGCCAGGCCGAAGAGGAACAGGACCACGTACTGCGTGAAGAAGCACAGCTGCATGTTGAGGAAGCTCGTGCCCACAGGCAGGACGATGCGGACCGCATAGGTCCCGACGGCGCAGACGAGGATCAGGCCGAGTGCGAACCGCCAGGACAAGGGTCGCTTGTCTTTTTCTCTTTCCGGGTCGCGCCTGAGGGCCCAGGCCGCCGCATAGGCCAGGCAGAAGATGAGCAGGGCCACGGCGAACCACATCGGCCCGCTGCCCCCGATGAACCGCCCGCTGGACAGATACCGGCCGAGGTACTCGAAAAATCCCTCGGCCGAGCGCTCGCCATGACCGGCCAGCCAGTAGATCACGAAGGGGTTGATGGCCAGCATGTAGAGCAGCGAGGGAAGGCCCAGCCGAAAGGCGCGGCCCTGGACAAAGGCCCGGGGGCCCTTTTTCTTGAGGGATGCGGCCGCGAAGTATCCGGCCAGGGCGAACAGCGTTCCCATGAAAAAGGCCTGGGAGTAGCCCTGGAAGCAGATGAAAAACAGCCGCGAGGCCGTGTCCAGGGGCAGGCTTTCCTTGTGGTACCAGCTGCCGAGCCCGCTGTAGGTCACGGCCGCGTGCACGCACAGGACCAGGGTGATGATCGCCAGCCGCAGGTTGTCCACAAAGAGCATGCGCGCGGGTCTCGGGGTGTCCATCAAGCGCCTCCAAAATGGGGTCTTCGACGTGTGGCGGATGGCAGGGCCCTTTTGGGGATGCCGTTCCAAGCCGGCGCAAATCCGCGACGCAAGATAGCCCGATCCGCATGGCCGGGCAAGGGGCGTCTGGCCGGGAGTAGAGCGCCTGGCCGCGCAGGCCCTCCGGGCAGCCTTTTCGAGCAGCTTCGACCCGGGCAGCCCCGCTGATCAGCCTTGGCTTGAAGGCCCGGCCCGAGCAGCTTCGGTTTGAGCAACCCGACGCGGCAGCCTCCCTGAGCAGCCTTGGCCGAGCAGGCCTCCTGGGCAGCCCTGGCCTGAGGAGGCCACCTGAGCCGCTTCGACTCGGGCAACTTCGGCCCGCGCAGCCCTCAAGAAAGATTTTCAACACCCTGAAAACGATCCTTTTAAAGTTTAGAAAAAGTCTAGAGATTCTTTAACATGTTAATATTATAGTAGATAAAATCACAAAAAATGACCGGGGGTTGGGGCGCAAGGGCGTTTTGGCCCTTGGGGTCGGGGAGCGCAAAGCGTCTGTTTTGGGACCGGAAAGCGCCTGTTTTGGGGCCAAAGAGACGCGTTTCTGGGCCTGCAAAGCGGTGTCTTGTGGGTCTTTGGGGCGATGTTTTTTGGCCCCTGGGAGCAGTGCTTTTTGGGTTTCGGGGGCGATATTTTGAAGGCCTGGACCCGCTGTTATCTGGCCCCTGGACCACTGCTTTTGAGGTCTTGACCCGTTGTTTTTGGCCTGTCGGAGCGCTGTTTTTTGGCCTGCGGGCGTGGGTGGGCAGTCGGGCCCGGCGTCCAAGGGCCGAAGCGGGCCGGGATCAGGGGCCCGGCCAGGGCCTTGGGCCGGCATTTGCTATCCGGCCAGGCCCTGCCTGAGCATGGCCAGGCCCAGGACCAGGATCAGGGCGGCAACCGCCTTGCGGTACCCGGTCTCGCTTATCCGGCCGTAGAGGAACGAGCCCAGGACAATGCCCGCGACAAGCGCTGGCAGGCCCGCGGCGAACAGGACAAGGACCCGGTGGGTGATGAACCCGGCCAGGGCGTGGGTCAGGGAGATGCCCAGCCCGGCGATGAGGAAGTAGCCGCAGAGTGTTGACTTGATTTCATTTTTCGACCAGGGCTGAAGCGCGGTGTAGATGATGATCGGCGGGCCGTTGGCCGCGATGCTCGCGCCCAGGCACCCGGAGAGCAGGCCCGCGAGCCAGGCCCAGACCCCGGCCGGGCCCTTTCGCGGCGGCGCGCTGGTCAGGGTGTACAGGCTGAACGCGATTATGGTCCCGCCCAGGCAGAGCTCCAGGGTCCTGGAGTCCACGGTCTTGAGGATGTAGATGCCGAGCAGAATCCCGGGCACGGTGGCCAGGAGCAGGGGGGCGAGCCTTTTTCTGCTCATGTGCGCGCGGAGCTGGGCGGTCAGGATCACGTTTATGACCAGGGCGAACAGGCTGACCAGGGGGATGATGACCTTGATGTCTATGAACAGGGCCAGGAGCGGCAGGGACACGAGGATGGACCCGAACCCGGTGAGCCCCTGGATGAAGCCCGCCATGAGGATGATCAGGCAGAGCAGGAGGTATTCGTTCATCTGTTTTTCGGCTTTGGGCCCTTGAATTTCCAGCCTCTCTGGCCGGTCTCCCGGGGTCCGGCAGGCCACGGCCTCCGTTGTCGGCTATAATTGCCCCCTCATGCCGGGTCAAGGAGCGTCGAGTTGCCCGCTGCCGATGCTTTGGTTATACTTGAAAACTGGAAAAGGGCCATGGGGGGTTGCTGCTTCTGGGTTTGAAAACAGTCGCCAAGGAGGCTTCATGTCCGGGTTCAAGTACGAGGTAAACGGGATTCCCCTGGAAAAGATCAGGAACAAGAACGAGCGCCGGGTGATCAAGCTGATGCCCCAGGTCCTGGCCGAGCATCCGGAGTTCAAGCCCGGGTACATGGAGGTCCAGGACATATACGCCCTGACCCTGAACACCATCCCGGCCCGCTACGTGCAGAGCGGCACGATCGTCATGGGCGAGCCCATCAAGGACGAGGACGTCCTGCGCACCCTGCGCCTGTCCGTGAACAAGGTCCTGGCCAATCCCAAGGGCGCCAAGAAATAGGCCGCCAACGACCCCGGCCCGGGCGCGTTTTTGCGCTGCGCAGGCCCTGATCCGTGCCCGGCCGGAGTTTGCATGAGCATCCGCTTCGCCGCCCTGGGAACGATCTTTCTGGCCTTTGCCCTGATGATCGCGGCCGTGTACGCGGCCTCGCGCTATGTCCTTCTGCCCAGCTACCTGGAGATCGAGCGGACCGGGGCCGGGGACGACCTGGATCGGGCCCGGTTCGCCCTTCAGGGCGAGGTCCGGAACCTGGAGGTCTTCATCCGCGACTGGGCCTATTGGGACGAGACCTACGAGTTCGTGGCCTCGCGGGACGCGGCCTATCTGGCGGCCAACGCGCCCGCGAAGGTTTTTGTCGAGCAGGGCCTGGGGTTTCTCGGCTGCCTGGACCAGGCCGGGGCCCTTGTCTGGGGCCGGGCCCTTGATCCGGCCGCCAAGACCCTGGTCCCGTTGCCCGACGACCTTCGCGCCCGCCTGGCCCCGGGCTCGGACCTGGTGCCCGGCAGGTGGACCGAGCAGGTCTCGGGCCTGCTCAGGCTGTCCGGCGGGGACTTCATCTTCTCGGCCTGCAAGATACGCAGGACCGACTGCGACGGCCCGCCCAGGGGCTGCCTGGTCATGGCCCGGCCCCTGGACCGGGACCTGGTGCGGGAGATCGGCCGCCGGACCCGTCTGGCCCTGATTTTGTACTCCAAGGACCGGGGCCCGATCCCGGCCTGGGTCCGGGCGGTCCTTGACGCCGAGCGGCCCGCGGCCCGCTTCGGGCTGCGCTGCTCGGCCGACGGCAGGTCCATGGTCGGGTACGCGGCCCTGGCGGACATCCACGGAGCGCCGGCCTTTGTCCTGGCCGCGGACCTGCCCCGGGGCGTCTTTGCCCTGGCCCTTACGGCCCTTGACGTCCATCTCTTGACCCTCGGCGTTCTGGGGCTTGTGTTCTGCGGCCTGGCCATGTTCCTGGTCGAGACCAGGGTCGTGGCCAGGATCAGGTCCCTGAGCGGCCAGGTCAGGCTGATCAAGGACCGGGCCCGGGGCGGGGCCGAGATCAGGGTCAGGGGCGCTGACGAGCTGGCCGGGCTGGCCACGGACATCGACCGCATGGTCCGCGACCTGGACGACAAGAACGCCGCGCTCGAACGCCTGACCGAGGACCTCTCCGAGGTCAACCGGAACCTCTATGAGCTGGCCAACACCGATGTCCTGACCGGGCTGACCAACCGCCGCCGGTTCTTCGAGGAGCTGGACGGCCGCATCGCCCACTTCAAACGCTACGGCCAGAGGTTCTGCCTGGCCATGTTCGACGTGGACCACTTCAAGAGGATCAACGACACCTTCGGCCACGCGGTCGGCGACGAGGTGCTCAAGGCCCTGTCGGCCGAGGCCAGGAGCGATCTGCGCGAGACGGACGTGGTGGGCCGCATCGGCGGGGAGGAGTTCGCCGTGCTTCTGCCCAACACCTCCCTGGACGCCGCGCGCGGCCTGTGCGAGCGGCTGCGCAAGGGGTTTGCGGCCTGCGTCGTGCGGACCGAGGCCGGCGAGGTCCGGTTCAGCGCCAGCTTCGGCCTGACCGAGTACCAGCCCGGCGAGGCCGCGGACGAGCTCATGAAGCGCGCGGACGAGCTGCTCTACCAGGCCAAGGACGCGGGCCGGAACTGCGTAAGGGCCGCGTAGGGCCGGCGGGCTCGCCCGCCCCGGGATTTGGCGACGCCTCCCCCTGGCGGCGATGTCTTTCTAGCAGATTCTTGGAAGCTGCTCGCCCTCGAGCATGTTGAGCAGCCGCCTTCCGCCGAGGCCGGTGACGAGCACGACCTTGCCCGGGTGGTGGTTGGTGACCGTGCCGATCTGGCCGGCCTCCCGGCCGAGGGCGTCCGCGCGCATGATCTCCAGGGCCTTTTGGGCCTGCTCCTGGGGCAGGATGCACAAAAACTTGCCTTCGTTGGCCAGGTACAGGGGGTCCAGGCCGAGCACCGCGCAGCCGCCGCGCACCTCGGGCCGCACCGGGATGTTGTTTTCCACCAGCTCGCAGCACACGCCCGAGGACTGGGCGATCTCGTTCAGGGTGCTGGCCAGCCCGCCCCGGGTCGGGTCGCGCAGCACGTGGATTTTCGGGACCCCGCGCACCAGCCTGACCAGCAGGTGGTTCAGGGCCGCGGAGTCGCTCTTGAGCTCCGAGGTGAAGTTCAGGCCTTCCCGCGTGCCCAGGATGGTCAGGCCGTGGTCGCCCATGGACCCGCTGACCAGGATGGCGTCGCCGGGCCTGGCCGACTCCCCGCTCGGAGCGGGGTCGGCGATGATCTCGCCCACGCCCGTGGTGTTGATGAACACCTTGTCCAGCGCGCCGCGCGGCACGACCTTGGTGTCTCCGGTCACGATCTCCACGCCCGCGTGGCGCGCGGCCCGGCCCATGGACTCGGCGATGCGCTCCAGGTCGTCCCGGTCAAGGCCCTCCTCGATGATGAACCCGCAGGTCAGGTAGCGGGGAACGGCCCCGAGCATGGCCACGTCGTTCACCGTGCCGTGCACGGCCAGGGAGCCGATGTCCCCGCCGGGGAAGAAGATCGGGTCCACGGTGAAGCTGTCGGTGCTGATGGCCAGGGGGCCGTTGAGGTTGATCTGCGCGGCGTCGTTCAGCCGGTTCAGCTCAGGGTTGCCGAGGTGGCGCAGAAACAGTTCGGAGATGAGCCGCTGCGAGGCCCGGCCCCCGCTGCCCGAGTCAAGGAGTATCTTTTCGCCGTTCATGTCTAGCCGACCTGGTATTTGTAGTAGGCCGCGCAGCTGCCCTCTGTGGACACCATGCACGGACCCACGGGTTTGGCCGGGGTGCAGGCCTTTTCAAACAAGGGACACTGGTTGGGGTTGAGCTTGCCCTTCAAGACCTCGCCGCAGCGGCACCCCGGCAGGGGCGGGGTCTCCTGGACCTTGACCCCGAACTCGCGGCCGGCGTCGAATCTGGCGTATCTCTGCCTGAACGCCAGGCCGCTGCCCGGGATCAGGCCCAGGCCGCGCCACAGGGCGTCGGCCGGCTCAAACACCTCGTACATGATCTCCAGGGCCCTGGGGTTGCCCTGGTCGGCCACCACCCGGCGGTAGAGGTTGGCGACCTCGGGCCGGCCCTGCCTGCGCCGCCGGGCGATGAACAGCAGGGCCCGGAGGATGTCCAGGGGCTCGAACCCGGCCACCACTCCCTGCTTGCCGTACCTCTCGGCGATGAAGCCGTAGGGCGCGGTCCCGATGATCGTCGAGACGTGGCCGGGCAGGATGAAGGCGTCGATGTTGCAGCCCGGATCGTCCAGGAGCGCGCCGAGCGCGGGCGGCACGGTCTTGTGCAGGGCGAGCACGCGGAAGTTGTCCAGGTTCTGGTCCTCGGCCATCTTGACCGTGGCCGCCACGGCCGGGGCCGTGGTCTCGAAGCCCACGCCGAGAAAGACCACCGTGTGGTTTGGGTTCTGCCGGGCCAGGGCCAGGGCCTCGAAGGGCGAGTAGAGCACCTTCACCCGGCCGCCCTCGGCCTGGGCCAGCTTGAGGCTGCGGCCCCTGTTTCCGGGCACGCGCATCAGGTCCCCGAACGTGGCAATGATGACCCTGTCGCGTCCGGCGAGCTCGATGAACGCGTTGACCTCGGATTCGTGGGTCACGCAGACCGGGCAGCCCGGTCCGCTCAGGTGCACGATCCCTTCCGGCAACAGCGAGCGCAGGCCGCTTTGGAAGATGGACACGGTGTGCGTTCCGCAGACCTCCATGAAGCGCAGCTCGCCGTCCAACTCCTGCCTCAGCCTGTCCAGGACACCGCGGCACAGCTCGGCATCGTGGAACTGCTCCAGAATCTTCAGGCCCATGGGTTCATCCCTCGGCCTGCGCGTCCGGGGCCGGGCAGGCGGTCCGGCGCATGAGCCGGATGCTCTCCTCGGCCTGGCCGCGGTCCAGGACGCGCAGGGCGAACCCGGCGTGCACAATGAGAAACTCGCCCGGGGCAGGGGTCTCGGGCAGCAGCATCAACGAGGCCCGGATCGTGGTTTGGCCCTGGTCCACCCGGCAGGTGGCGACTCCATCCTCAATGCTCATGACCTCAGCGGGAACAGCAAGACACATGGCTTCCTCCATGCAACGCGGCGCAGGCGCCGCGTTGGCTGGTTGTTGCAGGCGGATTGCCCCGGTTCAGCCCTGCCCGGGCCCGAAGAGCTGCGCGCCGAGATACTCGTGCCCCTTGTCCACGGCGTACTCATAGGGCAGGTCCCAATACATGCGCGCGCTCATGGCGATGTGCGGCAGCCGGATGAACTTGACCTCCCGGGTCAGCAGGGCCTGGTAGCAGGGGTCGGCCACGATGCAGTCCACGTCCGGATCGTTCATCAGGGCCGCGATGTCCTGCTCGGACTCGGTGTCCACGTCGGCCGGGCCGCGCTCGATCAGCGTGCCCGAGCAGGCCTCGGACCCCTTGAACAGCATTTCGCTGGGCACCACCGAGACCACGTCCACCCGGGGGACGCCGAAGTCGTGGCGCAGGCAGCGCTGCACGCCGTAGCCGAGCACGGGCTCGCCGACGACCAGGGCGTGCCTGAAGGCCGCAGGCCGGGTCACGGCCGGCGCGGGCCCGGGCTGCTCGCCGCGCAAAAGGGCCAGGAAGTCGTCGCGGCCGCGCAGGCCCACGGGCAGGCCCAGGACATAGGGGATGCCGTAGGCGGCGTACATGTGCTCGGCCAGGGCCAGGCCGCTCGTGGAGATAACTGCGTTGCGCTCCGCGGCCGGGGCCCTGCGCAGCCCTTCCAGGGGGTCGGCAACGCCTGGCCGGGGCGAGGAGAGCACGCCCAGCAAGGTGAACCCGGCCCGCTCGATGGCCGCGAGCAGGGGCTCGATGCGCTCCTCCCTGCCCGTGGACAGGTGGATGGCCCCGAGCACGTTGACCCCCTTGGGGTGTTTGGACGCGGCGGGGGCCATCAACTTGTCGGCCAGGGCCAGAAAGGCCTTGGACGCGCCCTCGGGGTAGGGCTCGGAACCGGCCGTGGGGACCATGAACACCGGGATCGAGGCGCGGCCCTCCAGGGTCCGGGCAAAGCCCTTGAGGTCGGTGCCGATGATCTCGGAGATGGGCGTGCCCGCCAGGCACACGAAGTCCCGCTTCAGGCCGTTGGCCACCCGGGCGATGTTCTCGATGAACTTGTCGTCGTTGCCCAGGATGACGTCCATCTCCAGAAGGCCCGCGCCCACCACCGTGGCCGGGCCGCGGTACCAGCGGGGCTCGTCCTCGATGTTGATGTGCCACGCCCCGCCGGCCGGGCCGTAGACCACGACCAGTCCGCCGAAGGCGTAGAGCGCCGAGCTGACCCCGAAGTAGCCCGTGGCCAGGGGGAGTGTCTTGTGGTATTTCTTCATGCGTAACACCTTTGCATAGTTGCAGAACTGTCGGGCGCAGGCCTAGATGAGCAGGTTGTGTCTGTATATCCAGTCGTAGTTGCCGACCGGACGCCTCAGGGCCTCACTGGTCTGCTCCAGCATCCAGAGCGTGTTTTCGTAGCCGTACTTCTGCTCCTGATAGCGCGACAGGGGCACATTGACCGCGTTGACGCAGAAGGCGCCCGCGTCCACGCCGTAGGCGACGTCCAGGTGGTCAAAGGCCGCGGTCCGGCCGCACAGGGCCGGGTGGGATACGTTGTAGACCTGGATGTCGGGCTTCAGGCCGCGCAGGCGCTCGATGACCTCCCACTCGTAGGGCTTGATTGCGCCGCGGGCGAACACGGCCTCCACGTCCAGCCCGGACTCGACCAGGAACGCGGCCAGCTCGAACGGGCTGCCGTTGATGCTGCAGCCCACGGCCAAGGCCTTGCCGCGCAGCTCGGCCAGGAGGGGCTCCGCGGCCCGGCGCGCGGCCTGCTCAAGGCCGGAGGTGTCCAGGGTCCTGCCCACTGCGGCCGCGATCTTCTCATAGTGGTCCGCAATGGTTGAAAACCCGTAGGAGGTGGGCGCGAACACGGCCGGCATGCCCATGGCCTTGTGCATCTTGGCGCCCAGCCCGTTGGCCAGGGGGTGCAGGACCACCGAGGCCCGGGCATGGGCCATGCGGCCGAACTGGTCGAGCGAGGAGCAGAGCGGAATCTGCATCACGCTCTTAAGGCCTGCGGCGCGCAGGACCCGGTACAGCTCGCCGGACTCGGAAAGGGGCATGAACGTGCCCAGGACGTTCAGGGCGTTCGGGTCCGGCGCGCGGGTCTCGTGCTTCAGGAACTCGAAGAACGAGGTGTAGGCCGAGGTGAACGGCGAGTCCTTGAGCCCGATGGTGATCGGGGCCATGGCCCCGAGGATGATCCTCTTGCCCGTGGCCTGCTCCAGCCGGTTGATGAGCGCGCTGAAGTCCGTGCCCAGGACGTAGTCCGGGCAGCCCACGATGAGGAAGACGACCTTTTCGGGCCGCTGGGAGGCGATGTCCATGACCCCTTTCTCGACCTTGGCCAGGTGCTTGCCCATGGTCATGTCCAGCTCGGACACGCAGAGCATGTAGAAGCGGTCGGTGAACCCCCGGGCATGGGCCATGAACGCCGAGTGGCGCAGGCAGGCGGACGGCCCGGCCATGACGCTTATGGACTCGGGCAGCAGCAGGCAGGTCTCGATGACCCCCCAGCCCGCGAGGTTGGGTCCCACGCCCTCCAGGGGGGCAAAGGGGAAGTCCGCCCTGTTGCGCAGCCTTTCAATACTGATTCGAGCCTGATCCAAAAGCATGCGGGTGTCCTTTCAGCGGTCTTGCGGCGCGCGGCGGCCGGGTCAGGCGGCGTTGCGTTCGGCCCTGAGGTTTACGATGGTCCGGGCCAGCTCAAAGAAGCGCAGCGAGGTGGGCAGGGTGCGGTCGCCCTCCACGATGGTCTTGCCCTGCTCCTCAAAGGCGTGGATGGCCCGGTCGCGCGGGATCACGCCGATGATCGAGGTCTGCATGTGGCGGGCGAACTCCTCCACCCGCTCGACCTCGTCGACCATGTCCCGGCAGTTGAGGATCAGCCCGCCCAGCTCGGCGTAGTTGCGGTCGGCGAAGTTGCGCAGGGCCAGGATGATGTTCTTGGCCGCGAGCAGGGCCATCTTCTCGCCCGAGGTGACGATGACCACCTTGTCGGCCAGGCCTTCGCGCATGGGCACGGCGATGCCGCCGCACACGATGTCGGCCAGGATGTCGTAGAGCACGATGTCCGGCTTGAAGGCGGCGTAGGCCTCCATCTCGTCCAGGAGCTCAAAGGCGGTGAGCATGCCGCGGCCGAAGCAGCCGACCCCGGGGGTCGGCCCGCCCACCTCCATGCAGACCACGCCGCCCACGCCCTTTTTGGCGATGGCCTCCAGGGTCTGCGGCCGGCCCTTTTCCTGGAGGTACTGCAGGATCGGCGGCGGGCTGGTCCCGCCCAGCAGGTTGATGGTCGAGTCGGTCTTGGGATCGCAGCCCAGCTGCATCACGTTGTAACCCTGGAGCCCGAGCGCGGCGGAAATGCCGGACGCCACCGTGGATTTGCCGATGCCGCCCTTGCCGTAGATGGCTACCTTGATCAAGATCGTCCTCCTTGCATCTTCAATGAATCGCCCCGGCCCTGGTCCAGGGTCCTTTTGGCCCGCTTGAGCACCCGCTTGGCCTCCTCGATGGACACGTAGCGCTTCCTGGTGGTGATCTGGAACTCGTATTCGATCTTGTCGTTTCTGCTCTTCAGGAACGGGTTGCAGTTGGGCATGATCACGTTGGCCCCGCCGTGCACAAAGGCCTGGTACTGGCCCTGTTCGGGCGACAGGGTGGCCACGGTGTTGGCCGCGGCCAGGTGCGTGTTCCTGGTCACTATCCTGGTCAGGGCGAAGACCCGCAGCATCAGGTCCATGTCCCCGGGCCGCTCGTCGCGCAGCGGGGTCTGGTGGTGGGGGATGAACGGCCCGATGTTGATCATGTCCGGCTGGAAGGACTGGAAGAACGCGATGTCCTCGCACAGGTCCTCCAGGGTCTGGCCGGGCAGGCCCACGATGTTGCCCACCCCGACCTGGAAGCCGATCTCGCGCAGGTAGTCGATGGTTCCCAGCCGGTCCTCCAGGCGCAGGCCCGGGCGCATCCTGGAGTACAGCTCCGGGTTCATGGTCTCGTGCTTCATCAGGTACCGGCCGGCCCCTGCGTCCTTGAACGCGCGCAGCTCGTTTCGGGGCCGCTCGCCCAGGCTCAGGGTTATGGCCACCTCGGCCTGGGAGAGGATGCGCTCGATCACCGAGCAGAGCATGGCGCAGGTGTAGTGGTAGTCCTCGCCCGACTGGAGGACCACGGTCCTGAGCCCGGCCTGGGCAATGGACAGCGCGGTCTGGACGATCTGGTCCCCGGTCATCCGGAAGCGTTTGGCCTCGGCGTTGTCCTTGTACAGGCCGCAGTAGAGGTCGTTTCTGCAGCAGTGGTTGGAGAAATGGACCACCCCGCGCAGCTGCGCCTTGTCGCCGCAATGGGCCCTGCGCACCTGGTCGGCCTCGCGGAACAGGGCGGCCTGGTTGTCCGCGTCCCGCAGCGCGGCAAGGATTGCTTCTCGATTCATGGTTTCACTCTATGGCTGGTTTGGCCGCTACCTGGCGTTCACGGTGATCATTTGGCCGGAGTCGGCGTCCTGGACCAGGAGCACGCAGGCGTTGCAGGGGTCAAAGGCGTGCACCGTGCGCAGTATCTCCCGGGGCCGGAGCGCGTCGGCCACCGGGGTGTCCATGAGCGCCTGCTCCAGCGGGCCGCGCACTCCGTCGGCGCTGCGCGGGGAGAAGTTCCACAGCGAGGGGATCAGGTAGTCGTGGCGCGCGATCCTGTTCTTACGCACCGAGATGGTGTGGGTCAGCGCCCCCCGGGCGACCTCCACCCGGCCCGTGCCCAGGCCCGAGCAGGGTAGGGTCCAGGGCCGGCTCATGGTCCTGTCGCCGTGGGCAAGCGAGGCGTCCAGGCTGTCGAGCCAGCCCATGGCGGCCTGGGCAAGGACAGCGGACTCGATGCCCCGGGCCAGGAGCCGCCCCAGGGTGGAGTTCATGGCCCCCAGGCCCAGATTTGCCGGGCCCAGGGTCTTGTCCAGCATCTCCCGGACCGCGACTCGGCCTTGGGCGCAGGCCCCAAGCACCCGGGCCAGCGGCCCGACCTCGCAGGCCTGTTCGCCGTGGCGGGGCGCGGCCAGCCATTCAAAGGCCCCCTCGGGCCAGCGGCAGGACGGGCCGTTTGCGCCGAAGCGCAGTTGGTATCTGTCGGCGTGCTCCGGCGTCCAGGACTGGTCGCAGAGCTCCGTGACCTGATCGGGATGCGCCGGGTGGACCTGGAGGGTTGTTTCGCCCCCCGCGGTTTCAGCCATGGTGAACACCCCGCCCGGGAACAGCCTGCCGTCCCCGGAGGGCTGCGAGAAGTCGCCCCAGGCCAGGAAGGTCCCGGTGCGGCCGATGCCCGCCCATTCGGGATAGGCGCTGGCGATGCGCGCCAGGTCCGGGGCAAAGGTCCGGCAGACAAAGTCCCGGCAGTCCTGCATCAGGACCCGCAGGCGGTCTCGGACCAGGGGGCCGAGGTCCATGTCCTCGGACAGGCCGCCGACCTGATAGGCCGGATGTCGGCTGTCCGAGCAGCCCAGCGAATCAAGGATTTTGGCCAGCTTGGCGCGCGCCTCTAGCGAGGCCTGGCCATGGCCGTGGACCAGCAGATGGAGCTCGTCCGGGGCCTGGCGCGCGGGATGATCAGGGCTCGCGGCGCTGAACACGTCGGCCCCGCCCTGGGCCAGGGCCCGCAGGCGGGCCTGCGCGTTTTGAAAGAATCCGGCCCTGTTGCCCGAGGGCCCGGCCAGCCGCGCGGCCTTTGCCGGGTCGGCCCGCAGGGCGCGGTCCACGCCCAGCCAGTCCGAGAGGTAGAACTGATAGACATGGACCAGATGGTCCTGGATGCAGCGCACGGCCTGCACCAGGCTGCGCACCAGGCGCGCGTTGCGGGGCGGGACCACGCCCGCCAGGTCCTCGATGGCCCGCACCGCGGCCAGGGCGTGCGCGTCGTTGCAAAGGCAGTGCGCACGCTGGACGAAACGCGGCGCGCCGCCCTCGTCCAGACCCCCTTCAAGGAGCAGGTCCGGGTTGCGGACCATCTTGCCGGTGCTCCAGACCTCGTCCACGCGGCCGTTGCAAAGGCGCACGCAAAGGACGAAGGTGTTGCCCGCGCAGACGATGTCTTTGTCTGCCAGCTTGTTGCTCATGGCCTTGCCTGACGCGGCCTTGCGATCCGCCGGCACAGGGGTTGACCGGGTCGGCCGGTTTTTCCGGGACCCCGGGCCGCGGCCCGGGGTGACCCGCGGCCTCGCATCGGGAAGTCCCATCCGGACACGCCTTGGCTTTCAACGCGCCTGTGCGTCGCCGACCCGCAAAGGCCGCACGCCTCCTCGTGAAAATAGCGAGGCTTTTTATCCGCTGAAAGAGTACGAAATTTTATTATGTCATTCTGTCGTGTTATCTTTCAAAAAATCTTGTTATCATATTTATTTCTTTCTTGTAAAGGGCCGGGGTTTCGGAGCGCTTGACAGCCCGGGGAAAAAGGCTTCCTGCCCGAGGCCAACCCGGCGTCCGGGCCGCGGCCGTCATCGGGCCCGGCCCGGCGCGGTCAGAGCCCAAAGGGCCGCAGCACCCGGGGCAGCAGCCCCTGGACCTTGGAGATGGCCACCCCGTAGTTGGTGATCGCCACCCCCCGGCGATGGCACTCCCTGATCCTCCTGAGCATCTCCATGCGGTTCAGCATGCACGCCCCGCAGTGGACCGCGAGCTTGTAGCGCTCCAGGTCGTCGGGAAAATCGTGGCCCGCGTAGAACTCGAAGCGCAGCTCCTTGCCCGTGTACTGGCTGAACCAGCGCGGAATCTTGACCCGGCCGATGTCGTCGGCCACGGGATGGTGGGAGCAGGCCTCGGCGATGAGCACCCGGTCCCCGTCCGCAAGGTCGTCGATGGCCGCGGCCCCGGCCGCGAGCTTGGGCAGGTCGCCCTTGTAGCGGGCAAAGAGGATGGAAAAGGTCGTCATCGGGACCGCGTCCGGCACGTCGCCGGCCACCTTGAGCACCACCTGGGAGTCCGTGACCACCAGGGCCGGGGGCCGCCGCAGACTGGCCAGGGCCTCCTCGATCTCGCGTTCCTTGACCACCACGCCCACGGCGTCGCAGTCGAGTATCTCCCGCAGCACCTGGACCTGGGGCAGGATCAGGCGGCCCTTGGGCGCGGCCAGGTCGATGGGCACCACGCAGACCACCCAGTCCCCCTCGGTGACGCAGTCGCTGACCAGGGCGGGCTCCTGCTTGTACTCCAGGGGCGCCATGTCTATCAGGGCCTGCTTGAGCCCGTCCACGCCCTGCCCGGTCTTGGAGGACACCGGCATGAACCGGATATTTGTCTGTCGGCAGTAGGCGATCTCCTCCTCCAGGGGCGCGCGGAGGTCGCTCTTGTTGGCGGCCAGGATGACCGGGATTTCGAGCCCTTGGACCTCCTCCAAAAGCTCCTTTTCCGGCCCTCCCAGGCCCTGCTCCCCGCAGACCAGGATGCACAGGTCGGCGCGCATGAGAATCTTTCTGGTCGCCTTGACCCGCAGGGCCCCGAGCTCGCCGACATCGTCCAGCCCGGCCGTGTCAAAAAAGGTCACCGGGCCAAGGGGCAGGAGCTCATAGGGCTTGGCCACCGGATCGGTGGTCGTGCCGGGCGTGTCCGAGACTATGGCGATGTCCTGGCCGGTCACGGCGTTGATCAACGACGACTTGCCCGCATTCCTGCGGCCGACGATGGCGATTACCAGGCGGACGCCGCGTGGCGCTTGCTGCATGTCTTCTCCTCGGCTTGAGGCCCTGCGCCGCGCAGGGCCGGGGCCCTTGTCTTTGATCCCTGATCGGCCCGACGGTCCGGGGCCCTTGTCTTTGATCCCTGATCGGCCCGACGGTCCGGGGCCGGGGTCATTTCCCGTCCCTTGGCGGTCTCAGGCCGTCATGCTCCCCGGGGCTTGAGCCGAGCTTGCGCATGCGCTTCGGGGAGAGCAGCTCGGCTATGGTCCGGGCGTCGGCAACGCCCAGGTCCATGACCACTTGGGCCACGGTCTTGTCCTCGGCCTCTGCCCGGCGCACGATGTCCTCCACCTGCTGATAGCCGAGCGCCGGGACGAGCACGGTGGCCAGGGCCTTGCTCTGGTCCACGAGCTCCCGGCAGCGCCCGGGCCTGGCCTTGAGGCCGCGCACGCATCTCTGGTCAAAGAGCCGGGTGGCGTTGCACAGCAGGACCAGGGAGTCGATGAACTCGTGGGTCAGCAGGGGCAGCAGATGGTTCAGGTCCAGCTGGCCCATGCCCACGCACAGGGTGACGCATTGGCCGGCGGCCATGACCTTGAGCGCGACCTGGGCCACGGCCTCGGGCATGACCGGGTTGATCTTCCCGGCCATGACGCTGGATCCGGCCTGCAAAGGAGGCAGGTCCAGCTCGCCGAGCCCGCAGTCCGGGCCGCTGGCCAGCAGCCTGAGGTCGTTCGCGATCTTGAGCAGGTTGGCCGCGCAGGCGCTGAGCATGCCCATGGCCTCGGCGAAGCAGTCCATGTTCTGGGTGGCGTCGATCAGATTTTCGCTCCTGGATACGGGCAACCCGGTGATGCGCTTGAGGTTTTCCACCACGCGCAGGATGTACTCCCGGGGCGCGCCCAGGCCCGTGCCGACCGCAGTGCCGCCGAGGTTCACCTGCTTGATGCGCTCGCGGCACTTGAATATCCGCCAGCGGTCCCTGGCCAGGGCCTCGGCATAGGCCCCGAACTCCATGCCCAGGGTCATGGGCACGGCGTCGCGCAGCTGGGTGCGGGCGACCTTGAGGATGTCGGCGAACTCCTGCTCCTTGCGCTGCATGTTCTCCTGCAGCCGGGCCAGGTTGGCCTCCAGCTCCTTGAGCAGGTTGAGCCCGGCCACCTTGAGGGCGGTGGGAAAGACGTCGTTGGTGGACTGGTGCAGGTTGAGGTGCATGAACGGGTGCACCGTGCCGTAGTCGCCCTTTTCCGCGCCCAGAAGCTCGTTGGCCCGGTTGGCCAGGATCTCGTTCATGTTCATGTTGGTCGAGGTGCCGGCGCCGCCCTGCAGGGGGTCCACCAGGACGTGCCCGTGCAGGCGGCCGGCCTCCATCTCCCGGCAGGCGGCCATGATGGCCTGGGCCTTGGCCTCCTCGATGTGCCCGAGCTCGGCGTTGGTCATGGCGCAGGCGCGTTTCACCTGGGCCAGGGCGATGATGAACTGTGGCCGCCAGCGCTGCCCGGAGAGGGGAAAGTTTTCCTGGGCGCGCAGGGTGTGGATGCCGTAATAGGCCTTGCGGGGCAGGGCGCGCTCGCCCAGGGCGTCGGACTCGATTCTCTTGGGCATGGCCTTTTTCCGGCGGCATTGCCGCGCCTCGGACCGATCCGTTGGCCGCCATACAAGCGGCGGCGTTCCTCGACCCTCGGACCGAGCGCACGCGCTCCACGGCCAGGGCCGGCCTTTCAGACAACCGCGGCCTTGTCCGTCGGCTCACCGGCGGTGACGGGTGTCGAAACGCCAAAGGGGCCGTTGTCTCAACCCGCCGCTCCCGTTCCGAAATTCCCCAAAGGACCTTGGTCTAGGGAATGAAACGCTGAGGCCGGCCAGGGCCGCGCGGGCAGGTCCTGTTGTCCTTGCCCTGAGGTCCCAAGGCCCCTTTCCGCGGGCTGCCTGTCTTGAGGCGCGTTGTTTCGGGACAGTAAAAGGCCAAGTGTTATATGTCAAGATTTAGTAGCACGAATGGTTTATCTAATTTAAAATCGTATTAACCTGCCCCGGCCGGGTCCCTGAGGTCGGGCCGGTGTTTTGGGGCCTTATTTGCATTTGGCGGGGGACGGCTTGCCTGGCCGAGTACCAGCCCGGCGAGGCCGCGGACGGGCTCATGAAGCGCGCGGACAAGCTGCCCTGCCAGGCCGAGGCCGCGGGCCGGAACTGCGTAAGGGCCGCGTAGGGCGGACCAGGGCCCAGGCCGTTGCCGGCCGTTTTTATCCGATGATCAGCAGGGCCAGAAAGGGCGCGAGATTGAAGATGATGAACAGTATCTTGAACGCCCCGAGGAACGAGTAGATGACCAGGTCAAATGTCTCCCGCGGGATGGAGAACCATTTGCCGTGCGTGCGGTAGATCAGGTCCGGGGCCCACAGGCATATCGCGGCCCACAAGAGGAGCAGGCCGCCGTTCAGGATTGAACACCACATGAAAAATCTGGTCAGGGCCTGAATGTCCATGGCCTTGCTCCCTTGTCCGCGTCTCGGCCCTGGTTCGGTCCGGGCCCGGAGCGCCGGACATTTTTATCTTATCCCGCCATCAGGCCCGGGTCCAGGGGGGTCGTTTTTTTCGGGCCCGAAGATGCCCGGCGCCGGGCCCGGTTAGGGCAGGGGGTTGATGGATTTCAGTGAGTTGGCTGAGAAAAAATGGCGGCCGTACTCGCCCTTGCGGGATGACTGGTCTGGGGAGTGAGCGACGCTACGGCCCCTGTGCCCGGATTCGTCGGGTCTCAGTTGTAGTGCGTGTTTTGCCCCACCGCGAATCCGACGACACG
>JAFGBU010000045.1 GCA_016932995.1 Desulfovibrionaceae bacterium
GCGCGGATAACAATGCCCCTAATTAAGAACAAAGATGGACCTTGACTTCCTGTTGACAGGGGGTTTTGAGGCGGGGCGGAAGGCGGGCCATAGGGGGCGGGCAAGCCGAGAATGGGCCGTTCAGCGGGAAACCGTCGGCGGAATGCAGGCGGAACGTGGTGCCCTCTTGCAAGACAATTATTTTAAATATACGCTTCCTACAATTCGATATCCACAACTATCTATACCACGATGCACGCGGGCTTTTCTGGCCCCGCCAGCAGCGACAGCCTTTTGCGAGTCCGGAATGACTACGGATACGAAAATCTCCCTGGAAGTGGACTCGTCAGTCTGCGTCAATTTCGCCTCCACCCAGAATTCCATTCCGATTCTGCGGAAGGTAGTAATACGGAATGGCCTTGATGCCCCGATCAAGGACCTCGAACTTGATCTTGTTCCCCAGCCGCCATTCTGTCGCGCGAAGACTTGGACCATCGACCGGATCGACCCGGCCGGTGAAATCTCCCTCTCCGACCTGCGCCTAGAATATGACTTTGATTTTTTCAACGGGCTCGACGAAGCGGAGCGTGGCCAACTGATTTTCAGGCTCCGCAATCGTGACGAAAGCCTCCTGGAACGGGCCGTGCCAATACGGCTGCTCGCACGGGATGAATGGGGCGGCGGCGGGGAAATGTCCAGCATCCTTGCCGCCTTTGTGTCGCCCAACGATCCTTGTGTTGCTGAAATCTGCAAACAGGCGGGAGAACTCCTGGAGCGCAGTGGACGCAAGGGCGCCCTGGATGGCTACCAAAGCAAGGACCCCAAACGGACATACATGCGCGCCGCCGCAATCTGGTCTGCCGTCACGGGCATGGGGCTGACCTACGCCGAACCTCCTGCCTCCTTTGAGCGCAACGGCCAGAAAGTCCGCGGCCCCAGACGGATACACAACGAAGGGCTCGCCACCTGCCTGGACACGTCGCTGCTCTTTGCCGCGGCCCTGGAAGCTGTCGGCCTCAACCCGGTCGTCATTTTCACCAAGGGGCACGCCTTCACCGGCGTTTGGCTCGTCGACAAGACACTCCCCTCCATCGAGGAACCGGATATTGTTGAACTCCGGAAAGCCATCGCGGCACGGGAGTTCGTGGCGTTCGAAACGTCACTCGTAACCTCCCGTCCGGTGGCAGGATTCGACCAGGCAGTGCAGAATGCGCGGTTGCGCTTGCGCGAGGATAATGACGTCGATTTCGAGCGCGCCATTGACATTCGTCGAGCCAGAATCGCGGGCATCACCCCCCTGGCCTCACACCACGTCAGGGGAGATTCCGCCGAAGCCACGGACGAAGTGACACCAGCCCCATTGCCCCCCGACCCCGATTTCGGTCTTCTGCCGGGAGACGTCGTCGACGAAGAACCACAAACCTCGCAGGATCGCATAGACCGCTGGCAACGAAAACTCCTCGACCTGACATTGCGCAACCGACTAATCAACTTCAAGGATACCAAACAGACCATCCCCGTTCTCTGCCCGGACCTGCCGAAGCTGGAGGACATGCTGGCGGACGACAGGAAGCTGCAAATCATTTCCCTCAAGGACGAGAACCCTGTGGGAACACGGAACCCGGAGCTCTACCGTCAGCAGCATGGCAAGGATATCAACGAAGCCTTCGCTGCAGATGCCCTTGAGCACAAGCAGCTTTGCATCCCACTCGCGGGCAATGACTTACGGAATCGCTTGGTGACACTCTATCGTAAGGCCAGAAGCGAGATGGCAGAGGGCGGCGCCAACACACTCTACCTTGCCGTCGGGTTCCTGCGTTGGAAGAAACACGAGGACGATCCCGCGCTGTACAAGGCCCCCGATTCTCCTGCTTCCCGTCACCCTGAACCGCAGGTCCGCCCGGTCCGACTACTACTTGGCGCACCACGAGGACGACGTGCGGATCAACTCGACGCTGCTGCAATTACTACAGCGCGACTTCGCGGTCCAGATACCAGCCCTTGAGGGAGAACTCCCCACGGACGATTCAGGCATAGACGTCCCTCGGATTTTCGACACTATGCGCCAAGCCGTGCGCGACATCCCAGGCTTCGAGGTCGTCGAGGAGTCGGCTATCTCCACCTTCTCCTTTGCGAAATATCTCATGTGGAAAGACCTGGTGGACCGGACTGATGAGTTGCGCGGCAACAGATTCGTCAAGCACCTCATCGACTGTCCTGAGACCCCTTTTGTCCAGGCCTGCGACGGAGCATGTCTGCCGCTGCCCAATGAAATGGACAGACGCCTCGCGCCGAAGGAGCTATTCACGCCCCTTCCCGCGGACAGTTCCCAACTGGCTGCGGTGGTCGCTGCCATGGAGGGGTATGATTTTGTCATCATCGGCCCTCCGGGGACGGGCAAGAGCCAGACCATAACCAACATCATAGCCCAATGCCTCGCCATAGGGAAAACCGTTCTCTTCGTGGCAGAGAAATCCGCCGCCCTCGACGTGGTGTATCGGCGCTTGAAGAAGTACGACCTCGGAGACGTCTGCCTGGAGCTACACTCCAACAAGACGGACAGGAAACGGGTGCTGCGGCAGCTCGGCGCCGCCTGGGCGCGGAGCGGACAGCGGTCGGGAGACAAGTGGGAAGCCGCAACCCAGCAGCTCGGAGATACCCGCGACAAACTGAACACCTACGTTGAACAACTACATGCACCGGGCAGCCATGGTTTCAGCATCTATGACGCCATCGGCTTTGTCGCGGGTAAACGCGCCCCTTTCGATCTCCGGTTCGACAACCTCGCGGCGCATGACCCCAAATCATTTGAGCGGCTTGCGGACGTCGCGAAACGCTTGGGGAGGACCCATGACGTGATCCGAGGTTGCACGTACTTCGACAGCATCGCCACCCCGGATTGGTCGTTCGCATGGCAAGAGGAATTGATCCGACGCGCCGAGGCGCTTCGAGAAACTCTCCCCAAATTTAATGATACCGCCCAAACCCTTGCCAGGGAACTTGGCCTCAAGCAGACGGATGGCATCACAAAGGAACTACTGTTTAATCTCGGCCAATTCACAGTGATCGTCCAAAAGTGCTCGGAGAAAGACTTCAGCAAAGTTGTCGATGCCGAACTCGACCGCCTGGAAGAGGCCGCCAAATCTCTTAGCGAAGCCATTTCCATAGTGCGGAAAGCGCGATCCGCTCTTTCTGCGAATTACGCCAACGAAGACGTGAACCGGATTCCCTTGGACGACCTGGACCGGCAATGGCGCGAGGCATGTGCCCGGATGTGGCCCTTCTCCTTTTTCGGATGCAGGCGCGTCACCAAGCTACTGCAAAGCTATGCATCGCAAGGAAGGGTCGACGTCGCTACGGAAATCGCCCCCCTCCGAGACCTTCAAGCGCACCTCGACGCCATACGACGCAACGAACTGTCCCCCCTGCCCGTCTTCCGGGAGGAAGAAACAGACAGCACGCAGGTGTCGACCTACCTGAACGAGGCGAAGAAGCTGCAGCTTACTCTCGGCGAAGTACGCAAATGTGTCGAGGATGCGGATCAGTTTGGCAATGTCGTGGGGGGGGTGGTCCGCAACCGGCACGAACAATCCGGCACGATTCGCAAATCCGAGGATTTCACCGACGCCCTGCGACAGTTCAAAACCGCATATGGTGCATACGTCTCACAATCCGGAGGAAAAATCTCTCTGGATTCCCTAAAGGAACTTGAAGAAGAGCTCGATAACTTGATCGCGCACAAGGAAAGGTTGGCCGACTGGGCGCCTTGGGTTTCGACCCGCGAAGAGGCCCGCACACCTGGCCTCGCGCCCCTGGTCGACGCGCTTGAACACGATGAGATTGAAGACGCCGAAGCCAGCTTCCGCATTGCCTACTTCACTTGGTGGTTGCCGCTTGCGCTTGATGCCAGCCCAGCATTGCGTGGATTCCGGCATTGGTCCCACGAAGACCTGATCAAAGAGTTCCGTTCCCTGGACGAACAGGTCTTGCGGATGGCTCCGGAGCAGGTACGGGCGAAGGTGGCCCACGGTCTTCCACAAGACGGCGTGCCCAGACGTTCGGAACTGGGTACACTCCGGCATCAGATAGGCTTGCAACGTCCAAGTATCCCCATCCGCAAACTTATTGAATCCATGCCTTCTACCTTTTCCAAACTGGCTCCTTGCATGCTCATGTCGCCGCTTTCCGTGGCCCAGTATCTTCCGGCCCACCATACGCAATATGACGTAGTCATCTTTGATGAGGCCTCGCAAATAACCACCTGGGACGCCGTGGGCGCCATAGCACGTGCCAAACAATCCATCATCGTGGGCGATCCAAAACAACTCCCTCCAACCAATTTCTTCGGGCGCACCGATGACGAAGACGAAGATAATCTCGCCGAATACGAAAAAGACCTGCCAAGCATCCTTGAAGAGGCCTCAACAGCAGGGCTTCCGGAAATCCAGCTAAATTGGCATTACCGTAGCCGCGACGAATCCCTCATCGCCTTCTCCAACCACCATTATTATGATAACAAGCTCATAACCTTTCCCTCGCCAGAAACAACTTACAACGCTCTGGTGTTCCATAAAAACGACGGCATATACGCCCGTGGCTCAGGGCGCACCAACATAGTTGAAGCACGGGCCATTGTTGATTTCGCTATCGAACGCATGCAGCAATGGCTACAGTTGGATGAAGAATATCGCCCCACACTCGGTGTTATCACATTCAACATCCAGCAGCAGGAACTCATCCTCAACCTGTTCGACGAGGCCAGACGCTCCGACCCAAGGCTGGAATGGTTCTTCGACGACGAAAGAGAAGAGCCTATCATAGCCAAAAATCTGGAAAACATCCAGGGCGACGAACGAGACATCATATGCTTCTCCGTCACCTTCGGCCGAGACCTCGCCGGAAAAATCTCTATGTCTTTTGGAGCCCTCAACCGTGATGGCGGTGAGAAGCGCCTCAATGTTGCCATCACGCGGGCGCGTTCGGAGATGCATGTGTTCTCCTCTATCCTGGCCGAGGACATCGATACGTCAAGGACGCAGGCCTTGGGGGTCACCCACCTCAAAAATTTCCTGGACTATGCCCAACGAGGCCCAGTTGCTCTGCCCGCCTTGGATGAGGGCTCAGTGGGTGATGTGGAAAGTCCTTTCGAGGAGGCCGTGCTGCAAGCACTTCGGACTCGTGGTTGGGACATCCGGCCTCAGGTAGGTGTATCGGGCTATCGAATTGATCTCGGAGTCATTCACCCGGACCACGCAGGCAAGTACCTGGCAGGCATCGAATGCGACGGCGCAACCTACCACAGTTCGGCGACCGCCCGCGACCGAGACAAAATACGGGAAGCCGTGCTGTGCAATCTCGGCTGGAGCATTCTCCGCATTTGGTCGACCGATTGGTTCATGAATCCAAAAGACGCCTCTGAACGAATTCACGCGGCGTTGACGGAACTCCTTAAAGAATCGCGCAGGCAGGAGCAGGCGGCGCAAGACTCCGACTCAACCGCCACCCCACCCCCAGAAGATACCAACCAAGACATAAAGACATCACAATTAGAAGAGGTCGAGGACACCGTAAATACAGCCCCTCCACTCTTGCGGCCCGTCCGTCAGGCCCAAACCGAACAGCAGCCAACGTTTCTGGGTGGCGGCGCGCCGAGCACGGAACTTCCCCGGACGGATACTTCCCGTATCCGTTCCGCGCCCACTATAACGCAACCGACCGTCAGTGATTCCATTCGGTGGCCATGTACCCCCAACGCCGACCGTTTCTTCGATCCGGACTACGCGATAACTATCAAACAAATGGTCAACTATTTAGTGGAACGTGAAGGCCCTGTTGAAGCCGACCGCTTGGCCCGGATCATCAGTAAGGCGCACGGCTGGAAAAGAACGGGTGCCAAGATCAGGCAACGGATTGACTCTTGCCTTGGGGAAAACGAAAGACGAAAAGAAGGCAAGCGGTCTTTTATCTGGGCTCCGGGCAGCTTTGCGGAAACCGTTCCCTTCCGTCACGGATTGGATCGGTCCATTCCGGAAATATCCAGGCATGAAATGTTCGGACTGATCGCGGCCAATCCCGGTCTCAACAGAACCGAAGACCCCGTGCGCGAACTGGCGATGATTATGGGCATCCTGAGGCTGTCCGGGACGGTCAGCGATTATATCTCTCACTGCCTGTCTTTATACGATAAACTCAAAGGATCAAACACTTCGGCCACTGGCTAACCCACCGTCAATTTGGCCGACCGAAAAGGCTTCGAAATTGGGGGCCTAGTTGTGCAGTCTCAAGAGGTTGTTCGCAGGCAGCCTTGATCTGCCCATGATGGGCTTCCTCCGATACCGCCGTGCGGACGGTGCAAGTTGTATTCGTGCAGCCACATAGGTGAGAGAGGTGGCCTCGATAAACTGGACCACCCCCATCTAAAACTCCGGGACGGACAGGGCCCGTCACTCCTCCATGACGGCGCGGTGACCCTTTGCCATGCCCTCCCAGACCCCGTGCCCTCCTCGGAGCGCGTCAGGTCGAGCGAGTAGCAGCCCAGGCCGTTCAGGCGGCCGAACTTTCGCGCGGGCCTGTCGACACCACCGAAGCGCTCGCAGGCGGCCGGATGGACGCGAATGAGCTCGTCCCTGAACGACTGGATGCGTCTAAGCTCACGGGGCATTCCCGGGCTCATCGTACTTCTCCAGGATCGCCAGCAGGGCGCGCCTGTCCTAGGGCTCACTGAGGAGCTGGTCCGGGGGCATCATTGCGGAGTCGCCCCTGTTGAGGGTGAGTTCGAGCCTCTGGACGAACTTGTCCTTGAAGCGGAACCGGAGCAGGGCGAGCAGCAATCTCTCGTTGGGCTCCCTGCGCACCTCGGCCACCTCCCCGGCCTGCAACCAACCAACATCCATGAACTCCACCCGGCCCCCGGTGCCAATAGGCAATCAAGCACTGCTTTTTTGCAACCCCGCGTCGGACTCATTATGTCTGCCAAGACATAACAAACGGACGACGGACAGGCGCATCCCGGCCTGCCGGGCCGGGCGCATGAGGCCGGAGGCCTGCGCCGCATCTGGGAGGGCTGGGCATGACCATTCTTGAGACGGTCCGCGAACGGGCCGTGGCCATGTGGGAAAAAAACGGCCTGCTGGACGAGAACGTGACCGTGGCCGCCGGGCCGCTCACGGCCGAGCAGGCCATCGGGACCCCGGACGACACGGACTTTCCCGTGCTCAAGGGCAAGGAAAAGCTCATGGAGGCCGGGTTCAGAAACAGCCGGGGCCAGGCCTTCACCGACCACTACGGCCCCTACTCCGGCAGGCTCTCGGACGTCGCGGCCCTGCCCTTGAAGGACAACTTCGAGCGCGCGGTGTTCGTGGCCACGCTCAACGCGGTCATGCGCAACCTGGGCCTGGCCCGCCAGACCGTGCACTGCCGCGACCAGGACCCGACGACCTGCGCGGCCGGCATGCCGGAGTTCATCAAGAGGAACTACGGCCCCCGGCGCATCACCCTGGTCGGGTTCCAGCCGGCCATGATCGAGGCCCTGAACACGGCCTTCGAGCTCCGGGTCCTGGACCTGGACCCGGACAATGTGGGCCAAGTCAAACGCGGGGTCCTGATCGAGGGCCCAGACGCCGCAGAGGACGCCTTGCGCTGGGCGGACATGCTCGCGGTGACCGGCACCACCCTGGCCAACGCCAGCATCGACGAGTTTTTGGAGCGCAAGCCCATCCTGTTCTACGGGACCACCATTGCCGGCGCGGCCGAGATCATGGGCTGGCCCCGGTACTGCCTCAAGGCCTCGTGAGCGCGCCTCCCCGGCCTGAAAAGGACCGAGAGCCGCAAGGATCAAAGACAGGGCGGGAGCAGGCGCGATGAAAAATCTGATAGGAGACGTGCGCCGGACACTGGACGCGGGCCAGGCCGTGGTCCTGGCCACGGTCGTGGGCAGCACCGGGAGCACCCCGCGTTCCGCCGGGGCCAGGATGGCTGTTTGCCGGGACAAGACCATCATCGGCAGCGTGGGCGGCGGCGCGACCGAGGCCGAGGCCTGTTGCCGGGCCCTGGACATGTTCGCGGCCCAACCCGAGGCAACGGCCCTCCTGGACCTGGACCTGAAAAACGATCCGGCCGCGGCAAAAGACGCGGGCCCCGGGGACAGGCTGAGCCTCCTGCTGGAGCTGGCCCTTCCCGGGTCATCTGCCGGCCGGGTCGTGGCCGAGCTGGACGACCTGCTGCGCCAGGGCCTCGGCGCGGTCCTGGTCCTGGTCCTGGGAAACCGGGACCAGGAGGCGCTCGCCCGGGCCGTTGTGAAGCGCGCCGCGGACCTGGCGCCCGGATTCCCGCTCCGGGCTCAGGCCGCCGAGGCCGTGGACCAGGCCTGCGACGGCGGGACCGCGCTCCTGCGCCGAGAAGGGCTGACCATCCTGGCCCAGGCCTTTGCCCCGCCTCCAACCCTGTTCCTGTTCGGCGCGGGGCACGTGGCCAGGGCCACGGCGGCAGTGGCCGGGTCCGTGGGCTTCCGGGTGGTGGTTGTGGACGACCGGCCCGAGTTCGCCACTGCCGAGCGGTTCCCGGACGCGGACCAGATACTGGTCCTGGCCTCGTTTGCGGAGGTCCTGGCCAAGATCGAGATCGGGCCGCAGGCCTTTGCGGCGATCATGACCCGCAGCCACGCCCACGACAAGACGGTCCTGGGCCAAGTCCTGGCGACCCCGGCCCGCTACGTGGGCATGATCGGCAGCGGCAAGAAGCGCCGGGCCATCTACAACGCCCTGCGCGACCAAGGCCTCGGGGAGGAGGCCCTGGCGCGCTGCCACTGCCCCATCGGCCTGGCCATCGGGGCCCGGACGCCCGAGGAGATCGCGGTCAGCATCGTGGCCGAGGTCCTGGCCGTGCGCGCCGGGGTCCGGGCATGACCCGCGCGCCGGGCCCGGTCCAGCCGCGGGGCCTGAAAATCCGGGCCCGGACCACGGACCGGCCCTTGAAAATGGGGCCGCGACGGATTTCTCAACCCGCCGATTCACATGGATTATATACAACCGCCGGTGCCAATCAAAAATGAAGAATGATTCTTTTGCCCCGCAAGCGCAAACTCTATTATGTCTTATTAGACATAACAAATCCGGGACCGGGTTGTGTCAATAATTGGTTGTAATGGTTGAATAATAAATCAAAACCCTGGCCCTCGGCCCGGTTGGGCCTTGAAACCACTGCCCCGGCCGGGGCGTTTGCCAGGGCAGGGGCCCGAAACAAGGGCTTGAAAAAACACAAGCGAGCAGAACATGTTGGACACCCATTCCCTGAACGTAGCCGAACAGGTCATCCCGCCGTACACCTTTGACGAGTTCATCGAGGCGGCCCGCAGCTTCCATTGCTATGCCGCCCCCGGGCTTCTGGTGGGCGGGTTCATGGTCTCCGAGGCGCGCAGGCGCATCCCCGAAGGCGTGCTTTACGACGCCATCTCCGAGACCTCCTGGTGCCTTCCCGACGCCATCCAGATGCTCACCCCGTGCACCACGGGCAACGGCTGGCTGCGGGTGCTCGACCTGGGCGTGTACGCCCTGAGCCTGTTCGACAAGTTCAGCGGGGTCGGGGTCCGGGTGGCCATAGACTGCGACAAGATCAGGGACTGGCCGGACATCCACACCTGGCTGTTCAAGACAAAGCCCAAGAAGGAGCAGGACTCCGACGGGCTGCGCGAGGCCATCCGCCGGGCCGGGACGGACATACTCTACGCGGAGGAGCTGACCGTGCAGCCGGGTTTCCTGAAACACCGCTCCAAGGGCGAGATCATCCGCTGCCCCCTGTGCGGGGACGCCTTTCCGGCCCGCTACGGCGGCATCTGCCGCCGCTGCCAGGGCGAGGCCCCCTATGTGGCCGCCGCGTCCGACAAGTCCGCCCTGCTCAGACCGGCCGCGCCCAGGATATCCACCGTGCCGGTCGAGCAGAGCGTGGGACGCCCGGCCCTGCACGACATGACCCTGATCGTGGCCGGAAAGACCAAGGGCCCCGCGTTCCGCCGCGGGGACGTGATCACGGCCGGGGACGTCTGCCGCCTGCAGCAGATGGGGCGATACAACGTCCACGTGGAGCAGCCCTGTCCCGAGGGCTTCATCCACGAGGACGACGCGGCCAAGGCCTTCGGCGAGTCCATGGCCGGTCCCGGGACCCGCGTGGCCCCGCCCAAGGAGGGCAAGGTCCAGATCGCCGCGGAGCGCTCCGGGATGCTGATCGTGCGGGAGGGTCTGCTTGAATCGTTCAACATGCTCTCCGGGGTCATGGCCGCTTCCCGGCACTGCTACACGCTCGTGGACGCGGGGCGGACCGTGGCCGCGACCAAGGCCATCCCCCTGTACCTGGAGCAATCGACCTTCAACAAGGCCATGGCCCTGCTCGAAGACGGCCCCCTGTTCGAGGTCCGGCCCCTGCGCTCGGCCAGGGTCGGCCTGCTGATCACCGGCAACGAGATATTCCACGGCCTGATCAAGGACAAGTTCGAGCCCATCGTCAGGGCCAAGGTCATCAAGCTCGGCAGCCGGATCGAGGAGGTGATCGTGGCCCCGGACGACCGCGCGGCCATCGCCGAGGCGATCCGAAAGTTGGCCGACAGGGGCTGCGACCTGCTGATCACCACGGCCGGGCTCTCGGTCGACCCGGACGACCTGACCCGCAAGGGCATGATCGACGCCGGGGTCACGGACATCCTCTACGGCATGCCGGTCCTGCCCGGGGCCATGACCCTGATCGCCCGCCGGGGCAAGATGCAGGTCCTGGGCACGCCCGCCTGCGCCCTGTTCTACAAGACCACCAGCTTCGACCTGCTCCTGCCGCGCCTGTTGGCCGGGGTGGAGATCACCCGCAGGGACCTGGCCAGGCTGGCCGGCGGCGGCATGTGCCTGGAGTGCGCCAAGTGCATCTATCCCAAGTGTCCGTTCGGCAAGTGAGCCGGCAGGCGAGGGCAAGGAAATGAAGACGGCCGCGCCCGAGACAAAAGACAAGGACCAGGTCAAGGCCACCCTGCGCCTGCGCATGTGGTTCGAGACCGCGGACGGGGTCCTGTTCGGCCTCGGCCGGCTGCTCCTGCTCCAGCAGGTGGCCGAGGCCGGCTCGCTCAAGGCCGCGGCCGAGAGGCTGGGCATGTCCTACCGGGCGGCCTGGGGCAAGATCAAGGCCACGGAAAGGCTCATGGGCGTCAAGCTGATCGAAAGGGGCGCCTGCAACCGCTCCGGATATCGCCTCTCGGACTCGGGCGAGGCCCTGAGCCGCCGCTATCAGGACCTGTTCCACGAGGTCGAGCGCTTCGCCATAGACCGGGCCGCAAAGGTCCTGCAGTTCAAGGTCCAGGGCTTCGAGGACAGCGGTTCAAAGTCCAGGGCTTCGAGGACGATAGATGAGGCTGATTAATTCAATGTGTTATTATTAACATGTTGCAATAAAAGAATTTTTTTGCTTAACCTCCTTTATGTGTCCAGACAGACACAACCCTGGCGAAGGTTTTCGCCGCTCGGCCATTAATTTAGACGGGTTACAAGGTGAAGGAGGTTTCACGATGAAATGCGACCGCCGAGATTTTCTCAAATTTACCGGCGTGGGGCTCGCAGGGCTGACCCTGAGTCAGCTCGGAGTCAGGTTCAGCCCGGTCGAGGCCTACGCCGCCGGCCTTAAGATCGACGGGGCCAAGGAAGTGGTGACCGTATGCCCCTTCTGCTCGGTCAGCTGCCACATCATCGCCTACGTGAAGAACGGCAAGCTGGTTAGCACCGAGGGCGACCCCGACTACCCGATCAACGAGGGCTCGCTGTGCGCCAAGGGCGCGGCCATGCTGACCATGACCACCAACGAGCACCGGCTGCACCAGCCCCTGTACCGGGCGCCCTACAGCGACAAATGGGAGACCAAGAGTTGGGACTGGGTCCTGGAGCGCATCGCCCAGCGGGTGAAGGAGACCCGGGACAAGGACTTCATGGAGAAGAACGCCAAGGGCCAGCGGGTCAACCGGCTGGAGTCCTCGTTTCTGCTGGGCACCTCCCACGCGGACAACGAGGAGTGCTCCCTCATGCACCAAGCCATGAGGAGCCTGGGCATCGTCCACATGGACCATCAGGCCCGTATCTGACACAGCGCCACAGTAGCGGCTCTGGGAGAGTCGTTCGGACGCGGCGCGATGACCAACCACTGGATCGACATCAAGAATGCCGACGCCATCCTTATAATGGGCAGCAACGCTGCTGAGCACCACCCGATTTCCTTCAAGTGGGTGCTCGACGCCAAGGACAGGGGCGCGACGGTCATGCACGTCGACCCCAAGTTCTCCAGGACCTCGGCGCGCTCGGACTTTCACGTCCCCCTGCGCTCGGGAACGGACATCCCCTTCCTGGGCGGAATGATCAGCTACATCCTGGAAAACAAGAAATACTTCAAGGAATACGTAGTCAAATACACCAACGCCGCGCTCATCGTGGGCAAGGACTTCGGGTTCAGCGACGGACTGTTCAGCGGGTACAACCCGTCCTCGCGGACCTACGACAAGACCAAATGGGCCTTTGAGAACGACTCCAACGGCGTGCCCAAGCGGGACGAGACCCTGAAGGATCCCCGCTGCGTGTTCCAGTTGCTCAAGAAGCACTACTCCCGCTACACCCTGGACAAGGTCTCGGCCACAACGGGCGTCTCAAAGGACGACCTGCTGCGCGTGTACAAGGCCTACGCGGCCACGGGCAGGCCGGACAAGGCGGGTACGGTCATGTACGCCCTGGGCTGGACCCAGCACACCGTGGGCGTGCAGAACATCCGCTCCGCGGCCATGATCCAGCTGCTGCTCGGCAACATCGGCATAGCCGGCGGCGGGATCAACGCCCTGCGCGGCGAACCCAACGTCCAGGGCTCCACCGACCACACCCTGCTCTACCACATCATCCCGGGCTACATGGCCATGCCCGTGGCCGACTGGCAGACCCTTGAGGACTACAACAAGGCCAACACCCCGGCCAGCAAGGACCCTGAAAGCGCCAACTGGTGGCAGAACAAGCCCAAGTACCTGGCCAGCCTGCTCAAGGCCTGGTACGGCGACAACGGGACCAAGGAGAACGGCTTCGGGTACGAGTACGTCCCCAAGATCGAAAAGGGCGAGGACTACTCGTACATGTTCCTGTTCGACCGCATGTTCAACAACAAGATCCGCGGCGGGTTCATCATGGGCCTGAACCCCATGCAGAGCGTGCCCAACTCCAACAAGCTGCGCAAGGCCATGGACAACCTGGAGTGGCTGGTCACCTCCGAGCTGCACAACTCCGAGACCACGGACAACTGGCGCCGTCCGGGCGTGGACCCGACCAAGATAAAGACCGAGGTCTTCCTGCTGCCCTCGGCCCACCGCCTGGAAAAGGACGGCTCGGTCACCAACAGCGGCCGCTGGATGCTCTGGCACTACATGGCCGTGCCCCCGCCGGGCGAGGCCCGCACCTTCGGCCAGATGTTCGTGGACATCATGAACCGCGTCCGCGACATGTACGCCAAGCAGGGCGGCACCTACCCCGACCCGGTGACCAAGCTCGACTGGCCAAAGGCCTACGTGGCCGAGGAGGTCACCAAGAAGATCAACGGGTTCTTCACCAAGGACACCGAGGTCAAGGGCAAGCTGTACAAGAAGGGCCAGCTGGTGCCGAGCTTCACCGCCCTGGCGGACGACGGCTCGACCATGTCCCTGAACTGGCTGTACGCCGGCAGCTTCACCGAGGAGGACGGCAACAAGTCCAAGCGCCGGGACAAGACCCAGACCCCGATGCAGGCGGCCATCGGCCTGTTCCCGAACTGGGCCTGGTGCTGGCCGGTCAACCGCCGCATCCTGTACAACCGCGCCTCGGTCGACCTCAACGGCCGGCCCTGGAACCCGGCCAAGGCGGTCATCGAATGGAAGGACGGCAAGTGGGTCGGAGACGTGCCGGACGGCGGCTGGCCGCCCCTGGCCACGGGCAAGGGACGCCACCCGTTCATCATGCACAAGCACGGCTTCGGCCAGATATACGGGCCCGGACGGGCCGACGGCCCCTTCCCCGAGCACTACGAGCCGGTCGAGACCCCGGTGGACCTCAACCTGTTCTCCAAGCAGCTCAGCAGCCCGTGCTACAAGTCCGTCAAGAGCAACATGGACCTGCTGGCCAAGCCCGCGGATCCCAACTACCCCATCGTGCTCACCACCTACAGCGTGACCGAGCACTGGTGCGGCGGCGGCGAGACCCGCAACGTGCCCAACCTGCTCGAGGCCGAGCCCCAGCTCTATGTCGAGATGAGCCCCGAGCTGGCCAAGGAGAAAGGCATAAAGAACGGCGACGGCGTCATTGTCAGCAGCGTGCGCGGCAAGGTGCAGGCGATCGCCATGGTCACGGTCCGCATGCGGCCCCTCAAGGTCCACGGCCGGATCATCCACGAGATCGGCATGCCCTTCTGCTTCGGATGGACCACGCCCGGATGCGGCGACTCGACGAACCGGCTCACCCCGTTCGTCGGCGACCCGAACACGACCATCCCGGAGTTCAAGGCCTGCTGCGTGAACATTGAAAAGGCCGCCGTACTGACGGAGCTCACAACCTAAATGGCGAACGCCCGGGAGGGGGAACCCCCTCCCGGGCCACCAAGAGGAGTCCGCTATGCCGAAAGCATTCTTCATAGACACGTCGCGCTGCACCGCCTGCCGCGGCTGCCAGCTCGCATGCAAGGAGTGGAACGGGCTTGAGCCCAACAAGACCACGCAGTATCAATGGGGAAGCCACCAGAACCCCCAGGACCTGAACCCCAACAACTACAAGCTGGTGCGCTTCAACGAGCACCTGGACAAGAACAACCAGGTCCACTGGAACTTCTTCCCGGATCAGTGCCGCCACTGCGTCTACCCGCCCTGCAAGGCCGTGGCCGACTCGATCGTGGACAACGCGATCATCCAGGACAAGGAGACCGGGGCGGTCATCTTCACCCCCACCACGGCCAAGCTCAGCGCGGACGACTACCAGAGCATCCGCGAGGCCTGCCCCTATGACATCCCGCGACGCGACGCGGTCACGGGGATCATGAGCAAGTGCACGATGTGCAACTCGCGGCTCAAAAACGGCATGCTGCCCGCCTGCGTCAAGGCCTGCCCCACCGGGACCATGAACTTCGGCGAGCGCGAGGACATGCTGCAATTGGCCGACAAACGCCTGAAGAGCCTGAAGAAGAAGTACCCCAAGGCCATGCTCGCCGACCCCAAGGAGGTCAGCGTCATCTACCTGCTGATCGACGATCCCAAGTTCTACCACACCAAGGTCGTGGCCGAGGTGAACACGGAGATGAACCGCAAGGAGTTCCTTGCCGGCCTGGGCAGGCCCTTCCGCCAGATACTGGAAGGACTGGACCAGGCATAAAAACACAGCCGGCCTTTTCGGCTGTTGACTACCGCCCCGGGCCGCTCCCTGCCGCGGCCCGGGGCGGTGAAACCATCCACAGGAGTCGAGCATGGACCGTCCCGGCACTGAAAAGGACCTCGCCGCCACGCTGGAGCGCATAAAGAACCAACGCCCGGTGTACGCCGAGCTCGTGGACAGGTTCAAGGACCTGTTCCAGGTCCAGGCCGACCTGGCCCAAAGGCTCGAACCCCGGGCCGCCCAGGACATCAAAATGAATCCCGAACGCCTCAGGCAAGGGGTCTCAATCCTGGCCGACGTCGGCCTCCCGGGCCTGGACGCCGAGCTGGCCGAGGCCGCGGGCGAGATATTTCCGGTCCTTGAGGCCTCGTTCCCGTTCAAGGAAGAGGTCCTCAAGGTCTCCCGGGCCGTTGAGGACAAACAGATCGATCTGTCCGAGCTGGCCCGCGGCGTGCTGGGCTCGGACAAAAACACGCTTGCGGCCATGGCCGAGCGGGCCGGGGTCCCGGAGGCCATACTGGGCTTTTGCGGCCGCTGCGTCCTGAGCCCGGTTTTGGCCGCCCTGTCCAGGGCCCTGGGCCCCAGACTGGCCGAGACGGCCTGGACCCAGGGCTATTGCCCGGTCTGCGGATCGAGCCCGGCCATGGCCTCGCTCTCCAAGCACAACAACCCGCGCAACGAGGACCTGGTCGGGGGCGGGGGCAAGAAAAAACTGATCTGCTCCCTGTGCTCGCACCAGTGGGCCTTCCGCCGGGACATGTGTCCGGGATGCGGAAACGAGGACCACGATCAGCGCGAGATCATCTTTGAGGAAAAGGTCATGTCCGAACGCATCGAGGCCTGCAAGAAGTGCGGCTCGTACCTGCTGTGCGTGGACCTGCGCGAGTACCAAGGCGAGCCGGTGGTCGAGGCCCTGCCCCTGGGACTGGTCCACCTGGACATCGTGGCCCAAAACAAGAATTACCGGCCCCTGGCGGCCCGGGCCTGGAACGTGGCCGAATAGGCCCTGCAAGGACCCGCAGGGAAAATACCTCCAGGCGCTTCAAGGCCTGAGTCCGGGAGTCGAGGGGAAATCCCGGGCAACAAGGACAGGCAAGGACGATTCCCCCCACAACATCGGCGCAATCCTGCTCGGACGCTAAAAAGCGCGGGCTGGCGCACACCTCCCGAGTGAGCCCCTTCAGTGAATACTGCCAGCTTCATTGAAGGGGCTCCTTAATCCCCCAAGCCCTTAACAGAATGTTGAAAAAGTCCGTCCTGGACTTTTTCAACTCGAGTTGGCGAAAGCGCGGTTTCGCCAACTCTCCGGAATCATTGGAAGCCAATGCTTCCGAGCGCGCCGTCCTGGCGCGCGGAGGTTGTTTACCAACAACCTGTTAAGCACCCAAACCCGTTGCCCGGCCCCTGCCCTGCGGCGCGGGGTCAGGAACCAGGGGCGGGCCGTCAGCGCCCCGCGCACGGGCCTGACCCAGGCTGGGGGTCAGAACGCGCTGACCCCCGAGGTCGAAACCCCGGGGGTCGCTTACGGATGGCTGGCGGGGCCTCCCACCCGGGCCTGGCCCGGAAACCCCGCATGGCGCTCCGGCGCGTTCGCGCCGTGCTACGGCCGGGAGATTCATCACCGTGTCGCAGCCATCCAGCCGCCAAGTACGCCCTCCACGTATGCCGAGTCAACGCTGATCAACGCCTTCAGGCTCAGGCCGGATCGGCCTACGATCAGCGCCCCGCGCGCGGGCCTGAACAAATCTCAAAAAAAGATCACAATTGATCTTGACAATGAATTTCAATTTCAATATCGAGGTTGTGCCCGGCCGTTGCTTGGTTCAGGCAAGCGCCGCAGCCGACAGGCCAAGCCTGAACGAGCACGCCCGATCAGGACAATGAACCGTATCCAACCTCAAACCATGAAGGAAGCGAGCTTGAAAAACCCCCCACAAGTCTCCGTCGCCCTGCTCAAACAAGGCCGGGCCCATCCCGGGACCCGGACCGGCCCCTCGGCCGGGCAGACAGGCCAACGCGCTTGGCGGGACTTTTTCTGCACCGACGCGCAACAGCCCTGCCCTTCGGACTGTCCGCGGATATCCATCGTGGTCCACGAGCTCTCGGAGAGCCTCGGCCTGGCCATAGACGCCAAGTCCCCGTTTGCCAAGAACCACTCCGACGAGGTCGCTGTGGTGGCCCACAGCATGGCCCTGGCCATGGGCCTGCCGCCCCAGGCCGCGGACCTGGTGCACATCGCCGGGCATTTGCACGACATAGGCAAGATCGGGGTCCCGGACGCCGTGCTGACCAAGCCCGGGCCGCTGACCAGGGAGGAGTGGGCCCAGATGAGGCGCCATCCCGAGATCGGCGCCGCGATCCTGAGGCCGGTGCAGACCATGAGGGAGATGGGCGTCCCGGAGATCGTGCACAGCCACCACGAGCGCTATGACGGCCAGGGCTACCCCCGGGGCCTGCGCAACAGGGCCATCCCCCTCGGGGCCCGGCTCATCGCGGTCGCGGACACGCTCTCGGCCATGCTCCAGCACCGGCCCTACAGGGGGGCCAAGAAGTTCGAAGAGGCCTGCGCGGAGATCGGGAAGTGCTCCGGCACGCAGTTCGATCCCCGGGTGGTCGAGGCCTTCATGTCCGTCCGGGACAAGGCCCATCAAAGCATCGTCCAACTCAGGGAAGCCTGCTGCTTCCAGGAAAAGGAGTAAGTCAATGAGGACCGTCAATCTCAGGGAAATGGCCAAGGATCAAAAAGCGCGCGTCGTATCCGTGGACGCGGAGGGGGAACTGGGCAGGAGGATCAGGGACATGGGCCTGCTGCCCGGGATCGAGTTCAGCGTGGCCGGCAGGGCCCCGCTCAAGGACCCGGTGGCCCTCAGGGTCAAGGGCTACACCCTGACCCTGCGCAACAACGAGGCCGACTACATCACTGTCCAGACCATGGAGGAATAGACATGAGCACCGTCAATCTCGCCCTGGCAGGGAACCCGAACTCCGGGAAAACGACCTTTTTCAACCTCCTGACCGGGGCCCGCCAGCACGTGGGCAACTACCCGGGCATCACGGTCGAGCGCAAGGAGGGCCATCTGTCCTGGAACAACGGCCAGGTGCGCGTGCTCGACCTGCCGGGCTGCTACTCCCTGACCTCCTACTCCCCGGAAGAGGTCGTGGCCCGCAACGCGCTCCTGAAGGAGCGGCCCCAGGCCGTTGTCCAGGTGGTCGACGCCAACACCCTGGAGCGCAGCCTGTTCTTGACCGTCCAGTTCCTGGAGCTGGGCATCCCCGTGGTCCTGGCCCTGAACATGATGGACGAGGCCAGGCGCAAGGGCCTGCGCATCGACAGCGCCAAGCTCTCCGCGCTCCTCGGCCTGCCGGTGGTCGAGACCGTGGCCCGGGAAGGACAGGGAAAAGAGGCGCTCGTGGCCCAGGCAGTGGCCCATGCCAGGGAAAAGCTGGGCCGCACAGAGCCCCTGGCCCTGTCCTACGGCAAGGACCTGGACCCGATCCTCACGGACATGGCCGCGATCGTCGAGCGCAACGCCTTTCTGATCGGCAGGTACCCGGCGCGCTGGATCGCCCTGAAGTACCTGGAGGGAGACGCAGAGGTCATGCGCGAGGGGGAAAAATCCGATTCCCAGGCCGCCAAGGCCCTGGAGGCAAAGGTCGCCGAGGCCCGCAAGCTCTGCCGCGACTTCCTGAAAAGCTATCCGGAGGCCGTAATCGCCGACTTCCGCTACGGGTACATCAACTCCATCCTCCAGCAGGGCGTAGTCTCGCAGGACGCCCGCAGGCAGCGCATCGAGATCAGCGAGCGCCTGGACCAGGTCCTGACCCATCGCCTGCTCGGCCCCGGGATCATGCTGGCCGTGCTGTACGCCGTGTTCTACGCCACGTTCAGCATCGGCGAGATCCCCATGGGCTGGCTGGAGGCCCTGTTCGGCTACCTCGGCGAAACGGCCGAGAACCTGATCCCCGAAGGCCTGTTCAGGTCCCTGGTCGTGTCCGGGGTCATCGACGGCGTGGGCGGGGTGTTGGGCTTCGTGCCCCTGATCGTGGTCATGTTCTTCGCCCTGACCCTGCTCGAGGACTCCGGGTACATGGCCCGCGTGGCCTACATGCTGGACCGGGTCCTGCGCGTCTTCGGCCTGCACGGCTGCTCGGTCATGCCCTTTCTGGTCTCCGGAGGCCTGCCCGGCGGCTGCGCGGTGCCCGGGATCATGGCCACGCGCACCCTGCGCAACCCGAAGGAGAAGCTGGCCACGCTCCTGACCGCGCCGTTCATGACCTGCGGGGCCAAGGTCCCGGTGTTCATCCTGCTTGCGGCGGCCTTTTTCCCGGGCCTGGAGGCCAGGGTGATGTTCCTCTCCACGCTCGGGGCCTGGGCCATGGCCCTGCTCGCCTCCAGGCTGCTGCGCTCCACCCTGCTCAAGGGCGAGTCCACGCCGTTCGTCATGGAGCTGCCGCCCTACAGGATGCCCACGCTCAGGGGGCTGGTCATCCACACCTGGGAGCGCACCTGGCAGTACATCAAAAAGGCGGGCACGGTCATCCTGGCGATCTCCATCCTCATCTGGGCGGCGATGACCTTTCCCGGCCTGCCCCAGGAGCAGGCCGCAGGCTTCGAGGCCCTGCGCCTGGCGGCCCAGCAGGAGGGCTCGGCCCAGGCCGAGCTGGATGACCGCCTGACCGGGATCGACAACCAAGAGGCCCAGGCCGCCCTGCGCCACTCCGTGGCCGGCCGGATCGGGGTGTTCCTGGAGCCGATCTCCAGGTGGGCGGGGTTTGACTGGCGGACGAACATCTCCCTGGTCGGCGGTTTTGCGGCCAAGGAGGTCATAGTCTCGGCCCTGGGCACCGCGTACTCGCTCGGAGACGTGGACCCCGAGGAGTCCGAGACCCTGTCCCAGAGGCTCGCGGGCGACAGGGCATGGAGCTTTGCCACGGCGTTGAGCCTGATCGTCTTTGTCCTGCTCTACGCCCCGTGCTTCGTGACCGTGGTCGCCATGGCCCGCGAGTCCTCGTGGGGCTGGGCCCTGTTCTCGGTGGGCTTCAGCACGGCCCTGGCCTTTTTCATGGCCGTGGCCGTGTACCAGGTCTCCAGCGCCCTGGCCTAGAAAAAGACCGGCTGCGCCGGCCGAGGAGGACGTGGTGCGAAAGGGAATATGGGAGCAGAGCAACTATCAATGCTCGATCATCGGGGCCTGCCTGAGCCCGGCGGAGCTGAAGGCCCTGGCCGGACAGCTCGGCCTGGCCCTCGACCCAAAGGCCGGCGGGTTTCATCTCCACGAGGCGTTCGTCTCGCTGTGCATGCGGGACTGCCCCGAGGCCAAGGCGATCACAAGGGCGCTGAACAAAAAATACCCCAGGACGCTCCGGCGCTTCGCCCGGGCCAAGGACGAGGCCGGGCTCCGCGGCCTGTGGCAGGAGGCCAGGCAACAGGGCGAGATCGCGGGCCCGTACTGGGCCCTGCTCTCCCACCCCCGGGCCTCGGAAGGCCTGCGCCGCGAGGCGTTCGGGGATGTGCACATGCTCTCGCATTCCCGGCTGGCGGACAGCCAGGCAGAGGCCAAACGCCTGCACAGGCTCGAACGCGGGCTTGAAAAGATGTCCGAAAAATACGCCAAGGCGCGGGCCCACTATCGGGCACGCATTCGGGACCTGACCCGGCAGAACAGGGCCGGCCAGAAAACGATCTGGACCCTGGCCAAGGACCTGGAGGGCCTGCGCAACCGGGCAAAGGAAACGGGCGACACGGCCCTGCGGGCGGAAAACAACGCCCTGCAAAGGTCCCTGGCCGTGCAGTCCCTGGGCATGATCGAGCTCAAGTCGGCCAAAAAGGCCCTGGAACAGCGGCTGGGGGCCTATGAAAAACAGATGCGCCACCTCCAGGAGGAGCTCGGGGCAAAGGACCTGGAAATGCGGTTTCTGGAGGGCGAGCTGGCGCGGCCGGCCCTGCCCCCTGACTGCGACAACTGCGAAAAGGCCGGGACCAGCGAGTGCCCCGGCCCCCTGCTCTGCGGCAAGCGCATCCTGTATGTCGGCGGCAGGGTCAACCTGGTCCGCCATTACCGCGACCTGGTCGAACGCCACGGCGGCCGGTTCAGGCATCACGACGGCGGGATCGAGAACTCCCAAAACCTGCTGCCCAAGCTGGTGAGCGCGGCGGACGCCGTGGTCTGCCCCTTGGACTGCGTCAGCCACAACGCCTGCCTGTATGTCAAGGAGTCGTGCAAAAACGAGGTTAAGACCCTAAAATTGTTGAAAACTTCAGGGCTGTCCAGTCTGGCCGAATGCCTCAAGGAACTGGGCGCGCAACCCGAACCCCGGAGGGCAAGGTGATGATCTCCAGGTCGAGCATCTCCAGCAACCAAAGGCCGCGATCCTTCCTGCGCAGGGCCATGGACAAGATGTGGCCCAAACCTCCCCCCCGGGCCGTGACCCACTAGGCCCCGCCGGGCCCGGACCGGGAAGGGCGCTCAGCCCCCGGACCGGCCCGCACCTCCTCCCAGGCCCCTTCAATGGACACCGCCGAGTTCATTGAAGGGGCCGGTCAATATGCGGTCCGCTCAGTCAAAGGTGTTGAAATGGCCGCAGTTCTCGCAGGAGAAGCTGTAGAACACCCAACCCCCGTCCTGCCTCTGGCAGGCGACCTCGTTCATGTGCCCGCACTGCTCGCAGGGAACCAGGGCGGTCTCCGCTTCCGGGTCGAAGTCATAGCTCTCGCCCCGGACCTCGATGGTCTGGCTGAAACGATCCTCGGCCATGGCTGCCCCCCTTTTGGGATCATTGGACCACTCTCCCCGATCATAATAACTGTTGCGGCCCGCAAATCAAGGCCCGGCCGCCCGCAGGCTTGCCCGCCGCCCGGGTCTGGTTTAATGAATGAGTATGGGAGGTCCTCCATGAGACTGTCCAGGGCATGGCTCTTGCTCGCCGTCGCGGTCCTGCTCCTGGCCCGGCCGCTTTGGGCCGAGTCCCGGGAGGTGCGCGAACCGGTCTTTGCCGGGTCCTGGTATCCCGGCACCGGGCAGGCCCTTGAGGCCATGCTCGACGACTTCCTGGGCCGGGCCGGGACGCGGCCCGTGCCCGGCAGGCTCGTGGCCCTGGCCGCCCCGCACGCCGGGCTGCCCTATTCCGGGCCGATCGCGGCCTGGGCCTACAAGGCCCTCAAGGGCCAGGGCTTCGAAACCGTGGTGCTCATCGGCCCGTCCCACCGGGCGGCGTTCAACGGGGTCTCGATCTACGACCACGGGGCCTACAAGACCCCCCTGGGCCTGACGGCCATAGACATCGAGCTGGCCGCGGCGCTCAAGGCCCAAGACCCGGACCTGCGCTACGTGCCCAAGGCCCACGCCAGGGAGCACTGCCTGGAGATACAGCTCCCGTTCCTCCAGCGCCGGCTCGACCGGTTCAAGATCGTGCCCCTGGTCATGGGCAGCCAGGACTACCCGACCTGCCAGCGGCTGGCCAAGGCCCTGGCCGCCTGCGGCCGGGGGCGGTCCATGCTCCTGGTGGCCTCCACGGACCTCTCCCACCACCACTCCTCGGCCCTGGCCAGGGCCCTGGACGACGTGGTCATGGCCGACGTCAGGGCCTTTGACCCCGAGGCCCTGCACCGGGACCTGTCCCTGGGCCGCTGCGAGGCCTGCGGGGGCGGGCCCCTGGTCGCGACCATGATCGCGGCCAGGCTGCTCGGCGCGGACAGGGGCGCGGTCCTGGCCTATGCGGACACCAGCGCGGTGACCATGGACAAGTCCTCGGTGGTCGGCTACATGTCCGCGGCCTTTTGGGACAGCGGCCAGGCCGAGGCCGGGCAGAACGCGACGCCGACCTCCGGGCTCAAACCAGAGGACAGGTCCGCGCTCCTGGCCATGGCCAGGGCATCGGTCAAGGCCGCCATCGAGGGCCGGGACTACCTGCCGCCAGACCCCCCGGCGGCCCTGAGCGCGCCCAGCGGGGCCTTTGTGACCCTGAAGAAGAACGGGGTCCTGCGCGGCTGCATCGGCCGGCTCTCGGCCGACGCGCCCCTGTACCTGGCCGTGGTCCGCATGGCCAGGGCCGCGGCCTTCGAGGACCCGCGCTTCCCGCCCCTGGACCCGGCGGAGTTCGAGGACCTGAGCTTCGAGATCTCGGTCATCAGCCCGTTCAAGAGGATCAAGGACATAGCCGAGGTGCGCGTCGGAGAGCACGGCCTGCTCATGCGCAGGGGCTTCAGGTCCGGGCTGCTCCTGCCCCAGGTGCCCGGCGAATGGGGCTGGGACAGGGACGAGTTTCTGGAGCACACCTGCCTCAAGGCCGGACTGCCCGGGGACTGCTGGCGCGACCCCTCAACCGAGATATACGTGTTCACGGCCGAGGTCTTCTGACCGGAGGTGATCCATGGACAGGCGCGAATTCCTCAAGACCTGCGGCCGCTGCGCCCTGTTCTGCGCGGCCAGCGAGGCCCTGGTGCTGCTCCCGGCCGACCCGGCCCTGGCCCTGCGCAGGCAGAAGGGCCTGCTGGGCTCCGAGCCCTCGCCCTTTTTCAGCGCCCTTGGGGACGGGTCCGTGCGCTGCGAGCTGTGCCCCAGGGCCTGCGTGATCGACAAGGGCGAACGCGGCTGGTGCCGGGTGCGCGAGAACCGGGACGGCCGGCTCTACTCCCTGGCCTACGGCAACCCCTGCGCCGTGAACATCGACCCGATCGAAAAAAAACCCTTTTTCCACGTCCTGCCCAACAGCCGCTCGCTGTCCGTGGCCACGGCGGGCTGCAACTTCGAGTGCAAGTTCTGCCAAAACTGGGAGATATCCCAGGCCCGGCCGGACGACACCTACAACTACGACCTGCCCCCGGCCGAGGTGGCCAGGCTGGCCAAGGACCTCGGGTGCAGGTCCATAGCCTCGACCTACGTGGAGCCGACCATCTTCACCGAGTACATGCTGGCCATGGGCCGCGAGGCCCGCGAACGGGGCCTGCTCAAGGTCATGCACTCCGACGGCTTCGTGAACCAGGGGCCCCTGGACGAGCTCTGCGGGGTGCTCTCGGCCGTGTGCGTGGACCTCAAGGCCTTTACCGAGGACTTCTACCGGGAGATGTGCAAGGGCGAGCTGGCGCCCGTGCTTGAGACCCTCAAGAGGCTCAAGGCCAACAAGGTGCACACCGAGATCGTGAACCTCATCATACCGGGCAAGAACGACGACCCGGCCGACATCCTCGAGATGTGCCGCTGGATCAAGGCCGAGCTGGGCCCGGACACGCCCCTGCACTTCTCCAGGTTCACCCCCCAGTACAAGCTGGTCGGGCTTCCGCCCACGCCCCTGGCGACCCTGTACGCGGCCCGGGACACGGCCCTGAACACGGGCCTGGAGTTCGTCTATGTCGGGAACGTGCCCGGAAACCCCGGGGAGAACACCTACTGCCCGGGCTGCGGCGCGGTGCTCATAAACCGGGTCGGGTTCAGGTCCACGGTCCTGCGCCTTGAAAAGGGCCGCTGCACCCAGTGCGGCCGGCCCATCCCGGGCATCTGGGACTAGGCCCTGCTGACCGCCCGGCCCAGGACGATCAGGCTGCCCAGGATCAGCAGCCCGGCCAGGACCAGGGGCAGGCAGAGCCCGAAGAGCGGGACCAGGACCAGGGACACGATCGTGGCCCCGACCATGGCCCCGGCCAGGTCCAGGGCGTACAGCCCGCCGCCCACCGCGGGCCCGGGCGTGCCGCCCCGGGACACGACCATCGCGGCCATGGAGAACTGCAGGCCGCCGAAGACCCCGAACACAAGGGCCAGGGACAAGAACGCCGCGTCCACGAGACCCGGGCCCAGGGCGCAGGCCTCGAGCCGGACCAGGGCCAGGGGCGAGAGGCAGAGGATCAGAAACATCCCGGCCAGGGAGACGGCCAGCCAGGTCCGGGCCCGGCGCGCCAGGCGGGCGCACATGGCCAGCCCGGCGCCCAGGGCCAGGCCGCTCATGTACGCGGCGGTGATCATGGCCAGCCAGCCGTAGAGATTGCCCCGGGCCATCTGGTAGCCCAGAAGGAGCGCGACCTCAAAGGCCATGCCCGCGGCCCCGGCCGCGAACACGCCGGCCCTGGCCGCCCTGGCCAGACCCGCCCCGCCCCGCAGGGGCATGAGCGCGAGCAGGAGCCCCGCGGCCCCGGCCAGGCCCAGGGCCCAGCCCGCATCCAGGTCGGCCAAGGCCAGCAAGGGCGCCTTGAGCCGCGAGGAAAGCTTGGCGGCCATGAGCGCCAGGCTGTTGAAGTAGCAGGCCGGCTCAAAGGTCCTGTTCAGCCTCTCGGGCCGGCCCGAGGCGACAAGGTCCTTGAACGCCTCCAGCCGGAACGGGTTCAGGGAGTCGAACAGGTAGTAGTCGCGCACGTAGCGCAGGTCCAGGCCGCGCTCCTGGATGCGCTCGGTCAGGACGCGGTAGTCGTCGGTCAGCTCGGCCCCGGGCGAGGCGAAGAACCGGGCCTGGTCGCCCGGAATGACCAACACCCGGCCCAGCCCGGCAGCAAGCGTGGCCTGGATGGCGCGCAGGTGCCTGAGCTGCAACGGGCCCAGGGCCTCGGGCGACGAGCTCGCGGCGAACGAGAGCACCCCGCGCGGCCCCAGGACCCGGTTCATGCGCTCATAGAACTCCAGGGTGAAGAAGCGGTTGGCCTGGGCGCTCACCGGGTCCCCGAGGTTGAGCAGGACCACGTCGTAGGACCCGGCCCGGCGGCGCAGAAACGAGGCCGCGTCCTGGTGAAAGACCCGCACCCGGGGATCAAGCGCGGCGCTGGTCATCTCGGCCGGCAGGGCCCGGGCGGCCAGGTCCAGCAGGGCCGGGTCCGGGTCCACGAAGTCCAAAACCGCCACCGTGGGGTGCTTCAGGACCTCCGGGGCCAGTCCGTAGAGGTCCCCGCCCACGCAGAGCACCTTCTCGGGCGCCGGGTGCTGGAGCAGGGCCAGGTGCGTGGCCAGCTCGCAGCCCTGCTCGTCCGGGGCGGTGAACAGCCAGGCCCCGCCCGTGAACACGCTGTACTGGCCGTCCTCGACCGTGAGGGCCAGATTCTGGAACGGCGAGTCAACGACCTCCAGCACGCCCCGGCCCCACTGCCATTGCCGGCTGGCCAGCTCGATGTCCTCGGCCATGGGCAGGGCCGCGGCCAAAACCAGGACCGCGGCCGGGCAGACCAGCCAGCGGGCCGCGCCGCGGACCCCCGAGCCCGAAAGGGCGACCACGGCCGCCCCGGCCAGGACCATGAGCCCGGCGACAAGGCTTATCTCGAACATGCACAGCCAAGGAAGGAGCAGGAAGGTGAACACCAGCCCGCCCAGGGCCGCGCCCAGGGCCTCGCCCATGAACACCCACAGCGGCCTCAGCCCGCCCTGATCCGCGGCCGCGGACCACAGACAGACAAAGGTGAACCCCGAGGCCAGGCAAAACGGGCCGGGCGCGGCCAGGCAGGCCGCGAGCATCCCGCCCAGGCCGGGCAGCTCGCCCGGCGGCAGGGCCCAGAACATGCGCCAGGCCCTGATGAACAGGACCGTGGCCGGCAGGAGCAGGGCCATGAGCGACAGGAGCCAGACCAGGCCCGGGCCCCTGAAGAACGGCCTGGCCCCGGGCCTCCTGGCCAGGGCGCTGCCCGCCGCGGTCCACAGCAGCCAGCAGGACAAGGCCAGGCCCAGGGCCGGCTCGAACCCGGAAAACATCACCAAAAGTTCGCGCAGGACCGCGGTCTGGGTGACCGCGGCCGCAAAGCCCATGGCCATGACGGCCAGAAAGGGACAGGCCCGCGAAGACATCTTCCCCCGGCGGCCGGGCCGCTCAAGGCCCGGCGGTTTCGGCCAAAACCTTCCTGCTCACCAGCAGATAGAGCCCGGCCCTGTGCTTCAGCCGGCCGGCCGCGAACTCGGCCGACCGGTCAGAGCCGCAAAACATATCCGCCCGCGCGCCCTTTATCGCCCCCCCGGTGTCCTGGGCCAGGACCAGGCCGGCAAGGTCCCGCAGGCCCGGCTCGGCCCCGGGCCCCTGGTCCACGGGCAGGTCGGCGTCCAGGAAAAAGGCCGCGCCCATGGGCGCGAGGCCCCGGTCCACGGCCAGAGAGACCATGGGGGTCAGGACCTTGCCCATGCTGCCGTAGGGCCCGTCGTCCGCGAGCCTGAAAAACACGTAGCTCGGGTTGGCGGACAGAAGCTCCTCCAGGTCCTCGGGGTGGGCGCGCAGGTACTCGCGGATGCGCGGCATGCTCACCTCGTCCAGGGCAAGATGGCCGCGCTCGGCCATGGTCCGGCCCAGGGACACGTATTGCCGCCCGTTCTTCCCGGCGTAGAGCACGTGCCTGACCTCGCCCCCGGGCAGGACCAGCCTGCCCGAGCCCTGGACCTGGAGCACATAGACGTCCACCAGGTCCCTGGCCCAGGCGATCTCGTTGCCCCGGCCCTCGAGGGCCCGGCCGAAGTCGATGTCCCGGCGCTGGTGATAGGGCCTGATCTGGCCGTCCTGTATGCGGTAGACGAGCTTCTCCCCTTGCCAGCGGGGGTGGAACTCGCCCAGGTCAACGACCTTGAGGTCCTGCGGCGGCCCGTGGATCGGATACGGGTAGTCCGGGTCGGGGCTCAGGCAGGCCTTGACCCAGGGCTCGTAATACCCGGTCAGCAAAATCTCCGGGACAAAGGCGAACCAGGCGAAGTCCCTGGCCAAGAGGCCGGGGTCCCGGTCCAGGCGCGGCAGGTCGGCGAGCAGCTGCTCAAGGCTCGCGCGCAGGCCGGCCCAGCTCAGGGCCAGGCCGGGCAGCTCAACGGCCGTCTCCTCCCCGGGCCTGGCCGAGACGTACTCCAGGCTGCGACTCAGGGCCAGGTCCAGGGCCTGCCACGAGCCCAGGCCCTGGGCGGCCGGGTCAAGACGCGAGGCCAGATCAAGGGCCCGGGCCCGGGACACCCGGACAAAGCCCGGGGCCTTGAGCGGCGCGGGCCGGGCGCAGGCCCCAAGCCACAACAGCGCCACAAGGCAGACAAGGAGAAACCGCGGCCAGCGGGCCGGGGCCAAGCCCGACGGCCCGCCGGCCGCGGCGTAAAAACCGGTCCCGGGCATGCCCGCGCCTCAGGGCTTCTTGTCCGCGTCCTGGGAGAACGCGGGGCAGGCGGTCAGGACGTCCTTGTACTCCTCGCCGTAGAAGTCGAGCATGACCATGACAAAGCTCAAGATCAGCGGGCCGTACAAGATGCCCTTGAACCCGAAGGCGGCCACGCCCCCCAGAACGGCCAGGAACACGAAAAACACCGAGACCCTGGAGGCCTCGCGCAACAGGATCGGCCGCAGCAGGGTGTCGATCCCCACGACCAGGATGCCGCACCACAGGCCCAGGAACACGGCCGAGCCGTACTGGCCGCTGAAGACCAGATAGACCACGGCCGGCACCCAGACGATCCCGGTCCCGACAATGGGGATCAGGGACGAGAAGCCCATTATGGCCCCCCAGAAAAAGCCCGGGATGCCGACCAGGTAGAGGGCTATTCCGCCGACCAGGCCCTGGAGGGCCGCGATGACCAGGCTGCCCAGGATCACGCTCTTGGCCACGCGCCTCAAGCTGTCTATGAGGATGTCCTCCTGGGTCGGCCTCAGGGGGCAGAGGAACTTGATCCTGCAGAGCATGGCCTCGCCGTCGCGCAAAAAATGAAAGACCACGACGATCAGAAGCAGAAAGTGCAGGGCCAGGCGGGCCATGTTGCCCACCAGGCTGGTGCCCTGCTGGATGATGAACTGGGCCGTGAGCCTGGACATCTCCAGGACCCTGGCCTGGAGGTCCAGGGTCTCCAGCTTGACAAAGGGCAGCTTGTCCTTGATCCACAAGGCGTAGCGGTCCAGGGCCTCGACGCCGATCAAGTCCGACAGGCCGTTCTTGGTCAGCCAGGCGTTGATGGCCGAGACCGTCTCTATGCCCTGGGAGATCAGGCCGAAGATCAGGACGAACGTGGGGATGACTATGGTGAACACGATGATCACCACGGTCGCGATGGCGGCCAGGTTCTTGCGGCCCCTGAGCAGCCCGTTGATGCGCGTGAACACCGGGTAGAAGATCATGGCCACCACGGCTGAAAAGACCAGGGTGGTCAGAAACGGCCCCATGATGAAAAAGGCCAGATAGAGCGAGGCCAAGAGCAGGGCGCCCAGGAAATAGGAATATATCCTGTTGGAGAAAAGCGGTCTGGAGTTGTTGTCCGGCTCAACAGTCATCGAATATCCCCGGGCATCTGGGGCCGATTTCAGATTCCATTTTCCTTAAGCCCGGGCTCGGGCTTTGGTCAAGACGAGGCCGTCCGCGTCCGGCCAAAGCTACCTCTTCCTGTCGCGCATGCCCTTGAACGACAGCCCGGCCAGGCAGCCGCAGAGCATGCCCAGGCCCAGGGCCCGGCCGAAGTCCATGAAGAACCAGCCGGCCACGGCGCCCAGGGAGCCGCCGATGAGTATGCCCTTGGCCATGCACTCGATGGTCTCGTGGATGTTCTTGTCCGCCAAACCCGCTCCTCCCGGCCGCGCTCAGCCCGCGAACGGCAAGGGCATATAACCACAAACCGGGCCCCATAACAAGGACGGCGGCGGGCGCGGAAAACTCCCCCGGCCCCGGGAGCTTGTTGACCCTGAATTTCATTTTCAATATACCGGTGCCTAGCCGGGTCCGCGTCTTGACTTTTGGGCCCAAAGGCGGAAATGCAATGAGCGCAATGTGGGAAAAAATCATCGTCGCGGTCGTGGTCGCGGCCGCCGCGTTCTTCGTGGCCAGACGCCTCTGGAAGGGCGCCTCCCGGCCGGATGACGGATGCCGCACTTGCGCCCACAGGCGCACCTGCTCCTCGCTCAATCCGGACAAGGAGCGCCCTGAAGACCGCGATCGGGACGAGCCCCGGAAATAGGCCCCGAACCCGGGGCCTGCAAAGGTGAACCAATGGGCAAGACATTCTGCCTTCGCCAGGCCGAGGTGAACCAGCGCCTGCGCATAGCCACGGTCTCGGCCAACGGCGAGCTGGGCCGCAGGATCCGGGACATGGGCCTGGTGCCCAACGCCGAGATCCAGGTCATCGGCAAGGCCCCGCTCAAGGACCCGGTGGCCCTGCGCTTCAGGGACTTCACCCTGGCCTTGCGCAACAGCGAGGCCGACCACATCACGGTCGAGGCCCTGGAGGACTGAGGTGGCCGAGACCCTGACCCTGGCCCTGGCCGGAAATCCGAACTGCGGCAAGACGACCATGTTCAACGCCCTGACCGGGGCCCACCAGCACGTGGGCAACTGGCCCGGGGTCACCGTGGAGAAAAAACACGGCCTGGCCCGGGCCAAAGACCTCCAGGTCAGGGTCGTGGACCTGCCCGGGACCTACTCCCTGACCGCCTACACCCAGGAGGAGATCATCGCCAGGCGCTTCGTCATCGACGAGCGGCCCCAGGCGGTGATCGACGTCATGAACGCCGACGTGCTCGAACGCAACCTCTACCTGGCTGTACAGATCATGGAGCTCGGCGCGCCCCTGGTCCTGTGCCTGAACATGATGGACGAGGTCAGGAAGAACGGCAAGGAGATCGACTCACTCCTGCTCGCCGAGCTCACCGGCTGCCCGGCCGTGGAGTGCGTGGCGCGCCAGGGCCTGGGCGTCGATCAACTCCTTTCGACCGCCGTGGCCCACGCCCGGGCCGTCAAGGGGGCCTGGTCGCCCCTGGTCATCTCCTACGGCCCGGACCTGGACCCGGTGCTGGCCGAGATGGAGGCCCTGATCCGGCTTGAGGGCTTCATGACCGACAGGCTCCCGGCGCGCTGGACAGGCATCAAGTATCTGGAGGGCGACGAGGAGGTCATCCGCCAGGGCAGGCAGGCCTCGGCCCGGACCTCGGCCGATCTGGAGGCCATGTGCGCCAAGGTCGCCGAGCACCTGGAAAAGACCCTCAAGGCCACGCCCGACGCGATAATCGCGGACTTCCGCTACGGGTTCATCGCCGGCATCGCCAAAAAGGTGGTCCTGACCAGGAAAGACAAGGCCAACCGCCTGAGCGCCTCGGACCAGATGGACAAGGTCCTGACCCACAGGGTCCTGGGTCCGGCCATCATGGCCGGGGTGGTCTACTTCATCTACAAGGCCACCTTCAGCCTGGGCGAGACGCCCATGGGCTGGATGCAGGACCTCTTCGGGCTCCTTGCCGAGGCCGCGAGGGCCGCGCTGGCCCCTGGCCTGCTCAGGTCCCTGGTGGTCTCCGGGGTCATCGACGGCGTGGGCGGGATCCTGGGCTTCGTGCCCCTGATCCTGATCATGTTCCTGATGATCTCGGCC
>JAFGBU010000046.1 GCA_016932995.1 Desulfovibrionaceae bacterium
CCGGCCCTTTTCATTTCAGGGGCCCTGGCAAGGGGCTGTTTTTGTTGCCCTGGCCGGGCCACGGCAACTAGGTTCTCTTGCCCCAGGTCCGGATTCGTCCGGCCCTTTTCATTTCTTTCAAATCAAACGATTTTTCCAGCCGATCACTTCTTGTCTTGCGGCTTGATGATTGTTATTTCTTAATTGCCGGGGTGCGGGGCCATGGCCTTGGCTAGTTTGTTTATCGCGGAGGCGTTGTGAAATTTTTGATCGTTGACGACGACAAGAGCGTCCATATTTTTTTGGAAAGGATTTTGCGGGATTACGGCCAATGCGACTCGGCCATGAACGGCCTTGAGGCCCTGGACCTGTTCGAGAAGGCCCTGGCCCCGGGTCAGACCCCGTATGACGCGGTGTTCATGGACATAATGATGCCCGGCCTGGACGGCCACGAGGCCTCGGTCAGGCTCCGGGACCTGGAGAGCCGCCTTGGGAGCGGCGAGCAGGACTTCAAGCTGGTCATGATCACCGCCCTGTCCGACACCAAGAACGTGAGCAAGGCCTTTTTCCAGACCTATGCCTCGGCCTACCTGGTCAAGCCCTTTGACAAGGAAAACATCATCGAGGAGCTTAGGTCCATCGGGATAATCGGGGCTTGATCGGCCATGAGGACCCCGGCCGCCCTGACCCTGGTCCTGATCTTGGCCCCGGTCTTTTGCTCCTGCTCGGCCGGGCCCACGTGGCTCGGCGGCGGCCCTTCAGAGACCATGCTCTGCCTGGACGGGGAGCAGTCCTTTTCCATTGACCTCGGTCCGGGCGACGTCCTGGTCCTGGACATGCGCGACCCGGGCAGCGGCGGGTACAGGTTCGTCGGGGCCCTGTTCGATCCGCGCGTCCTGCGCCTGGACAAGGTCTTGAACCTCCCCCCGGAGAGCGGCCTGATCGGGGACTTCGGCCGGGCCAGGTATCAGTTCCTGGCCCTCGCCCCGGGCGAGACCGAGGTCCAGGTCAAGATCAAGCGGCCCTGGGACGCGAACGCCGACCTGTACAAGCGGGTCACGGTCAGGGTCGCGGACTGAGCGCGGCCGCCTCGGGCCCCTGGAATATCTGCTCCAGCTTGGTCATGGAGAACTCGAGCCCGGTCAGGGGCCCGTTGACCTTGCGCACCAACTCCAGCGGATTGACGTAGCCCAGGCCCCAGTCCAGCACCAGCCTGACCCCGCCCGGCTCGTCCAGAAAGACCCCAACCGCCAGGGGCCGGACATCGGCCAGTTTCATGCCCCGCTTGGTCTGCCGGGTGAGCTGGTAGTGGTCGGCGGCCCAGAACCGCGCCCACTGGCCCCTGCGGGCCTCGATCACCTCGGCCGGGCCGTTGAAGACCACCCGGAAGACCTCCTGCCGGGCCTGGGGCTGTCTGCGGCCCGGACCAAGGCCCTCGGCGCGGAAGACCTCAAGGCCCTCGGGCAGAAGCCCGTCAAGGGCCCCGAGGACCTCTTGCGCATCCAGGTCCTGGCGCAGGTAGATGTTGAACCACTCGCACAGGCTCTCGACGCCCACGGGCAGCGCCAGGCCGAAGGACAGCCTGGGCATGGGGTGGAAGCCCTTGGAAAAGCTCAGGGCCAGGCCGGAGCGCCGCAGGGCCCGCTCGAACTGGCCCTGGAGGTCGAGCTGGCTCAGGTAGGCCGCGGGCCCCAGCTTGCGGTACCAGAGGCGGTAGTGGCCGGCCTTGGCGTCCAGGTCCGGCGGTTCGGCCGGGCCGCGTTCGGCCGCGCCGCGTTCGGCCGGGCCGCGTTCGGGCCCTGTCGCCTGGTCCCGGCGCTCGAAGACCAGCCTGGGCCGGATGTCCTTGGCCCGGGCCTGCCCGGTCAGATTCGAGGCCCGGCCCTCGTGGTTGCAGACCCCGCAGCCCTGGCACTTGTCGTAGCGGCAGTCCGGGGTGATCCGGCCCTGCCCGGCCCTTTGCCGTTCGGCGAGCAGAAAGGCCTTGGACACGCCGCAGTCCAGATGCTCCCAGGCCAGGGGCGAGTCCGGGTCCCTGGCCGCCAGAAAGTCCTCGGCCCGCAGGCCGTTTGCGGCCAGGGCCTCGAGGTACGGCCCGAGCCTGAGCCGGTCCGTCCAGCTGGAGAAGACCGCCCCGAGCTCGTAGGCCCGCAGGAGCGCCTTGCCCAGCCTGCGGTCCCCGCGCGCGAGTATGCCCTCCAGAAAGCTCATCTCCGGCTGGTGGAACTTGAGCTTGAGCCGCCTTTGGCCGTGGAACAGGCCCTGGAGGCGGCCGATGCGCTCCCTGATCTGCTCAAGCCCGATCTGGGCCTCCCACTGGAACGGGGTGTGCGGCTTGGGCACGAAGGGCGAGACCGCGGCCGTGACCTGGAGGCGCTTGACCCTCGGCCCGGCCGCGTCGCGGACCTTGAGGCACAGGTCCAGGATGGCTTTGATGTCCTCGTCGGTCTCGGTGGGCAGGCCGATCATGAAGTACAATTTGACCATCTGCCAGCCGTTGGCAAAGAGCAGGCGCACGTGTTCGAGTATCTCGGGTTCGCCGATCCCCTTGTTGATCACGTCCCTGAGCCGCTGGCTCCCGGCCTCCGGGGCGATGGTCGCGCCGGTGCGCCTGATGCTGGCCATGCGTTTCATTATCGGCTCGGACAGCGAGCCCACGCGCAGCGAGGGCAGGGACATGGCCACCTGGCTCGCGGCGCAGCGCTCGAAGCTGCGCTCGAAAAGGGTCTCAAGGGCCGAGTAGTCGCCCGAGCTCAGGGACAGAAACGAGGTCTCCTCGAAGCCCGTGCGCCTGAGGCCCTGGTCGAGCAGCCGCTCCAGGGTCTCGGGGCCGCGCTCCCTGACCGGCCTGTAGATCATGCCCGCCTGGCAGAAGCGGCAGCCCCTGGTGCAGCCCCTGGCTATCTCCAGGGTCAGGCGGTCGTGCACGGCCCGGCCGAAGGGCAGGGGCTGGTCCGTGGGGAACAGGGCCGGGTCGAGGTCCTCGGCAAGGGCCTTTTCGACCCGGGCCGGCGCGGGGCCGATCGGCTCCAGGGCCAGGCCGGGCCCCGTCTCCCTGTATAGGCCCGGGACGTAGACCCCGGGCAGGCCGCAGAGCTCGAGGAGCAGGCGTCTTCTGGGCACGGACTCTCGCCTGGCCCTGGCCAGGCGCTCCAGGATCAGGGGCAGGGTATGTTCGCCGTCGCCGATGACCGCCAGGTCCAGGAACTCGGCCATGGGCTCGATGTTGAAGCAGGCCCCGCCCCCGGCCAGGATCAGGGGATGGGACTCGTCTCTGTCCGCGGCCGCGAGCGGGATTCCGGCCAGGTCGAGCATGTACAGGACGTTGGTGTAGCACAGCTCGTGGGTCAGGCTGAAGGCCACGGCGTGGGTCCGGGCCAGGGGCGTGTCCGTCTCCAGGGTGCACAGCGGCGCGCCGCGCTCGCGCATGATGGCCGCGGTCTCCTCGCAGGGGGCGTAGACCCTCTCGGCGTAGGCCTCGGGCCTGGCGTTCACCGCCTGGTAGAGGATCTTCTGGCCCAGGTAGGACATGCCCACCTCGTAGAGGTCCGGGAAGGCCAGGGCCGCGTGGACCTCGACCCGGGCCGGGTCCTTTTTGACCGCGCCCCATTCGGAGCCGAGATACCTTCCCGGCTTGGGCAGGAGTGGAAGCAGTTCGCGCATGGGGATGAATCCGGGACGGTCAGGGGACCGTCCCGGATTGTGGTCGCCGGGCGGAGCCGCTGCGGCCCCTATTTTTTGAGCAGCCCGGACAGGTTGCCGCCGCCCAGGTTCTGGATGTTCCTAAGGTCGCCGGGCGTGGACAGGGTCAGGTTGGTGGCCGCCTCGAGGTATTTGGATTTGAGCTCCTCGGGGCATTTTTTGTACTCGTAGAGCACGTGCTCGGTCGAGAGCTCGCCGCCTATCTCCTGCTCGAAGGGGTAGCCGTAGGGCAGGATGAGCATCTGCACGCCCTGCTGGGTGGGGATGGTCTGAAGCTGGGCCGGGTCGTTGATGGTCTTGCCGTCCGCGCTCCACTTGCCCAGGACCAGGTCCCCGTTCACGAGCTTGGCCAGCTTGATGTCGTAGGCCATGTTCATCTCCTTGGTCTGTTGAATTCGGCCTTCTGTAAGTAGGGGCTGGCCCGGGCGGTGTCAAGGGAGGCCCCGGACGGAACCCTTTTTGCAACATCCAGGGTCCGGCAGAGGTGAAAGCGCATGAACGTCCTGATCGTCAATCTGACCCGCTTCGGGGACATCGTCCAGACCCAGCCCGTGGTCTCGGGCTTCAGGGACCAGGGCTGCCGGGTCGGCCTGGTCTGCCTTTCGAACTTCGCGGCCGCGGCCGGGCTGCTGGACGATCTGGACCTGGTCCTGCCCTTCAGGGGCGCGCGGCTCATGGCCGACCTGGACCTTGACTGGCGGCGGGCGGTCAGGGACTTCTTCGAGTTCAAGGCCGGCCTGGTCCGGGAGTTTATGCCGGACCTGGCCGTGAACCTGACCCCGTCCATCTCGGCCCGGCTCCTGGCCGCGGGCTGCGGCGCGGCGCAGACCAGGGGCTTCAGGGTGGACGGCTTCGGATTCAACGCCGACTCCGGCCCCTGGGCCGCGTTTCTCCAACTGGCCTCGGCGGACCGGGGCGCGAGCCCGTTCAACGTCTCGGACCTGTTCTGCCGGGCCGCCGGGCTTGAGCCCCGGGATGCGAGGTTCAGCCTGCGTCGGCCCGATTCCGGGGCCCTGGCGCGGGCCGACGAGCTGCTCTCCGGCAGGGTCCCTTCCGGGTCCGCGGGGCTCGCGGCCCTGCAGCTCGGGGCCAGCGAGGACCGCCGGCGCTGGCCCATCAGTCATTTCGCCGAGCTGGCCCAGGGCCTGTGGGATGTTGAGCGCGTCTGCCCGGTGCTCTTGGGCTCAGGCCAGGAGGCGGGCCTGGCCGGACGTTTCGCGGCCCGGTTCCAGGGCCCGGTCCTGGACCTGACCGGGGCCACGGACCTGGCCGAGCTGGCCGCGGTCCTGACCCGCTGCCGGATCCTGGTCAGCAACGACACCGGGACCATGCATCTGGCCGCCGGGCTCGGCGTGCCCGTGGCCGCGATCTTTCTGGCCACGGCCCAGCCCTGGGACACCGGGCCGTACCAGGAGGGCGCGCTGTGCATCGAGCCGGACCTGGACTGCCACCCCTGCCAGTTCGGCCGGGACTGCGAACGCAACGAGGCCTGCCGCCGGGCCGTGGAACCCGGGCCGGTCCTGGACCTGGTCCGACCCATGCTCTACGGCCGGGCCCCGGAGAGGGCCGCGCGTCCCGGGCTCAGGGCCTGGCTGGCCAAGCGGGACCGGGACGGGTTCATGGGCCTGGAGTCCGTCTCCGGGCACGGCGACCAGGACCGCTGCACATGGATAGCTGTCCAGCGCCTGTTCTATCGTCGGTTTCTTGACGGAAAGGGCTTCAGCGGCCTCAGGCCGCGGGCCCCGGGCCCAATCCTGGCCCGGACTCTGGTCCCGGCCCTGAACAGGGCCCGGGAGATGCTCGGGCTCATCATCCAGCAGGGCGCGCTGGTGGCCAAGAACCCCAGGCCGGGGTTCAAGGCCAAGCTCATCTCCAACTGTAGGCGGCTCAAGGGCCTGTTTCAGGCCGAGCCCCGGCTGGGGCTTCTGGGCGCCCTGTGGGAGTTCGAGTCCCAGCAGGTCCCGGATCGGATGTCCGGGCTCCTGGACCTGGCCGGTCGCTATCTCGGGCTGGTCAAGGCCCTGGCCGGGGCCCTCGAGAGCTCCGGCATGGAAATTGAAGGAACATGCCAGTCGCAGGACGCGGGAAAAAAAGGCCTTATCCGGGAGGATATGAGATGATCGTCATAGACGGGCGCCAGAGCGGGCTGGACCAGAAGGATTTCAAGACCCTGGATCAGATATTCCTCAAGGTCATGGAGCGGGGCGACCTCAACGACCGGGTGGTCACGGACGTGTTTTTGAACGACGAGCCGTTCACCGAGATATACCCCAGGCAGGCCGAGGACATCGACGCCAAGGACATCCGCAAGCTGGAGATCAAAAGCGTCCCGGTGCCCGAGATGGCGGTCAACATCACCAGGGAGCTGTACAAGGTCATCAACCTCATGGCCGAGGCGGGCAACAAGGTCGCCGAGATGTTCCGCCGGGCCGACGACTCCGAGGCCCTGGAGCTCTATCAGGACCTGCTCGACGTGATCAGGAACTTCATTGCCATGATCGGCCTGCTGCGCGACGAGTTCTCGCTCAAGGAGCACAAGGAGTTCAGGGACGCGGCCGAGCAGCTCAACAACCTGTTCGCCGAGATGTCCGAGGTCCTGGAGAACGAGGACTGGATACTTTTGGCCGACCTTTTGGAGTACGAGTTCTTTCCGGCCGTGGACAAGTGGAAGAGGGTCGTGGCCATGCTCAGGGAAGACATCCGGGTCGGCGGAAAGGAGTAGATCGATGCAGGGTTCTCTGGACTATCTGGACCGGGCCATCGAGCTCGGCCGCAAGGAGCTCGACTCCCTGAAGGCCGGGGACGTGGAGCAGGCCGAGCGCCTGGCGCGCAGCCGCGGCGGGCTGACCGAAAAGGCCCTTGAGGTCCGCCAGGGCGTGAGCGTCGAGGCCCTGGTGGACAAGTTGACCGAGCTGCGCAGCCTCCAGGGCAGGATCACCGGAGAGGCCAGGCGTCTGCACGCCTCGCTCAAGGCCGACCTGCTCAAGATCAGAAAAGAGGGCAGGCGGCATTCGGCCTATCACGGCGCGGTCGCGGCCGGGCATGGGGTCCAGAGCCGGTTCGTGAGCAAGAAGGGCTGACGGCCGCTGGTTGTCGGAGTTTTTTAAAAGGGCGGGCCGTTCGGCCCGCCCTTTTTGGTCATCCGCACAGCCGCTTAAGGACCCAGGCCATGTTCTCGCCGAGCACGCGCATGGTCATCAAACCCTCCTCGTCGTCCTCCACCTGGCCCGGCTCCAGGCCCAGGCCCATGTTCCAGTAGCTCGATCCGGGCACGATCATCTGGCTGATGAGGAAGAAGTTGTTCATGGTTGCCAGGGCGTGTATGCCGCCGCCCCTGCGCTTGGCGACCACGGCCGCGCCCACCTTGCGCCGGAGCATGTCGTTGTTGGCCTTGGCCACCATCCCGGCCCGGTCCAGGAGCGACTTCATGTTCGAGGTCACGTCCGCGAAATAGGTCGGCGAGCCCAGGAGGATGCCGTCGGCGGCGAGCATCTTCTCCAGGCATTGGTTGAGGATGTCCTGGCCCTGGGAGCAGCGCCGGTCCTGGTTTTCAAAGCACTTGTAGCAGGCGATGCAGCCGCTTAGCGGCGTGGGCCCGAATTGGACCAGCTCGGTGTCCACGCCTCGGCCTTCCAGTTCCTCCAAGACCGTTTTGAGCAGGATGGCGGTGTTGCCGTCCTTTTTCGGGCTGGCGTTGAAGGCGACTACGCGCATGGCCGGACCTCCGGGTTTGGGGTGGCGCCGGTCGGTCGGGCTCGGGCCTGTCCCGGCGATCAAGGGCCGCCTTTTGGCGAGCCTTAAATATCAATCCCAGATAATGCGGCCGCCGTCTAGGGGCGAGACGCTTCCGCTCGTGGTGAAGCAAAGGCCCAGGCGCACGGCGTCCGGACCGGCCGGGACCAGGCTCTTGACCGCGGCCGAGTACCAGTAGGGCCTGAACATGGTCTCCCGGACGTTGAACATGGACAGGTTCAGGACCACCTCGGACCCGGGCGAGAGGCCCTTGGGCAGCGATTCGCGGCCGAGGGCGAGGCCCAGGCCGCCCTTGGAGATGTTCAGGATCCGGCCCGCGGCCCTGGGGCGCGTCCCGGAGTCGGAGAGATTGACCGCGACGTGGGGCGCGGCGTCCGGATAGGGCGCGTCCGGCCTGTCTTTGTCCGAGACCCACAGCCTGAGGCGCACGAAGCGCTGGTCCTTGACCCTTTTTCTGGTCTGCCGCCTCTGGCTGCGCAGGCCGAAGTCCCTGGGCCCGGCGAGCGTCGCCCGGCCCCGGCCGGACCCGGAGGCCTCCTTGGCGACCAGGGTGGCCCGGAAGCTGTTGATCCTTTTGCCCTCCACGACCATGGCCGGGAACAGGCAGAGCACCTCGCCTCCCTGGTCCAGGCCGGCCGGTCCGCCTCGGCCCGCGAATCGGCATTCGAGCGAGCCCCTGCCGGCCCTGGTGACCAGGCACCTGGCCGCGGCCGTTCGTTCGGCCGCGTCCGCGGGCAGCAGCTCGACCAGGGTCTTGGCGCGTTTGAGCTGGGCCGGGATCTGCTCCGGCCTGGCCGCGTCCGCAACGGGTTTTTTCCCGGCCCGCAGGGCCAGGCACAGGCCTGCGGCGGCCAGGGCCGCCAGGCCCGCGGCCAGGGCCAGCTCCAGGCCCGGGACCAGGCCCGCGGCGTCAAGGGACAGGGCCTGGCAGGCCCGGGTCATGACCTCGGCTGCCTGTTCCAAAATGACTGTCGGAGAAATGACGTCCATCTCGCGCCTCGGGGTTGTGGGCCGGCCGGGTTTCCGGGGCCCGGTGATGCGGTCAGCAGGCGGCTGCAAGAAGGGGGCCGACGCGGCCCTGGCCGAGGGCGAAAAAAACGGGCCCCGCGGGGCCCGTTGAATGTCGGCAGACAGGCGGCCGGGGCTCTAGGCCCCGAATATCTTGTCGATCTTCTTGCCCAGGGTCTCGGGCGTGAACGGCTTGACGATGTAGTTGGAGACCTTGGCCTGCACGGCCTCGATGATGTTCTCCTGCTGGGCCTCGGCCGTGACCATGAGAAAGGGCAGGTCGGCGTACTCCTCGCTGGCCCGGACCTTGCGCAGCAGCTCGATGCCGGTCATGTGGGGCATGTTCCAGTCCGCGATCACGAACTCGATGTTGTCCTTGTTCAGGACCTCCCAGGCCGTGGTGCCGTCGTCCGCCTCGACCACGTTGTCCATGCCGAGCTGGCGCAGGATGTTCTTGATGATCTTGCGCATGGTGGAAAAGTCGTCCACGATCAGGATGCGCATGCTTTTGTTGTAGGCCATGAAACCCTCCGCTGGACCTCGCGGGACGACCCGGCCGCGCCGCGTCATTTATCCCCCGGAAGTTGTGGAATGGCCTTTTTTTAATTGCAAGGCAACATTTTTTCAAGGGCTTTTATGCGCAGGCCTGCGCGCGGCAGGACAAAAGGCCCGGTCGACCGTGGGCTGGGGGCCGGAACGCTTTTTTCAATGGGCCTCGGCCCTCGGCTTTGTGAGCTGTTCGTTCCCGGCCTTTTCCGGCCTCACCTGTGTCCCAGGCTCGCCCTTGACGATGCATGTCCCGTGCCGCGCCCGCCTCAGATCAGTCCCATGGCCTCCATGGCCGGGTCCACGTCCCAGCCCTCGTGGACCACCTTGCCCAGGGCGGCGACCAGCCTGGCCGGGGCCGGGTGCTGGAAGATGTTCCGGCCCACGGAGATGCCCGCGCCCCCGGCCTGGATGGATTCGTGGACCATGTTCACCAGGTCCCGGGTGCTGTCCATCTTCTCGCCCCCGGCGATGACCACGGGCACGCAGCAGGCCGCCACGACCCTGGAGAAGCTCTCCGGGTCCCCGGTGTAGGGCACCTTGACGATGTCCGCGCCCAGCTCCACGGCCACCCGGGCGCAGTGGGCGACCATGTCCGCGTCGTAGGGGTCCTTGATCTTCGGGCCCCGGCCGTACATCATGGCCAGGACCGGCACGCCCCACTCGTTGGCCGAGGAGCATATCCGGCCGAGGTCGGCGAGCATGCGGCCCTCGGTCTCGTCGCCCATGTTGATGTGCACCGAGACCCCGTCGGCCCCGACCTTGATCGCCTCCTCCACCGTGCCCACCAGGGTCTTGGCGTTGGGGTAGGGCGACATGGTGGTGCTCGCGGACAGGTGGATGACGAGCCCGATGTCCCGGCCCTTGCCGCGGTGCGAGCAGCGCGGCAGGCCCTTGTGCATGAGCATGGCGTTGGCCCCGCCCTCGGCGACCTGGTTGACCGTCTCGCGCAGGTCCACCAGCCCGTAGATCGGGCCCACGGTCACCCCGTGGTCCAGGGGCACGATGATGGTCTTGCCGTTGTTGCGGTTCATGATCCTCTCGATGCGGATGGCCTTTCCGATGTGCATGATCCTCTCTCCTTTGGTTTGCCCGGGCCCGCGGCCCGCGGCCCGCGGCCTGAAAATGAAAAGGGCCGCGGGCTGAAGCCTGCGGCCCTTTTGGGGCGGTTGATCGGACTTTTTCCTAGACGCGCACCCCTGGACCGCAGGCGTTCATGAAAAAGAAAAAACCGAAAAAGCTGAAGGGATGTCCTGCGGCCGGGGTGTCCATGGATTTTTGGTTAGCCTCAAAGGCCGGGGCTTGTCAAGGCGCGGCCCGGGGGTTTCCGCCCGCCTCGGCCCACAGGAAGCGGTCGCAGAACCTCTGGGGCAGGGCCGCGCTGACCCGCACCAAAAGGGCCACGGCCGCGAGCGCGAAGATCAGCCTGGCCCACAACAGGCCCGAGAGGTGGCCGCCGATCATCATCAGCAGCATGGTGTCCTCGATCAGGCTGTGGCAGAGGCCCATGAGGGTCAGGGAGTAGAACACGTCGCGCCTGTCCAGGGCCCCGGACCTGGCCTCCCGGATGATCAGCCCGCCGCCGTAGGAGATGCCCAGGGTCAGGCCGATCACGGTGATGGCCGAGGCCTTGGGCCCGATGCCGATGAGCTTGAGCAGCGGCCTGAGCAGCCGGTCCATGAGCCCGATGGCCCCGATCTTTTTTAGCGCGCTCATCACTGCGAGCAGGGCGACTATGATCACGAAGATCAGGGACAGGTTCCATATCTGGTCCAGGGCCCAGGACAGGTGCCCGGGGTCCGTGTCGGCGCCGGGCTCGGCCTTGAACAGGATCGCGGCCGGCCCCTGGAGCAGGCCCAGGGCCCGGTACCCGGCGTTCAGGGCCCAGCCGGCCGCGAATGCGCCGCCGAGCCTGGACGCGGCCTGGAACATGAGCCTCGGCCCGGATCTCTTGGCGATGCCGAGCTCCACGGGCATGGAGTGGGCGATGAGGATCATGGTCCCGAGCACCGTGGCCTGGGCCGTGTTCAAGGGGTGGTCCCGGGCCAGGGACAGGAAGACGATGATCGCGCTGTAGATGTTGTTGAACAGGCCCGTGGCCCAGACCAGGCCCATGTCCGCGGGCAGCCCGACCAGCTCCATGACCGGCTTCAGGGGCAGGGCCAGGTACTTGATGAGGCCCAGGGACTGGAGCAGCCTGACCGCCACGAGCACCGGGACCATGACCTTGAACAGCTCCAGGCTGGCCTTGAGGCTGGCGGCCAGGATGTCCCGGGCCGCGGCCTTGAGCTCGTTGACTTGGTTCACAAGGGCTCGCGGCCCGGGCTCAGGCCACTAGCCGCCAGGCCTGGTAGGCGGCCAGGGCCGCGGCAAAGGCCAGGGCGGTGTTGAAGGTCGCGGCGAACAGGGCCCAGCGCCAGCTCGACTCCCGGGCCATGGTCACCAGGGTCACGCAGCAGGGCGCGTAGAGCATGACGAAGAGGATCATGGCCACGGCCGAGGCCTTGGAAAAGCCGGGGTCGGCCTTGATCCTGGCCGCCAGGCTCTCGTCCTGGTCCGCGTCCGTCCCGCCCAGGGAGTAGGCCGTGGCCAGGGTGGAGACGATGACCTCCTTGGCGGCCACCCCGCCGACCAGGGCGATGTTCGCCCGCCAGTCGAACCCGGCCAGGCCGGTCAGCGGCTCCAGGCCCCGGCCGATGCGGCCGGCGAAAGAAAGCCGCAGGGCGGCCTCGGCCCGCTGCGACTCCAGGTCCGCAAGGGCCCTGGCCGTGTCCTGCGGGTCTTGGCCGGCCGCGGCCAGGGTTTGGGCCCGGGCCTCGAACCTGTCCGCCTGGTCCGGGGGCAGGGTGGGAAAGGTCATGGCCGCCCAGAGCAGGATGGAGATGCCCAGGATCACGGTGCCGGCCTTTTTGACGTACTCCCAGGTCCGCTCCCAGGTGTGTATGAGCACCCCGCGCAGGGTGGGCATGCGGTAGGGCGGCAGCTCCATGACGAATGGCGTGGACTCGCCCCTGATGACCGTCCAGCGCAGCAGCCTGGCGACCAGCAGGGCCGCGGCCCAGGAGCAGATGGTCACCGCGAACATGACCATTGCGCCCGAGCCCGGGAAAAACGCCGCCGCGAGCATGAGGAAGACCGGTATCTTGGCCCCGCAGGTCATGAACGGCGCGACCAGGAGGGTGGCCAGCTTCTCGCGCGGGCTGCGCAGGGTGCGCGCGGCCATGACCCCGGGCACGGCGCAGCCCCCGGCGATGCCGCCGGAGATGATGAACGGCAGCACCGAGTTGCCGTGCAGGCCGAAGATCCTGAACACCCGGTCCAGCATGTAGGCCATGCGGGCCAGGTATCCGGAGTCCTCCAGGGCCGAGATCATCAGGAACATGATCAGGATCAGGGGCACGAAGCCCAGGATCCCGCCCACGCCGTCGATGACCCCGGAGACCACCAG
>JAFGBU010000047.1 GCA_016932995.1 Desulfovibrionaceae bacterium
GAGATTCGGCGAAACCGCGCTTTCGCCGAATCGAGTTGAAAAAGTCCAGGACGGACTTTTTCAACATTCTGCCAGGACGCGCGGCGGGCGGGCCGCGGCTACCTGAAGAGCGCGACCGCCATGGAGGCCAGGGCCACGAGGATGAGCACGGCCAGAAGTATCTTGACCGTCTGGTCCCGGGCCCGGTCCCGTTTCTTCTTCTTGAACATGCCGAGCAGGATGATGGCCAGGACCAGGACGGCTATCAGCTTCTTGAGCATCTCCGCTTTCCGGCGCCTCGACCGCGCCGGGCCCTAGATGACCTTGTTCAGCGGGTACTCGATGATGCCCTCGGCGCCCAGGCCCTTGAGCCTGGGGATCAGCTCGCGCACCAGGCCCTCGTCGACCACGATCTCCACGGACAGCCACTGGTCGTCGGACAGCCCGGCCACGGTGGGAGAGGTCAGGCTGGGCAACAGGCCCATGACCCGGTCCATGTGGGCCTTGGGCACGTTCATCTTCAACCCGACCATCCTCTCGGCCTTGAGCGCGCCCTGCAGAAGCAGGTTCAGCTCCTCGATCTTCCTGCGCTTCCAGGGGTCCTGCCAGGACTTCTTGTTGGCGACGAGCTGGGTGTTGGTCTGCATGAGCTCGGCTATGACCCGCAGGCCGTTGGCCCTGATGGTCGTGCCGGTCTCGGTGACCTCGACTATGGCGTCGCACAGGCCCTCGACCACCTTGGCCTCGGTCGCGCCCCAGGAAAAGGACACGTCCACCTCCACGTTCAGGGAACCGAAGTAGTTCTTGGTGAAGTTGACCAGCTCGGTGGCGATCTTCCTGCCCGCCAGGTCCTCGGGCCTCTTGTACGGGGAGTTGCCGCCCACGGCCAGGACCCAGCGGGCCGGCCGGTTGCTGACCTTGGAGTAGACCAGGTCCGAGACCACAACCACGTCCGAGCCGTTTTCGAGTATCCAGTCCTTGCCGGTCAGGCCCACGTCCAGGGTCCCGGACTCGACGTACACGGACATCTCCTGGGCCCGGCACATGCTGCACTTGATCTCCGGGTCGTCTATCTCCGGGAAGTAGTTGCGGTGATGCATGCGTATCTTCCAGCCGGAGCGCTCGAAGAGCTTGATGGTCGCCTCCTGGAGCGAGCCCTTGGGCACGCCGAGCTTGAGCAGGTTCGTGCTGGGCATTACTTGTAGACCTCCTTGGGATCAAAGACCCGGGGCGCGCAGACCAGCACCTCGCCGTCCTTGACCTCGCGATAGAAACAGGTCCGAAAGCCCTTGTGGCAGGCCGCGCCGCCGACCTGCTCGACCAGGAGCAGGACCGTGTCCGAGTCGCAGTCCAGGCGCACCGAGAGGACCTTCTGGACGTGGCCCGAGGTGCCGCCCTTGCGCCACAGGGCGTTGCGGCTGCGGCTGTGGTAGTGGGCCTCGCCGGTCTTCATGGTCATGTCCCAGGCCTGCTCGTCCATGTAGGCGAGCATGAGCACCTCCCGGCTGGCCGCGTCCTGGGCTATGGCCGGGATCAGCCCGCCCGCCTTGTCGAAATCCGGCTTGATCATGAATCACCCCGAAAAGCATAGCATCGGCCGTTGCGCGCGGCCAGGGGCGGAAACATATCTTTTTGCGCCGCGCTAGGCAAGGCCGCGGGCCGGGATCAGCCCCGCCCGGGCCCGCGCAGGAAGCGGCCGGGCACGGGCGTGACCCTGGGCGCGGCCAGGGGGCCCTGGTCCACCAGCAGGCAGCAGCCGAAGGCCGCCTCCAGGACCCGGTGCTCCAGCACGACCCCGGGCGGGCCCTGGGCCAGGGGCCGGCCGTCCTTGAGCAGCAGCAGCTCGTCCCCGTACATGGCCGCCAGGTTCAGGTCGTGGGAGACCATGACCACGGTCACCGAGCGCTCGCGCCGCAACTCCTCCATTAAGTCCATCAACAGGACCTGGTGGGAGAGGTCCAGGTTGGCCGTGGGCTCGTCCAGGAGCAGGACCTCGGGCTCCTGGGCCAGGGCCCGGGCCACGAACGCCCGCTGGCGCTCCCCGCCGGACAGCTCGCCCAGCCTGCGGCCCGCGAGGTGCTCGATGCGGCAGGCCTGCATGGCCTGTCCGGCCACCTGCCTGTCCCGGTCCGAGGCCGTGCCCAGGGGCCCCTGCCGCGGGGCCCGGCCCATGAGCACGGTCTGGGCCACGCTGAACGGAAAGTCCTCGGACGCGCTCTGGGCCACCAGGCCGATCATCCCGGCCCGCTGCCTGGGCCCTAGGTTCGCGCTGTCCCGGCCCAGGACCTCGATCCGGCCCGCGTCCGGCCTGACAATGCCCGCGACCAGCTTGAGCAGGGTGGTCTTGCCCGCGCCGTTGGGACCGATGAGCACGAAGAACGCCCCCCGCCGCACGGCCAGGTCCAGGTCCCGGAGCACGGGCGCGTCCCGATAGGAGAAGCTCACGCCCTTGAAGACCAGGGCCGGGCTCACGCCGCCCTCCTTCTCAAGAGGTAGATGAACACCGGGGCCCCGACCATGGCCGTCATCACGCCCACGGGCATCTCGCCGGACGCGGGCAGGGTCCGGGCCAGGGCGTCGCACAGGACCATGAACGCGCCCCCGCCCAGGATCGAGGCCGGGACCAGGACCCGGTGGTCCGCGCCCAGGACCAGACGCAGGGCGTGGGGCACGACCAGGCCCACGAAGCCCAACAGCCCGCACAGGCAGACCGTGGCGCTGACCATGAACGTGGTCACGACCAGAAGCAGGCAGCTCACCGCGGCCACGCGCACCCCCAGGGACCGGGCCGTGTCCGGGCCGAGCAGCAGCAGGTTCATCCTGTGGGCCTGCCAGAAGATCAGGCCGAAGCAGGGCGCGAGCGCCAAAAACAGGCCCAGGGCCTCGTCCGCCCTGGGCCTGGACAGGTCGCCCATGAGCCAGAACAGGATGCTCTGGAGCCTGGAGTCGTGGGCCAGGGACACGAAGAACAAAATCAGCGCGGAGCAGAAGGCGTTGACCATGACCCCGGCCAGGAGCAGGTTCTCGGTCCTGAACAGCCAGCGGCCCCGGGCCAGGACCAGGACCACGGCCAGGGTGCCCAGGCCCCCGGCGAACGCGCTCAGGCCCACGCCCGGGAACCTGGCCAGCCCGGCCAGAAGGGCCAGGATCGCGCCCACGGCCGAGCCCCCGGAAACCCCGAGTATGTAAGGCTCGGCCAGGGGGTTGCGCAACAGGGCCTGGAACACCAGCCCGGCCAGGGAAAGCGCGGCCCCGGCCAGGACCGCGGTGAGCACCCTGGGCAGCCTGAGGTCCAGGACAATGGACAAAAGCACCGGATCCGCGTCCCGGCCGAGCCAAAGGTCCAGGAGCTCACGGCCGCTCCAGTGGCTCGAACCGACGGACAGGCCGAGGACCACGGCCAGACAAAGGACCAGGCCGAGGACCAGGACGGCCGCCACGGCCCTGGGCCGCCAGTCCGCAACAGGGGCGCTCACGGTCCGGCCTCGAAGAGCTCGGGATGGATCAGCCTGGCCAGAAGCTCCAGCCCGTCCACGAGCCTGGGCCCGGGCCGGTCCAGGAGGTCCGAGTCCGCGGCGTATATCCTGCCCGCGGCCACGGCCGGGACCCCGGGCCACTCGCGCCAGCGCCGCAGGGTCTCGTCCAGGCCGCCCTCGCGGGGCATGCTGGGCACAATGACCACCTCGGGCGAGAGCCTGACCGCCTCCTCCCAGGAGAGCACCGGATACCCGGCCAGGCCGGCCGCCGCGTTCTCGCCCCCGGCAAGACCGATCATCTCGTGCATGAAGGTCCCTGTCCCGGCCGTGACCATGGGCGAGGCGCCGATCTGGTACAGGACCCTGGGCCTGGACCCGGCCCTGGACGCGATCCCGCGCACCCGGGCCAGGCGCGCCTCCATGGACCGGGCCAGGACCTCGCCCTGGTCCGGGAGCCCCAGGGCCAGGGCCACGGCCCGGACGGCCTCCACGACCCCGGCCAGGCTTCGGGGGTCCACGGCGAACACCGGCACGCCGAGCTCCTCGAGCCGATCCACGACCTCGAGCGGGTTGCCGTCCCTGACCGCCAGGCAGAGGTCCGGCCGCAGGGCCAGGATGCGCTCCACGTCCGGCCGGGCGTAGGACCCGACCCTGGGCAGGGCCAGGGCCTCCGGCGGGTGGTCGCTGAACGAGGTCGCGCCGACCAAGAGCTTCGCCCCGCCCAGGGCAAAGGCGATCTCGGTCACGCTCGGGGCCAGGCAGACCACGCGGCAGGGCCGCGCCGGGACCAGCACCCTGCGGCCGGTCTGATCCACGAGCCCGCGCCCGCCTGCCGCGGCCAGGCACAACAGGGCCAGGCACAAAAGGGGCGCAACAATGATCTTTGGTCTCACGGGCCCTTCCCCGCGCAGCGCTTCAGGGAATCGGTCAGGGCGTCCATGACCGCCCGGGCCACGGCCTGGCCTAGGGCCAGGTGCTTGCCGCAGTAGCGCGCCTCCGGGCCCGGGCCCTGGACCACGGCCAGGCTGTCGGTGCCCGTGCCCGTGGCCAACGCGCCCGTGGCCAGGCTCCTGACCCCGAGGTCCATGAGCGCCGCGGCCTTGGCCTCGGCGGCCAGCTGCACGGCCTCGACCATGGCCTCGGGCCGCAGGGCCGCAGCGCACAGGACGATGATGTTGATGGTCCCGGCGGCCATGGGCAGGGCCCCGGCCGGGTCCCCGGCCCTAAGCGCGTTGCTCAGGCCCGCGGTGACCAGGGCCGCGGCCCGGTCCGCGCCTTGCCCCGAGACGGCCGACCTGAAGGAGTCCATGGAGGCCGCGGTCATCATGCCCACGACCGGGCCGTCCCAGCCCCTGTCCCGGCAGAACCCGGCCAGGGTCTGTTCCGGGGACTTGAGACCGGACGCGTCCGGGCCCCTGTTGGCCGCAACCTTGAGGTTCACGGCCCGCCGGGCCGTAACCAGGCCGCCGCCCAGGACCGCGGAGCTCAGGACCAGGCGCGGCCGGCCAAAGGCCACGTGCACATACCTGTCGGTGCGCTCTATGCGGCAATCCTCGAACTCCACGTCCCTCCCTGTGCGTCGGTCCGGGCCGGCCTAGAAGCTGCACTCGACCGAGCCGTAGAAGTTCCGGCCGGGCATGGGGTAGTAGCCCTGACCGTAGGCCAGGGTCGAGTACATGGCGTCCAGGAGGTTGTTCACCCCGGCGCAGAACGTAAGCATCTTGTATTCATAGGCCAGCCTGGCGTCAACGAGGGTGTAGGCCCCGATCTTGTCGTAGCGGTAGTTGTAGTAGTCGCTGCCGTTGAACTTGGAGCCCAGGTACGCGGCCTGGACCGAGAGCAGGAGCGGCTCCATGATCCGCCAGTCCGCGCCGACATTGATCTGGTGCCTGGGCACCAGGGGCACCCTGGCCCCGGACTCCTCGAACTTGGCCTCGATAAAGGCGTAGCCGGCCCGAAGCCCCAGGCAGTCCAAGGGCCGCCACCTGGCACCCAGCTCCAGGCCGTCGCGCACCGTGGTCTGGTCGTAGTTGTCGTTCTTTGTCCCGTCGTAATAGATCTCGTCCTCGGTGATCACCCGGTACAGGGCCAGGGAGAGCTCCATGTCCTCCAGGGGCCTGAGCCGGACCCCGGCCTCGTAGTGCCGGCCCTTCTGGGGCCTGATGTCCCCGTACTGCCAGCCCAGCTCGTCCACGTTGGGGCAGCGGAAGCTCGTGGCCCAGCTCGCGTACACGCTGCCAGCATCGCCCAGGGAGTAGACCAGGCCCAGGTCGTGGGCGTAGTTGTCCCAGGTGGCCTCGTCGAGGTTTTCCGAGCGCAGGTGGAAGTGGTCGAACCTCAGGCCCGCGCGCAGGCTCAGGTCGTGGGTCAGGGCCCAGCGGTTGTTCACGAACGCGCCGCTCTCCCGGACCACGTTCTTGAGCTCCGAGCCAACGTTCCCGGACTCGTAGTCCGAGACATAGTAGTCCACCCCGGCCTCGAACAGGTGGTCCCTGCCCAGCAGCCGGTAGTCGTTGTCATAGAGCAGGGAAAAATCCTTGGTCCTCTCGTCGATGCTGCTCTCGCCCCACCAGTCGTAGGGGTTCTCCCGGAACCGGGCCCCGAAATCGGCCCTCAGCCGGCCCCAGTCGTCCAGGTCCACGCGCGCCCCGAGCCCGGCCCGGTTGTCCGTGGTCCGGCCGTAGTCGTCGGGCCGGGTCGTCTCCTTGCGCCTCTCCCGGTCCTTGATCTGCTGGCGGTCCACGCTCCCGGGCAGGCCGTAGTAGTCGGAGTGGTGGAAGAAGCGGGTGGAGAGCTCCAGCCAGTCCGCGACCTCGAAGCCCAGGTCCGCGGAAAAGTCGTCCTTGTACAGCTGGCCGTTGTCCCTGAAGCCCTGGGAGTCGTGGGTCGCGGCGTTCAGGCTGAAGGAGAAGCCCTGTTTGCGGCCGCGCAGCCCGGCCTGGACGTCCGAGGTCCGATAGCTGCCGTACCCGGCGTAGACCCGGCCCTCCACGCCCTCCACGGGCCTGCGGGTGATGATGTTTATGACCCCGCCCACGGCGCCGTTTCCATAGATAACGCCGCCCGCGCCGCGCATGACCTCGATGCGCTCGACCTGGGACAGGTTGACGCAGGACAAATCCGGCCCGGAGGAGTCCACGGGATTGTAGCGCCGGCCGTCTATGAGCACCAGGACGTTGCTCGTAGCCGTGGCGCCCTGGCCGCGGATGTCCAGCACGGCCTTCTTGTCGGAGGCCAGGGTCTTCTGGACATAGACCCCGGCCTCCCGGGCCAGGAGGTCGACCATGTCGTTGCTCGGGGCCTTTTCGATGTCCTCGCGGGTTATGACCGTGACGTTTCTGGGGATGTCGTTGACGTCCTCTTCCAGGCGGTCGCCCGTGACCACGACCTCGTCCATGTTGAAGACCATGGCCTGGTCAACGGGGCTGTTCCCGGTGGCGTTCTGTCCGGCCCACAGGCCGGAGGGGACAAGCAGGACCAAGACCATCAGGAGCTGAAAAAAACGCATGAAAAACCTCCTTCTTGAAACAGGTTCAAGAGGAGGCCTCGAGGGGGCGATGGCGGGGCGGCCCGCAAGGGGGCTTGGTCCCGCGTCGTCCAGGCTTTGCCTCGAAGCCGTTGCCCAAATCCTTTCGGGCTGGTCTCCCGGCTCGAGGATCAGTCTACTCGCCGCGCCTTCCCACCCTGGCCTTGACGCCGGGCAGTGGCTTGATGCGGCTTTCGTCCCCTCTCACGGTTGCGGGCCAGCGCCGGTTTTCCACCGGACTTCCCAATTATCCCCGCTGGCGCGGGGACCCGAAAGGGCTCATCTGTCAAAGGCCAAGCCGAGCGGACAATACCGCAAGGCGCTGGCCTCAAAACTGTTCAGCACATCTGGGGGCCGCTGTCAACAGATGCGGCCTGGGCCCTGAGCTGCCCGCAGGCGGCCTGGATGTCCAGGCCCATGCCCCGGCGCAGGGTCGCGGTCAGGCCCTTGTCCCAGAGCAGCCGCTCAAAGGCCAGGACCGCCTCCTGGTCCGGGGCCTGGTAGGGTATGCCCGGACAGGGGTTGAAGGCGATCAGGTTGACCTTGCACCTGCGTCCGGAGAGCAGCCGGGCCAGCTGCCGGGCGTGGTCCAGGGAGTCGTTTACCCCCTTGAGCAGCAGGTACTCGTAGGTGATGCGCTCCCTGGGCCTGAGCGGGTAGCGGTCCAGGCAGGCCATGAGCTCGGAAAGGGGCACCCGGGCGGCCCGGGGCATGATCCTGGCCCGCAGCTCCTGGTTCGGGGCGTGCAGGGACACGGCCGGCAGGGCCAGGCCGCTTCTGCCCAGGGCCTCCAGGCCCTCGGGCAGGCCCACGGTGGACACCGTGGTCCGGCGCGGGGAAAAGCCCAGGCCCAGGGGGTGGCCCAGGGCGCTGAGGGCCCTGAGCACCTCGTCCAGGTTCTGGAGCGGCTCGCCCATGCCCATGAACACCAGGTTCTTGAGCGGGTCCAGGCCGTGGTCCTCCAGGTACCTGCGGCCCACCAGGACCTGACCGAGTATCTCGGCCAGGTTCAGGTTGCGCTCCAGGCCCATGCGGCCGGTGTTGCAGAAGGTGCAGGCCATGGCGCAGCCGGCCTGGGTGGACAGGCACTGGGTGAACCGTCCGGGCCCGGGGATGAGCACGCTCTCGATGAGCGCGCCGCCAAAGAGCCTGAGCAGGAACTTGACCGTGTTGTCGCGGCTGACCAGGGTCCGGACGGTCTCGGGCCAGACGATCCCGACCCTTTGGGCCAGCCCGGCCCTCAGGTCCTTGGACAGGTTGGTCATCTCCGCGAAGTCCCGGCAGCCCTTTTGCCACATCCACTGCCAGAGTTGTGCGGCGCGGAACGCGGGCTGGCCGAGCTCGTCGCGGACCAGGGCCTCGAGCTCGGAAAATGTGAGGTTCAGGAGGTTCACGGCCAATAGATAAGGCCCCCGGCGGCCGGGGCAAGGCCCCTGGCGGCCGCTATCCGAGCCTTTCGGTGTCCTTGTACCTCTTGACGAACTCCCGGGCCTCGTCAGGGCCGGTCACGTCCCCGGCGATCTGGGCCTTGAGCAGGGCCTCGCGCATCACGCCCACGGCCGGGCCGGGCCTGAGCCCGGTGGCCTGCATGATCTCGTTGCCGTTGAGCAGGGGCTCCAGGACCTCCTCGGGCATGTCCGCGCGTTCGAGCATCTTCATGTTGTGATTGAACTCGCGGTAGCTGCCGTTTCTGGCCTTGAGGTCGGCCCGGAATATCTCGATCAGCCTGGGGTACTCGTCCAGGCTCTTGAAGCGCCGGATGCCCTTGTCCGTGAGCATGAAGTGGAAGCGCATGTGGTGGCGGACCAGAAAGCAGATCAGGTCGATGTCCTCCTGGGGGAAACGCAGCCTGGTCAGTATCTTGCGCGTGACCTTGGCCCCGACCCGGTGGTGCTGCAAAAAGCTCCACTGGCCGTTGCTGTACTCCGCGGTGTACAGCTTGCCCACGTCGTGGAACAGGCAGGCCATGGTCCCGTACCAGTCATAGGGGAGCTCCTCGGGATAGCGGCGCATGACCTCCAGGGTGTGGTCGAGCACGCTCTCCTCGCCCTCGTCCGGGTTCTTGATCTGCCTGACCCGGGACAGGGCCGCAATCTCGGGGATGAGCGAGTGCATGATCTGGGAGTCGAAGAGCAGCTTGGCGAACAGCCACATGTTCTCGGCCTCGACCTTGCGCCACTCGTCCATGATCTCGGAGACCGAGACGTAGTCCGTGACCCGGCGCGCCCCGCGCACTATGGCCATCCAGGTGTTGGCCTCCACGGCCAGGTTGTAGTTGGCCGCAAAGCGCAGGGCGCGCACGGCCAGGACATAGTCGCGCTTCAGGGTCTGGTCGGGCAGGCCCTTGAGGCTAACAAAGCCCTCGGACAGGTCGGCGAAGCCCTCGTACATGTCCTTGGCCCTGGGGATCAGCGGGCAGACCGAGGACAGCGGGGTCTCGCCCTTCTTCTCCAGCACCTTGAGCATCCTGGGCGTGAACAGGGCCACGGTCTCGTCCGGATGGGCGGCGTCGGCCACGTCGGCCGGGTAGAAGTAGTAGGTGACCCCGGCCTGGCCCAGGGTCCCGGTGACCGTCTCCTCGGCCGAGGCCTGGACCCCGGGGAACAGCCTGCGCAGGTCCTCCAGGCCCAGCTCGGTGCAGATGTCCAGGGCGCTTTCCCGGTCCGGGCCCTCCAGGGTCAGCTCCTGGAGCCTGGCGTTGACCACGTACGCGTCATAGCCGTTGCGCATGATGGTCTTGCAGATGCCCACCGCGTCCTTGAATGGCTGGCCCATGGGGCGTCCTCCGTTTTCATCGTCGCCGGCCGCGTTGCGGCCGCGTTTTTCAAGCTGATGATTGATCATACAATTTTCCTGCCCCCGAGAAAATGGGCCCTGACCCGGCCCTCCAGGGTCCGGCCCAAGAACGGGGTGTTGGCGGCCTTGGAATGCAGGCTGTCCGGGCAGACCAGCCAGGACCGGCCGGGGTCGAAGAGCACGAAGTCCGCCGGGTCCCCGGGCCTGAAGCGGTTGAGCGGCAGGTCGAACAGGCCGCAGGGCGCCTCGGCCCACAGCCGCACCAGGTCCCCGGCCGTGAGCTCGCCCTCCCGGACCAGGGTCCAGGTCAGGGCCAGGGCCGTGTCCAGGCCGCAGACCCCGCAGGGCGCGGCGTCGAACTCGACCTCCTTTTCGCAGTCCGCGTGCGGGGCGTGGTCCGTGACCAAGATGTCCACCACCCCCTCGCGCACGGCCTGGCGCAGGGCCAGCACGTCGTCCCTGGTGCGCAGGGGCGGGTTGACCTTGGCCAGGGAGTCGAAGCCCGCGGCCCGCTCCTCGGTCAGCAGCAGGTAGTGCGGGCAGGTCTCGGCCGTGACCCTGACCCCGCGGGACTTGGCCCAGGCGATGAGCTCCACGGTCCTGCGGCAGGACACGTGGGCCAGGTGCACGGGGAGGTCCAGGTACTCGGCCAGGAGCACGTCCCTGGCCGCCTGGATGGTCTCGGCCACGTCCGGCTGGCCGTCCAGGCCCAGGCGTCCGGACAAGACCCCGTCGTTGACCCCCGAGGCCGGGTTCATGGACGGGTCCTCGCAGTGGTCGATGACCCGCCTGCCCAGGTCCGAGGCGTACTCCATGGCCCGGCGCATGACCTCGGAGCTGGACACCGGAACCCCGTCGTTGGAAAAGGCCACGCACCCGGCCTCGGCCAGCTCGGCCATGGGCGCCAGCTCCCTGCCGGCCAGGCCCCTGGTCAGGGCCCCGATCGGAAACAGCCTGGGGCCGCGCGGCCAGGAGTCTTTCGCCCGGTCGAGCATGAGCTCGGTGACCGAGGCGCTGTCGTTGACCGGGTTGGTGTTGGCCATGCACATGACGTTGCCGAACCCGCCGTGGGCCGCGGCCGAGAGCCCGGAGGCGATGTCCTCCTTGTACTCGTATCCCGGCTCGCGCAGGTGGGTGTGGGCGTCGGTCAGGCTGGGCAGGAGAACCAGACCCGAGGCGTCGATCTCCTCGGCCTCGCCGGCCGGGGTCTTCCCGGCCGCGGGCGCGAGCTCCAACACCTTGCCCCTGGCCACCAGGAGGTCCACCCTGCGGCCCTTGCCCCTGCCGTCCGGCAGGGTCGCGCCGCGCACCGCGAGTTGGCATCCGGACATCGGCTCCTCCTATTCGTTGGTCTTTCTGCTCAGGAAAAGGAACAGCAGGGCCATGCGCACGGCCAGGCCGCCGGCCACCTGCTCCAGGATCAGGCTCTCCGGGCTGTCGGCCAGATCCGAGTCGATCTCCACGCCCCGGTTGATCGGGCCCGGGTGCATGACAAAGGCGCCCTTTGCGGCCCGGTCCAGGTGCCTGCGGCCGAGGCCGAAGAGCCTGGCGTACTCGCGCAGGTCCGGCAGCAGCCCGGCCTGCTGGCGCTCGAGCTGGAGCCTCAGGCACATGACCGCGTCCACGCCGCGCACGGCCTGGTCCAGGTCGCGGTGCACGCCGACCGGCCAGGTCTCGACCCCGGAGGGCATCAGGGTGCGCGGGCCGCAGAGCCTGACCTTGACCCCGAGCCTGTCCAGCAGGATGACGTTGGACCTGGCCACCCGGCTGTGGGCGACATCGCCCAGGATGAGCAGGGTCCTGCCCTTGAACCCCCCCCAGGCCTCGGACAGGGTGAAGGCGTCCAGCAGGGCCTGGGTCGGGTGGGCGTGGCGGCCGTCCCCGGCGTTTATCACGCAGCAGTCCAGGCGCTCGGCCAGAAACTGGGCCGCCCCGCTGGACGAGTGACGGATGACGATGGCGTCCGGGCTCATGGCCTGGAGGGTCAGGGCGGTGTCCTTGAGGGTCTCGCCCTTTTTCAGGCTGCTGCCGGTCGCGGACAGGGAAAAGGTGTCCGCGGAGAGCCGCTTTCCGGCCACGTCAAAGGAGGTCTTGGTCCTGGTGCTCGGCTCGGCGAAGAACAGGACCACGCTCTTGCCCCTGAGCGTGGGGACCTTCTTCACCGACCTGGAGTTTATCTCCCGGAAGTAGCGGGCGGTCTCGAACAGCGAGGCGACCTCCCGGGTCGAGAGCTGGGACACGTCCAACAAGTCCTTGTGCAGCCACTGCATGTCGTCGTCCCCTGTGGGCATTGGTTAGGCCGCCCGGCCCAGGGCCCGCGAAAGGGCCTCGGGCACCACGCTGAACAGGGCCCTCTTTCCCGGGGCCAGGCTGCCGAAGTCCCGCTCCAGGCCCAGGGCCCGGGCGGGGTTCGCGGTGACCAGCCGAAGCGCCCCGGCCAGGTCCAGGGGCCCGTCAAAGCGCTCGGCCAGATATCGGGCCTCGTTCCAGAGGTTCAGGTCCGTGTTGGAGGCCAGGGAGTCCGTGCCCAGGCAGACGTTCACCCCGGCCCGGACCAGGTCCTCCCACGGCGCGCGGCCCACGCCGATGAAGGCGTTGCTGCGCGGGCACAGGCACACGCTGGCCCCGGTTCGGGCCAGGTCCGCCACCTCGCGGCGCGACAGGCGCACGCAGTGCACGGCCAGGACCCCGGGGTCCAAGAGCCCGAGCTCCAGGGCGTAGGCCAGGGGCGTCTTGCCCGGCGGGACAAAGCCCTTGAGCAGGCCCCTGTCTCTCAATATATCGGCAAAAAGGCCCGAGCCGTCCAGAAGAATGTTTTCCTCGTCCCGGTGCTCGGCCAGGTGCAGGGAAAAGGGCAGGCCCCTGCGCCTGCTCTGGTCCCTGGCCCGGCGCAGGGCCTCGGGGCTGGTCGAGTACAGGGCGTGCCCGGCCGCGGCCGCGCGGCCGCGGCCCCAGGCGCGGTCGAGCAGGTCCGCGGGATACGGCCTGCCCGGGCCGTGGCCCACGGCCTCCACGAAGAGCACAAAAAAAAGGCCGGAATCGTCAAGGATCCCGGCCACGGCCTCGGCGTTCCTGGTGGCGGTGTCGGCGACGAACGCCGTGCCGCTGTCCGCCAGCTCAAGGCAGGCGGATTTCACGGCCTCCGAGTCGAAGCCGCGCCCGGCCGCGGCCATAAGCCCCGTGACCCAGGCCGCGAAGCCCCGGCCCGAGGGGGCCCGGCCGCGCAGGCCCGAGAACTCCAGGTGGCTGTGGGCGTTGATCAGGGCCGGGGCCACGGTCGCCTCGCCCAGGTCCCTGACCGGCCCTGAAAAGCCCCTGGCCAGGGCGGCGTAGGTCCCGACCTCCAGGATGCGCCCCTGGTCGTGGATTATGGCCGCGTCCTGGATGAACGGCCTGTCCGGGGTCATTACCGCGGCCCTGGCCGCGCGCAAGAGTTCCGCCATTGCTTGGTCCGGTTTTGGTTGCCGGCTCGGTACCTGATAGCGGTTTTCCCGGCGCTTGGAAACCGCCGGGCCGAACATTTTTTCCGGCCGGACGGCCCTAGTCCAGCTCAAAGAAGTCCTGGTCCCAGAACAAAAGCCCGCCGGGCCAAAGCCCGAGCCCGGCATAGTCCCCGGCCAGCTCCCGGCCGTGGCCCAATATCTCGCCCCTGTGCCTGGCGGGCGCGCGCAGCCGCCTCGGCGCCCGGCCCAGCTCCAGGACCCTGGCCCGGACCGCGTCGAGCAGGACCCGGGCCCGGACCGACTGGCCGAGGGCCGGGTGCCAGGGCCCGGCCAGGAGGTTTTCAACGAGCCCGGCCTCGGGCGCGAGCCCCATGCGGATGACCGCGACCCCGGCGGACCACAACACGGGCAGGGCCCGGGACAGCTCGAGCACGGTCCGCTCCGGGTCCCAGGGCCGGTACCGGCCGCGCTCCCAGAGCCCGGCCAGGGCCGTGCCCCGGATGACCAGGCAGGGGTAGAGCCTGGCGCACTCGGGCCTGAGCCCGGCGGCCAGGGCCGCGTCCGCGGCGAACACGCCCGGCCGGTCCCCGGGCAGGCCGGGCATGAGCTGCACGCCCAGGCCCAGGCCCGCCTCCCGGACCATGCGGCAGGCCTCCAGGGCCGTGCGTCCGGAATAGCCCCGGCCCGAGGCCGCAAGGGCCTGGTCGTCGAAGCTCTGCACCCCGAGCTCGACCAGGTCGAGACCCAGGTCCCCGAGCTCGGCCAGCAGCCCCGGGTCCACGGCGTCCGGCCGGGTCGAGCAGCGCACCCGGGAGACCTGGCCCCGCCGCTTGTAGGCCGCGGCCAGGCCCAGGAAACGGGCCGTCCAGTCCCCGGGCAGCAGGCTGAAGGTCCCGCCGTAAAAGGCCAGCTCAAAGGGCCGGTCCCCGGCCTCGGCGGCCCGGGCCAGGTCCTGCTCAAGGGACTCGTAGGCCTGCTCCGGGCCGACCACTCCCCGGCCGGTCTGCAAATGCTGGGCGCAGAACAGGCAGCGGCCCGGGCAGCCCAGGTAGGCCAGAAAAACGGGCCTGATCCGGGGCCTGATCCGGGGTCCTGTCCGGTCCGGCCCGGGGAGAAAGAAGCGCAGCGCGTCGGTGTCCTGAGCCATTCGCCGGAGACTAGCAGGCCCGGGCCGGAAAGCATAGGCCGCATTGCCCTTGCCGCCGCCATGGGCTAAACATCGAAAATGAAGATCGGACTGCTCCAGGTCAACCCCGTGGTCGGCGACCTGGAGGGAAACGCGCGGCGCATCCTGGCCGCGGCCCGAAAGGCCGCGGTCCTGGGCGCGGACCTCTGCCTGACCCCGGAGCTGGCCCTTCTGGGCTACCCGCCCAGGGACCTGCTCCTGCTCCAAGGCCTGGCCGAGAAGTGCGGCCAAGCGGCCCGGGACCTGGCCAGGGACCTCAGGGGCCTGGTCCCGGTCCTGGTCGGCTCGATCGAGGCCAACCCGGGCCAGGGCAAGCCCCTGTTCAACTCCGGCCTGTGGCTTGAGCAGGGGGAGGTGAAGGGGTCCTTTCACAAGACCCTTTTGCCCTCCTACGACGTGTTCGACGAGGCGCGCTACTTCGAGCCCGGCCAGGGCCCGGGGTTTCTGGACTTAAAGGGCCGGGTCCTGGCCGTGACCGTGTGCGAGGACGCCTGGAACGACGCGGGGTTCTGGCCCCGGCGCAACTACCGCCGCGACCCCCTGGAAGAGGCCGCGCAACGTTCGCCCGCGGTCCTTCTCAACCTGGCCGCCTCGCCCTTCTCCCTGGGCAAGCAGGCCCTGCGCGAGGCCCTGTTCTCGGCCGCGGCCAAAAAACACGGCGCGGCCTTTGTCTCCTGCAACCAGGTCGGAGGCAACGACGACCTGGTCTTTGACGGCCGCAGCTGCGCCTTTTCCCGGTCCGGGGAGCTCGTGGCCCGGGCCTCGGCCTTTGCCGAGGACGTCCTGGTTCTCGACCCGGAGGCCGGGCCGGGGACGATCCGGGACGACGACTTCGGCCGGGAGTCCGAGACCTGGCGGGCCCTGATCCTGGGCCTGGGCGACTACTTCGCCAAGAGCTCGTTTTCGCGGGCCATTGTCGGGCTGTCCGGGGGCGTGGACTCGGCCGTGACCGCGGCCGTGGCCAGCCAGGCCCTGGGTCCGAAAAACGTCCTGGGCGTGCTCATGCCCTCGCCCTTCTCCAGCCCCGGGAGCCTGGACGACTCCAAGGTCCTGGCCGCGAACCTGGGGATCGAGACGTTGATCCTGCCCATCCGCGGGGTGATGAACGCCTTTGAGTCCGCCCTGGCCGAGGCCTTTGCCGACCGGCAAAGGGACGTGACCGAGGAGAACATCCAGGCCCGCATCCGGGGCGTGCTGCTCATGGCCCTGTCCAACAAGCTGGGCGGCCTGGTCCTGACCACGGGCAACAAGAGCGAGCTGGCCGTGGGCTACTGCACCATCTACGGGGACATGGCCGGGGGTCTGGCGGTCATCTCGGACCTGCCCAAGACCGCGGTCTACGCCCTGGCCCGCTGGATCAACCAAAAGCTGGGCCAGACCATTCCCGAGGCGATCCTGAAAAAGCCGCCCTCGGCCGAGCTCAGGCCCGGCCAGACCGACCGGGACAGCCTGCCGGCCTACGAGGTCCTGGACGAGATACTCAGGCTGCACATCGAAAAGGGCCTGGGCGCGGAGGCCATTGCCACGGCCGGGTTCGATCCGGCCACCGCGCGCCGGGTCCTGGCCATGGTCGCGGCGGCCGAGTTCAAGCGCCGCCAGGCCGTGCCCGGCATCAAGATCAGGGAGCGTTCCTTCGGGACCGGCTGGCGCATGCCCCTGGCCTGCAAGAGGCCGTTCTGAGGCTCAGGGCCGGGTCCGCTCGACCTCCTGGCGGAGCTCCAGGACCGGGGCCTCGCCGGTCCCCTGCTGGAACAGGGGCACCCTGCGCTCGGTCAGGCCCGAGCGCCAGACAACGTCGGTCGGGGTTATCTCTTCCAGTATCCAGTTGTATATCTCCTGGCCCGGCCTGAGCGTCGCGGAGCGGCCGTTGATCTCCAGCATGGCCATGGGGTTGGCCCCGCTGACCACGGCCATTATCTTCCAGTTGGCCGGGTCCCGGCCGGTGAAGGCCTCGACCCCGGACAGGGGCAGGGCGGACAGGGACGAGCCCAGCTTGAGGATGTTCTTCTCCAGGATGATCCTTTCCGGGGGCTCGCCGTCCACGGTCAGGGGCCGGGCGTTGAGCGCCTCGCCGCCGGCCTGCAGGTGGACCTCCTCGGGCCGGTCGAAGAACCCGGTGACCAGAAAGGCCGCGCCCAGGCCCAGGGCCAGGGGCCAGGCGGCCCGGGAGAGCATCGCGCGCACGCCGGTCATGTCCCGGACCTTAAACCCGCGGCCCGGGTCTTGTCCATCACGCGGCCAGAATGGCCGAGGCCGCCCTCTCCTGGTCCTCCGGGTCGAGGTAGGGGTGCATGGGCAGGCTGAAGACCCGGGCGCTGAACTCCTCGCAGACCGGCAGCTCGCCCCGGACGTAGCCCAGGCCGGCAAAGGCCGCCTGGAGGTGCAGGGGCCGGGGGTAGTACAGGGCCGTGGGCACGCCCCGGGCCGCAAGGGCCTCGATCAGCCGGGCCCGGTGGGCCTCGCTCTCGGCCAGGAGCGTATACTGGGCCCAGGCCGAGACGCTGCCCTCCGGGACCCTGGGCAGGACCAGGCTCTCGGCCCCGGACAAGAGCTCGTTGTAGCGTCGGGCAACCTGTTGCCTGAGCTCGAGCTCCTGGTCGAAGACCTCCATCTTGGCCAGGACCACCGCGGCCTGGATGGTGTCCAGGCGCGCGTTCAGGCCCAGGCGCACGTTCTCGTACTTGTCCCGGCCCTGGCCGTGGACCCGGATGGAGCGCAGCAGGGCGTCCAGGTCGGAATCATTGCTGAAGCACATGCCGCCGTCGCCGTAGCAGCCCAGGGGCTTGGCCGGAAAGAACGAGGTGCAGGCCACCCGGCCGAAGGAGCAGGCCCTGCGGCCCATGTACTCGGCGCCGAAGGACTGGGCCCCGTCCTCGATCAGGGCCAGGCCGTGGGCCTGGCACGCGGCCTCGATGGCCAGATAGTCCGCGGGCAGGCCGAAGAGGTCCACGGCGACGACCGCCTTGGGCGCAAGGCCGCCGACCCTGGGCAGGGGATGCAGCCCGCGGTCGTTGTCCTTGACCGCCCTTATGGCCCGGCCGAGGGCCGCGGGGTCCAGGTTGAAGGTCGCCCGGTCTATGTCCACGAACACCGGGGTCGCCCCGAGCAGGGCCGGGGCCTCGGCCGTGGCCATGAAGGTGAAGGAGGTGGTGAACACCGCGTCGCCGGGCCCCACGTTAAGGGCCATGAGGGCCATGAGCAGGGCGTCGGTCCCCGAGCCGCAGCCCACGGCCAGGCGCGCGCCCGCGTAGGCGGCCAGGCGCGCCTCCAGGGCCTCGACCTCCGGGCCCATTATGTATCTGCCGTGTTCGAGGACCGCCTCGATGTTCCTGTGGACCGTGTCCTGTATCCGACGGTACTGGGCCTTCAAGTCAATGAAGGGGATAGGCATCTGCTGGCCGCGCTCCTGGAGGGACCCTAGTTTTCCGCTTCCCGGGTCCCGGTTTTGGGCTGGGCTTGCCCGAACTCGCTCTGGTACAACTCCTCCCGCCGCCTCCGGTCCTGCTCAAAGGCCTCCATCTTCTCGCGGCTGATTATCTCGGCGTGCTCCTTGGTCCTGACTATGCGCGCCGAGAGGAAGATCATCAGCGTGCGCTTGGCCCCGGAGGCCTGGTCCGCCTTCTTGGACCCGAACCAGCCGGGTTTCTCGGCCTTTTGCCCGGCCTGGGTGGAGTCCACCATGCCGCTGATGATCATGGTCGAGCCGTCCACGAGCACTACCTCGGTGCGGGTGTCCCTGTCCAGGGTCACGGGCTGGTCGAAGCGGGCGTCGTTGGCCACGGTCTTGTACTCCTGCTCTATCTCCATGCGCACCAGGTTGTTGTCCGGGTTTATGTGCGGGGTGACCTTGAGCTTCACGCCCACGGGCCGGTAGTCGAAGGTGTTGACCACGGCCCCGCCGTCGGCCCCGGACTTCTCGCTGGTCTTGAAGGCCCGGCGCTGGCCCACGAATATCTCGGCCTCGGAGTTGTCCAGGGTCATGATCTGGGGCGCGGACAGGACGTTGAACTCGCCCACGCCCTTGGCCCAGTCGGCCAGGGCGCTGATGCTCCGGAAGGTCTTGTCCCCGTATCTTATGGCGTTGCCGGTCAGGATGGGCTCGGAAAAGCCCGAGGCGGACTGGGCCGTGAGGTAGTCCACGTTGCCCACCAGGCTGCCCCCGCCCTGGCCGAATATCCACTTGACCCCGAAGGAACGCGAGTTGGACAGCGAGGTCTCCATGATCAGGGCCTCCACAAAGACCTGGTCCAGCGGGGCGTCGATCTTGGCCACGACCTCGTCCACCCTGGCCAGCTGCGCCGGGTCGGCCATGACGATGATCGAGTTGGTGTCCGGGTCGGCCGAGACCCGGTACCAGGTCTCCGAGGGCCTGGACCTGACCCCCTCGGGGACCTGGCCGGAGACAAGGGCCGAAAGGACCTCGGCCGCGGACGCGGCCTTGGCGTTCTTGAGCCGGTAGACCTTGATGTTGGACTGCGAGCGCCGCGGGTTGTCCAGCTGGAGCAGGAGGTTCCTGGCCCCGTCCACCTGGGCCCGGGTCCCGGCGACAATGACGCTGTTGGTCCAGTCCACGGCCAAGACCGCCGGGGCCCGGCCTATGGTCCCCTGGCGGGTCAGGTCCTGGTAGAAGCGGTCCACCTTGGCCGCGGCCTCGAGGGCGTCGGCGCTCTGCAGGCCGACCACCTCGGTCTTGTAGGCCGGGCCGGCCGCGGGCAGCGCGCCGATCAGCCGGATCATCTCCCTGACCCTGGAGCGGGTGTCCTTGATGAGCAGGGCGTTGGACCTGGGCACGGCGCTGAGCACGCCGAACTCGGACTTGAACGGGGCCATGAGCCTGGCCGCCTCGGCGGCCGAGACCCGGCCGGGCCTGAGGACCGTGGTCACCAGCTCCTCGTCCGGGCCCTTGCCCGGCTTGCTGCTCAGCCCGGCCTGCACGGCCCTGGCCTGCTCGGCCTGCAGGACGTAGATCACCCCGGCCTTGAGCACCGCGTACAGGCCCGCGCTCTGCAGGACCTGGTGGAATATGGCCATGAGCTCGGGCTCGTTGGCCGCCTGGCCGGATATGAGCGTGACCTTGGTGTCGGGCACGGACTCCTCGCGGAAGACCACGCTCTTGCCCGTGAACTGGCCCACGAAGCGGATGAAGTCCTTGAGCGGCAGGTTCTCCAGGTTGGCCTGGACCGGCCCGTCCTTGGCCTTGCGGGCCGCGGCCGGAACCGGCTTGACCGGCTCAGGGGCCGGCAGGGCCTTAAGGGCCTTGAGGGCCTCGGGCCTGTCCACCTCCTGCCTGACCCGCTCCTGGACGGCCGGGGTCGGCTCCAGGGCCCAGAGCGGGCCCGGGGCCAGGACCAGGACGGCCAGCGCGAGCAGGCCGAGGGCCGGGATCGTCCTGTTTGAGGCAAGGTTCATTGCTCATCGCTCCTGATGCGCGAAAAAACCGGCCGGCCCGGTCTTCAGTCCCTGCCGAGCTGCCTGGGCCCCAGCCCGGTCCTGACCATGACCCCCACGGCCCACAGGGTGGTGGGCAGGTACTGGACCATGTGCAGGACCAGGGCCGCGGCCAGGGCCTCGGTCTTGGCCACCCCGAACCAGCCCAGGGAGGCGACCACGGCCGCCTCGTAGACCCCCAGCCCGCCGGGCGAGGAGGGCAGGGCCAGGCCCAGGGTGCCTGCTATGAAAATCGTCAACAACTCCGGCAAACTTAACCCCAGGCCCGCGACCCACCACAAAACCAGGACGGTCATGGCCGCATAGACCAGCCAGACCAGGACCGTCTGCAGGACCAGGGCCAGGCCCAGGCGCAGGCCCAGGCGCTCGCCCAGGACCATGAGCACCTCGGAGGCCAAGAGCCTCAGCCGCTCGCCCGGCAGGCGGTGGACCAGCCAGGCGACCGCTCCGGGCCGGACCCGGTTCAGGACCACGAAGAGCCACAGCCCGAGGACAACGGCCAGCAGGGGATACACGGCCAGGCCCAGGTCCATGAGCAGGGCCGCGCAAAGGGCCATGAACAGCAGGGCGTTCAGGTCCAGGAAGCGCTCCCAGAAGACCGCGACCATGCCCCGGGCCAGGGTCATGCCCGCGGCCCGGCGCAGGTAGACGGCCTTGGCCACCTCGCCCATCCTGGCGGGCAGGATGTTGTTCACGCCCAGGCCCAGGACAACGGCCGAGAGGCTGGCCCCGAACCCGGCCTCGCCCCGGCACAGGCCCATGAGCCTCAGGCCCGGCGGGGCCAGGATCAGCAGCACGCAGCCCAGGGCCGCGGCTATCCTGAGCGGGCTGTAGCGGCCAAAGGCCGAGATCAGTCTCGCGGGGTCAACGTCCCAAAAGGCGTAGACCAGGCAGGCCCCGGCCAGGCCGAGCTTGAGCAGGAGGGCCAAAAAACCTTTGAAGCCCCGGCCGCTCCCCTGCCCGGCCGCGTCGCGCTCCATCTACCAGCCGCTCCCGAGAAAGGCCTCGAGCCTGCCGGACTGGCTGAACGGGGTCCGGACCCCGGCCACGGTCATGTCCCCGGAGATCAGGTACGAGGAGCGGCAGAAGAGCTCGCGGTCCACGTCCAGGCGGCCCTGGGCCATGATCTCCACCGGCTCCCTGAGGCTCAGGGTCTTGACCGCCAGGCGGTCGCCCTCGAACTGGACCAGGAGCTCGAAGCCCTTGCAGACCAGGGACCTGGCCAGGGTCATCTCTCCGGCGCGCAGCTCCAGCCAGCCCCTGTCCGGGAACTCCCCCCATTCCGGGAGCTCGGCCTTGCCCTTGATCTTCAGGTTTCCGGCCATGTCCCCGCACCCGGTGACCGAGGCCAGGTTGAGCTCGCCCTTGAGCTCCACGGCCTTGTCCCCGAAGGCCAGGACGTGCAGGTCCGGCCCGGTGTCGATGCGGATGTCGGCCAGGGGCGAGAGCCCCAGCCGGACCTCGGCCGAACGGATGTTCAGGGGCATCCGGTTGCGGCCTAAAGCGATGGACAGGTTGAGCAGCCTGAAGCTCAGGGGCCCGGCCCGGTCGATGGACTCCCAGTCCAGGGCAAGGGAGGGCATGCTCTGGTCCGCCCGGCGCAGGTAGTCGCCCCAGACCTTGGCCCAGGGCGTGAACAGGAGCAGGCCGACCAAAAAACCGAGCACGGCCAGGGCCGGCCAGGCAAGGGCGCGCAATGTTCCGCCCGGCTTGGATGTCTGCCTGTGGTCAGCCACGGGTCCTCCGGCCTCAGTGGGCCAGAATCATGTTCACGTCGGCCAGGCTGGGGTCCTCGAAGCGGCGCTCCAGGGCAAAGGATATCGTCCTGAGCCCGCCCCGGTCCCTCAGGTCCTGGAGCAGGTCCGAAAGCTGGGCCAGGTCCAGGGCCTCCAGGGAGGCCTGCACGGCCGGGGCGCCCTCGCCGATGCCGACCTCGCGCACCTGGCCCAGCCTGGGGTCCAGGCCCAGGTCGTGGACCACGAAGTCAAAGGTCTCCCTGGGGTCCAGGTCGACCACCGGGGCCTCCTTGGCCCTAAGGGCCAGGACCTCGGAGACCATGGGCGCCACCCGGGAGTAGGTCTCCTTGAGCTCGATGATGGACTCCCGGCTGTCGGCCGTGCCCAGAACCAGGCCCGCCCAGGCCACGAGCAGCAGACCGGCCCAGCAGGACAGGGCCAGCCTGAAGAACCTGGCCTGGCGCGGCCCCGGCCACTTGGTCCAAAAAAACGCCCTCCCGCTCATTTGGCCTCCACCCTGAGGATGAAGTCCAGGGCCCCGGCCGCCTGCTCGTCCCGCTCAAGGACAAAGGCGAACCCCGGGTCCGGCTCGAGGTCCTTCAGATAGCGTTCGAGCTCCGGCTTCGAGCCTATCTGGCCCCGGATCGCGCCGTACTCGCCGCTGAGGTTCAGGCCCTCCAGGCGCAGGCTTTCCGGGGCGTATCTGCTCATGGACTGGAGCAGGCCCAGCACGTCTATGCCCCTGACCGAGCCGGCCAGGAGCTTGCCCCTCTCGAACTGGAGCCGGCCAAAGGGCGACTCCCCGCTGTCGGACCCGAGCGCCGTCTCGTACAGCCCGGCTATGGCCGCGTCCAGGCGCACGACCTGCCGGCGGTGGTTGTTCAGGCGCAGGACCTGGCCGGCGCAGAACAGCAGGCCGACAAGACCCAGGATCACGAACCGGCGCACGAAGCGACGCGAGGCGGCCTCGATATCGACGGCCCGGGCCTCAGCGGCCCGGGCCTTTTCGTCGTCCTTGGGCGAAAGGGGCTTGAGCCCTTTCCCGGGCCCGGCCGAGGGGGGCGCGGGCCTCTTGGCCCGGCCGGGTCCGGCCTGGGGTCCGCTCTCGGACCGGACCTTGGTTTTCGGTCTCTTTTCCATTGCCGGGCCAGACTAGGGCATATCCGCGGGCAGGTCCAGGGGGGTCCAGCCGATCTGCCCGCAGTCCAGGATCGTGGCCCGCTCGGGCAGGTGCCCGGGCAGGGGGTCGTACCAGTCCGGCCGCTCGGCCTTGACCCACCACAGGTAATAGGCCCCGCCCGGGACCCTGCGGCACAACAGCCTGTCGTGCTCGCGCTGGTACACGGCGTCGGCCAGGGCGTAGCCCCGGCCGTTGATCTTAAAGCGGCCGTCCTGGTCCAGGTCCAGGGCCTGCCAGGCGCAGTCCCCGGGGCAGGGCCCGGGCCGGCCCTGCCCGGCGTCGAAGCAGCGGCTGCGGCCGTCCAGGTCGCGGACCAGGATCGCGCCGCGCTGCGCACAGTACTCGGCCCCAAGCCTGACCGGGCCCAGGTGGGCCTTCCTGACCGGCAGATCCTTGAAGGTCTTGTAGTACAGGACCCGGTCGCGGACAAAAAACCGCCGCAGCTCGTTCGGTTCGGGGGCCGGGCCGCCCCGGACCAGGTCCCAGAACAGCTCTTCGCCCGAGGGCCGCTCAAGGCCGATGAGCCCGGCGCTGAAGCGCGCCCGGACAAAGGGGCCGCCCGGTATGCGGAAGCGGTCCACGCGCGAGCCCTGTCTCAGGTTCCAGGCGGTCGTGGTCCCGGCCTGGTCCACGGCCAGGAGCAGGCCCTGGCCGGGCGAAAAGCCCAGGCCCACCGGGGCCAGGTCCAGGACCTCCAGCCTGGCCAGGGGGCCCTGGGCCGGTCCGGCCCAGATCGAGTTGTCCTCCCCGGCCACGGCCAGGGCCTCGGCCTTGCCCGAGACAGCGGCCAGCACGGGCTCTGAGCCCAGGTCCAGGTCCCGGACCCTGGCGCAGCGCCCAAGGTCAAAGACCCGGACCAGGCGGTCGGCCTCGGAGCAGGCGGCCAAAAAGCGCGACTGCGGGGAAAAGGCCAGGACCCGGACCGGGCCGGCCAGGGGCAGGGAAAGGCCCGGGCAGGGCCAGGCGCTCCAGACCAGGACGTTTCCGTTCTCCAGGCCCGCGGCCAGGCCGTCTCCCTGGGCGGAAAACGCGGTCACCCCCTCGGCCAGGTGCAGCACGGCCGGCTCCCTGGCTATCTCCAGGGCGTAACGGCCGAAGAGCGCGTCCGGCGGGGGCGCGTACAACTTTTTGAGCGCCGGGTACTGCTCCTTGAGGAGCCCGGCCAACAGCCCGGCCAGGTCCCGCCCCCCGGCCGGGACCTTTACCTCGGCCGGGGCCTTGGCCGCGGTCGGCCCGCAGGCGGGCGCGAGCCCGAGAAGCAGCGCAAGGCCGTATGCCAAAAGCCGCCGGGGCGAAAACATGGGCGCAATGTAATAAAAAGGACCTGCCGGGGCAAGGCTTCGGGCCCCGGGCCCGGCGGGCGACATTGTTCACCGCTTCGGCTTCTTTTTCCATTGCCTCCATTGCCCCGGTCTGTTAAAGCGTTTTCGGGAAACGCCCACAAACGTATCGAGGCAAGGTTCCGGCCCTAGGCCAGCCGGTATTTCGCCTTGTATTTCAATGCCTTGTGGCCGCCAAATAATTTTAGGAGGAAAACCATGGCTTGGAAAATCACCATCGACGAAGACAAATGCATTGGTTGCGGCGAGTGCGCGGACATCTGCCCGTCCGAGGTTTACGAGATCGTCAATGAAAAGGCCAAACCCGTAAACGCGGACGAGTGCGTGGGCTGCGAGTCCTGCGTCGAGACCTGCGAGCAGGGCGCCATAACCGTCGAAGAGGTCTAGCTCCTCTTTTTTGCGGCGCGCCGCCTGATCGGCCGCGCCGCAAGAGCTTGTCGGCCCATAAACGCGGGGGCCCGGAGGGAATGAACCCCCTCCGGGCCCTTGTGCGTTCGTCCCGGCCCGGGAAAAAGGGTTTGCGCTCGCCTGGCCAGGCTTGCTAAGAAGCCTGGAAATGTGCGGTATTTCCGGCATACTCGAACCCGGGGCCTGGCCGGAGCCGAACCGGCTCACGGACCTTGCCAGGGCCATGTCCGAGGTCCTCGGGCACCGGGGCCCGGATGACCGCGGGGTCTTTGTCGATCCCGAGGCCGGGCTCGGCCTGGGCCACAGGCGCCTGAGCATCATCGACCCCGGGCCCACCGGGGCCCAGCCCATGGCCGGGCCGGGCAACCGCCTGGTCCTGGTCTGCAACGGCGAGGTCTACAACTTCCAGGACCTGCGCCGAGACCTGGAACAGGCCCCGAACGCGCTCTCCCGGCCCTGGCAGGGCCGCTCGGACACCGAGGTCATGCTCGCGGCCTTTGCCGCCTGGGGCGTGCGCAGGTCCCTGGCCAGGTTCAGGGGCATGTTCGCCCTGGCCCTGTGGGACGCCGGGGAGCGGGTCCTTTATCTGGCCCGGGACCGCATGGGCGAAAAGCCCCTGTACTACGGCCTGACCCCGGCCGGGCTGGTCTTCGGCTCCGAGCTCAAGGCCCTGCGCGCGCACCCGGGGTTCAAGACCCAAATCAACGCCCGGGCCATGGGCCTGTACCTGAACCGAGGCTGCGTGCCCGCGCCCCACTGCATCTACGAACAGGCCTTCAAGCTGCCCCCGGGCTGCCTGCTCCGGGTCCGGGCGGCCGACCACGGGGTGTCCGTGTCCGGGCCCGAGGCCTACTGGTCCGTGGCCCGGGCCGCGGAGGCCGGCCTGGCCGAGCCCTTTGAGGGCGACGAGAAGCAGGCCGCCGAGCGCATGGAGGCCCTGCTCCTGGACGCGGTCAAGGGCCAGATGATCTCGGACGCGCCCCTGGGCGCGCTGCTCTCCGGGGGCCTGGACTCGTCCCTGGTCACGGCCCTGATGCAGGCCCAGAGCAGCCGACCGGTCAGGACCTTCAGCATCGGGTTCAGGGAGTCCGCGTTCGACGAGGCCAGGGACGCGGCCGGGGTCGCCGGACACCTGGGCACGGAGCACACCGAGCTCCTGGCCGACCCGGCCCGGGCCCTGGACCTGATCCCAAACCTGCCCCGGATATACGACGAGCCGTTCTCCGACCCCTCCCAGCTGCCCACGCTCCTGGTCTGCGGCCTGGCCCGCGAGCAGGTGACCGTGTGCCTGACCGGGGACGGCGGGGACGAGGTCTTTGCCGGGTACAACCGGCACTTCTGGGGCGCGCGCATCTGGTCCCTGGTCCGGCCCTGGCCCAGGCCCGTGCGCCGGGCCCTGGCCGGGTGCCTGAGGGCCCTGCCGCCCCGGGGCTGGGACAGGCTCAACGATCTGCTCGGGGCGCTCCTGCCGGCCGGGCTGAGACAGAGGCTGGCCGGGGACAAGGCCCACAAGCTGGCCGCCGCGCTCTCGGCCCCGGACCTCGCCCGGTTCTACTCCGGCCTGGCCTCGGTCTGGCCCGACCCCCGGGCGCTCCTGACCCGGGAGACGGACATGGACGAGCCCGGGACCCCGCCCGCGGGCCTGGACCCGACCAAGTGGATGCAGTTCATGGACCAGACCGGGTATCTGCCGGACGACATCCTGGTCAAGGTCGACCGGGCGGCCATGTCCTTCGGCCTGGAGACCAGGACCCCGTACCTGGACCACCGGGTGGTCGAGCTGGCCTGGCGCCTGCCCACGGCCATGAGCACGGCGCCGGGCCGGGGCAAGAGGGTCCTGCGCCGCATCCTGTACAAGTACGTGCCCCGGGAGCTGGTGGACCGGCCCAAGATGGGCTTCGGCGCGCCCCTTTGCGAGTGGCTCAGGGGCCCCCTGAGGGGCTGGGCCCTTGGCCTGCTGGACAAAAAGCGCATCCGGGCGCAGGGTCTGATCAGGCCCGGGCCGGTGATCCGGGAGCTTACGGAGCACCTCTCGGGGAGGCGCGACAACCAGCACCGGCTCTGGAACCTGCTCATGCTCCAGGCCTGGCTGGAGGAACACGGCTAGCGGGCCGCAGGAACCCATGGCATGAACGTCGCCGTTGTCGCCGGGTACTCGCCGTCGCTGATAAACTTCCGCGGCCACCTGCTCCGGACCATGACCTCGGCCGGGCACAGGGTCGCGGCCCTGGCCCCGGCCGACGACCCGTCCACGGCCGAGGCCCTGCAGGCCATGGGCGTGGAGTTCCTGCCCCTGGGGCTAAGGCGCCAGGGCCTGAACCCGTTCCTTGATCTGGCCAGCCTGGCCGAGCTGTATTCGATGTTCAAGAAAATCAAGCCGGACAAGATTCTTTCCTACACCATCAAGCCGGTGATCTACGGCTCCCTGGCCGCGCGCCTGGCCGGGGCGGGCGAGGCCTATTCCCTGGTCACGGGCCTGGGCTACGCCTTCGGGGGCCGGGGCCCCTGGCGCGGGCTGCTGGCCGGAGCGGTAAAGGCCCTGTACCGCCTGGCCCTGAAAAAAAACCGGGCCGTGTTCTTCCAGAACCCCGAGGACAGGGACTTTTTTGCCCGGGCCGGGCTGCTCGGGCCGGACCAAAGGACCGCGGTCCTGCCCGGCTCGGGCGTGGACCTCTCGCACTTCAGCGCCTCGCCCCTGCCGGCCGGGCCCATGGTCTTTGTCTGCGTGGCCAGGCTGCTCCGGGAAAAGGGCCTGGCCGAGTTCGCCCGGGCCGCGGAGATGTTGAGGCCCAGGCACCCCGGGGCCGAGTTCGTGCTCGTCGGGCCCCGGGAAAAGGGCCCGGGCGCGGTCACGGACAGGGAGCTCGCGCTCTGGCAGGACAAGGGCGGCCTCAAGTACCTGGGCCCGGTAACGGACGTGCGGCCGCACCTGGCCTCGGCCACGGTCTTCGTCCTGCCGTCCTACTACCGCGAGGGCGCGCCGCGCTCGATCATGGAGGCCATGGCCGCGGGCCGGGCGGTGATCACCTCGGACGCGCCCGGCTGCCGCCAGATGGTGGCCGAGGGCCGAACCGGGCTCCTGGTCCCACCCAGAGACCCCGAGGCCCTGGCCCGGGCCATGGAGAGGTTCATCCTCGAGCCCGGACTGGCCGCGGACATGGGCCGGGCCGGACGCGTCCTGGCCGAGGAGCGCTTCGACGTCCGGCTGGTGACCGAGCGCCTGATGCGGGAGATGGGCCTGTGCTGAAGAGGCTCATGGACCTGGTGATCGCCGGGCCGCTTCTGGTCCTGCTCCTGCCGCTCATGGCCGTCCTGGCCCTTTTGCTGCGCCTGAACCTGGGCCCCGGGGTCCTGTTCCGGCAAATGCGGCCCGGGCTCCACGGCCGGGGCTTCGAGCTGCTCAAGTTCAGGACCATGACCAGCGGGCGCGGACCGGACGGACTGCCCCTGCCGGACGAGCTGCGCCTGACCCGGCTGGGCCGGTTTCTGCGCGCCTCGTCCCTGGACGAGCTGCCCGAGCTCATAAACGTGCTCCGGGGCGAGATGAGCCTGGTCGGGCCCAGGCCCCTGCTCATGGAGTACCTCGAGCTCTACTCCCCTTTCCAGGCCCGACGCCACGAGGTCAGGCCCGGGATCACGGGCTGGGCCCAGGTCAACGGCCGCAACGCGATCACCTGGGAGCAGCGCTTCGAGCTCGACGTCTGGTACGTGGAGCACCACAGCCTGGCCCTGGACCTCAAGATCCTGGCCATGACCGTGGCCAAGGTGCTCACGGGCGAGGGCGTGAGCCAGCCCGGCCGGGCGACCATGGAGCCCTTCACCGGCAGCGGCCCCAAGGACCCGGACGGCCCCCAAGGCCGGGCGCATTGAACCCGGACGCATTGAACCGGGGCCGGTCTTCTGTTACAGCGGGTGCGGTTGGAGGCGAGATGGCAGATGACGCGCCCATAAGGCCCAGGGACAAGTTCCTGGTCTTCGGCTCGCCGCTCATCGGCGAGGAGGAGATCCGCGAGGTCGAGGCCTGCCTGAGAAGCGGCTGGCTGGGCACCGGGCCCAAGGTGGCCCGGTTCGAGCAGGACTTCGCGACCTACCGCGGGGCGCCCGCGGCCGCGGCGGTCAACTCCTGCACCGCGGGCCTGCACCTGAGCCTCTTGGCCCTGAGGCTCGAGCCCGGGGACGAGGTCGTGACCACGCCGCTGACCTTCTGCGCCACGGTCAACGCCGTGATCCACGCCGGGGCGACACCCGTGCTCGCCGACGTGGACCCGAGAACCATGAACATCGACCCTGAAAAAGTTAAGGAAAAGATCGGCCCCAGGACAAGGGCGATCCTGCCCGTGCACTTCGCGGGCCGGGCCTGCGACATGGACGCCCTGTGCTCCCTGGCCCGGGACCACGGCCTGAGGATGGTCGAGGACTGCGCCCACGCCATCGAGACCAGGTACAAGGGCCGGCCGGCCGGGAGCTTCGGGGACTTCGGCTGCTTCAGCTTCTACGTGACCAAGAACGTGGTCACCGGCGAGGGCGGCATGGTCGTGGCCAAAAGGCCCGAGGACCTGGCGCGGATCAAGACCCTGGCCCTGCACGGCATGTCCGCGGACGCCTGGAAGCGCTTCGGCGACGAGGGCTACAGGCACTACCTGGTGGTCGAGGCCGGGTACAAGTACAACATGACCGACATCCAGGCCGCCCTGGGCATCCATCAGTTGAAAAGGATCGAGGCCAACGCGGCAAAAAGGCGGCGGATATGGGAGACCTACGACCGGGAGCTGGCCGGCCTGCCCCTGACCCTGCCCGCGGTCCAGGAGCCGGACACGGTCCACGCCCGGCACCTGTACACCGTGCTCCTGGACGAGGAGGCCGCCGGCCTGACCAGGGACGAGTTCCTGCAGGCCATGACCGGGCAGAACATCGGGGTCGGCGTGCACTACCTGAGCCTGGGCGAGCACCCCTACTACCAGCAGCGCTTCGGCTGGAGCCCCGGGGACTGCCCCGCGGCCGCGGACATCGGCCGCAGGACCGTGAGCCTGCCCCTGTCGGCCAAGCTCACGGACCAGGACGCGGCCGACGTGATCAAAGCGGTGAAAAAGGTCCTGGCGGGCAGGGGCTGAGATGGCGGCGGGCAAGGGTCCCCGGGTCCTGATCGTCGGGGCCGGCGGCCACGGCCTGGTGGTCGCGGACATCCTCCTGGCCATGGCCTCGGCCCAGGGCGGCCCGCCTCCGGTGGGCTTCGTGGACCACGACCCGGCCCTGAGGGGCCCGGGCCCGGCCGGGCTTTCGGTCCTCGGGACCATGGAGGACCTGGACCGAATCGCCCACGACGCGATCGTGGTCGCCCTGGGCGACAACAGGACAAGAATGAAGGTCTTCAACGCCCTGGCCCAGGCCGGGGAGAGGTTCGCGCTCGCTGTCCACCCCGCGGCAAGGCTCGGCTTCGGGGCCGTGCTGGGGCCGGGCTGCATGGTCTGCGCCGGGGCGATCATAAACCCCGAGGCCGAGATCGCGGCCGACTGCATACTGAACACCGGCTGCACCGTGGACCACCACAACCGCGTCGGGCCCCACGCCCACGTTGCCCCGGGCGCGAACCTCGGAGGCGGGGTCCGGGTCGGCCAGGGCGCGCTGGTCGGCATCGGGGCCGCGGTCGCGCCGGGCGTCGAGATCGGGGACTGGGCCGTGGTCGGGGCCGGGTCCGCGGTGATCAGGGACGTGCCGGAAAACACGGTCGTGGCCGGGGTGCCGGCCAGGGGCATCCATGGCTAGCAAAGACCAAAAGGGACCCGGGCGCATCTTTCTCTCCCCCCCGCACCTGAGCGGCGAGGAGCTGGAGTACGTGCGCCGGGCCTTTGCCTCCAACTACATCGCGCCCCTGGGCCCGCAGGTGGACGCCTTCGAGCGGGCGCTGTGCGAAACGACCGGCCTGGCCCACGCCGCGGCCCTGTCCAGCGGCACCGCGGCCATGCACCTGGGCCTGAGGCTTTTGGGCGTGGGCCCGGGCGACCTGGTCCTGGCCTCGACCCTGACCTTCATCGGCAGCGTCAGCCCGATCCGCTTCCTGGGCGCGGACCCGGTCTTCGTGGACTCGGACCAAGAGACCTGGAACATGGACCCGGGGCTCCTGGCCCAGGCCCTTAAGACCCTGGACCGGGAGGGCAGAAGGCCCAAGGCCGTGGTCCCAACGGACCTCTACGGCCAGAGCGCGGACTACGAGCGTCTCCTGACGGCCTGCCGGCCCTACGGGGTCCCGGTGCTGGCCGACTCGGCCGAGGCCCTGGGCGCGACCTACATGGGCGGGCACGCCGGGTCCCGGGCCAGGGCCATGGTCCTGTCCTTCAACGGCAACAAGATCATCACCACCTCGGGCGGGGGCGCGCTCGTCTCCTCGGACAAGGCCCTGGTGGACGAGGCCAGGTCCCTGGCCCAGCAGGCCCGCGACCCCGGGCCCCACTACGAGCACTCGACCATCGGCTACAACTACCGGCTGAGCAACGTCCTGGCCGCGGTCGGCCTGGGCCAGATCCGGGCCCTGGACCAACGCGTGGACAAAAAGCGCCGAATATTTAAATACTACCAACAGGCCCTGGCCGGGCTGCCGGGCGTCGGGTTCATGCCCGAGGCCGGGTACGGCCGCTGCAACCGCTGGCTGAGCGTGATCCTGCTCGACCAACAGGCCTTCGGCGCCGGCCCGGACCAGGTCCGCCTGGCCCTGGAGGCCGAGAACATCGAGGCCAGGCCGGTCTGGAAGCCCATGCACCTGCAGCCGGTGTTCAGGGGCTGCCGGGTCTTCGGGGGCGCGGTGGCCGAGGACCTGTTTAACCGGGGCCTGTGCCTGCCCTCGGGAACGGCCCTGACCGAGGAGGATATGGAGCGCGTGGCCGGGACCATCAGGGAGTGCTCGCGGACCAATGTTTAACAACCTGAAGAACGTCAACTTCTACCTCATGGTCGCGGCGGACGCCGCGCTCTTCGGCCTGGCCTTTCTCTGCGCCTACCTGCTGCGCTTCGACTTCGGCCTGCCCGGGCCGTACAAGACCCAGTTCCTGAACCTGATCAAGTACGCGGTCCCGGTGAAGAGCGCCCTGTTCTTCGCCTTCGGCATGTACAAGGGCATGTGGCGCTACACCAGCGTGAGCGACTTCTGGCGGCTGTTCAGGGTCAGCCTGCTGCAGTCGCTGATTCTGGTGGTCGTGGTCCTGTACCGCTTCGGGTTCGTGGGCTTCTCCAGGAGCATCTTCATCTTCGACTGGGTGCTCACCCTGGCCTTCAGCGGCGGGCTCAGGCTGGCCATCCGCTCGATACTCTCCGCGGACCGGGGCTCCTGGAGGGAGATGTTCAGGCCCCAGGCCCTGCGCCGGAATTTGAAAAACGTGCTGATCATCGGGGCCGGGGGCATGGGCGAGCGGATATCCCGGGAGGTGGCGGCCAGGGACGGGCTCAGGCTGGTCGGGTTCCTGGACGACGACCCGGCCAAGCAGGGCCGGACCATCCACAACCACCTGGTCATCGGCCCGGTCAGGGACCTGGCCAAGGTCTCGCAGCGCCTGGCCGTGGACGAGATATTCATCGCCGTGTCCGAGGCCAGCGCGGGCGAGATGCGCCGCATCGTGGAGACCTGCAAGGACTCGGGCCTGCCCTACAAGATCCTGCCGGCCATGGGCGAGATCATGGACGGCAAGCTGGACATAAGGACCCTGCGCAACGTGGACTACCTGGACCTGCTCGGCCGCAGCCCGGTCAGCCTGGACGCCGAGGGCATCAGCCAGTACATCACCGGCCGCTGCGTGCTGGTCACCGGGTGCGGGGGCTCCATCGGCTCGGAGCTCTGCCGCCAGATCGCGCGCTTCAGGCCGGAGAAGATCGTCCTGGTGGACTCCGGGGAGTACAACCTCTACCGCATCCAGATGGAGCTGCACTGGGAGCTCGGGCTCAGGTCCTACGTCACGGTGCTCGGCAGCGTGACCGACGCCAGGCTCATGGACCGGGTCTTTGCCGAGCACCGGCCCAGCTCGGTCTTCCACGCCGCGGCCTACAAGCACGTGCCCATGATCGAGAAGAACCCCTGGCAGGCGGTCCAGAACAACGTCCTGGGCTCCAGGACGGTCATGGAGGCGGCCCACGCGCACGGGGCCGAGCGCTTCGTGCTCGTTTCCACGGACAAGGCGGTCAGGCCGGCCAACGTCATGGGCGCCAGCAAGCGGGTCACCGAGCTGATGATGGGCCTGTTCAGGGACAGCCGGACCAGGTTCATGGCCGTGCGCTTCGGCAACGTGGTCGGGTCCTCGGGCTCGGTGGTCCCGCTGTTCAGGCGCCAGATCGAGCGCGGCGGGCCGGTGACCGTGACCCACCCCGAGGTCAGCAGGTACTTCATGAGCATCTCCGAGGCCGCCCAGCTCATCCTCCAGGCCGGGGCCATGGGCCGCCGCAACGGCGAGATATTCGTGCTCGAGATGGGCGAGCCGATCAGGATCGCGGACATGGCCAACGACCTGATCAGGCTCTCGGGCAAGGAGCCGGGCGTGGACGTGGAGATCGTGTTCACCGGCCTGCGCGAGGGCGAAAAGCTCTTCGAGGAGCTGATCACCGAGGGCGAGGGCGTGGTCCGCACCGAGCACGAGAAGATCATGGTCCTGGAGTCCACGGATCAGGGGCCCAACCCGGCCCTGGCCCAGGACATCGACAGGCTCCTTAAGGCCTGCGGGTCCCTGGACCCCGGGGAGGTCAGGCGCGCCCTGGCCGAGCTGGTCCCGGAGTACAAGCCGCGCCTCGGCCCTTGATCCGCCAAACAGTATTCCACCGGCCCCTGTCAAAAATATATCAGGGATGAAATATTCCCCTTGATTTAATATTTCCGGTGGATTATTTAACAAAATAATGAGAAACTGATCTTTCGCGCCCAGGCGGGAGGGAGGCCCGGGCGCGGCTGAACAGGGGTCTGAATGAATCAAGGTTGCGTCTTCTGCAGGATCATCGCCGGGGACATCCCCTGCGCCAAGGTCTTGGAAACCGAAAGGGTGCTGTCCTTTCTGGACATCGCCCCGGTGAACAAGGGCCACGCCCTGGTCGTGCCCAAGGCCCACCACGCGACCCTGTGGGACCTGCCGTTGGACCTGGCCGCGGAGCTCGTCGCGGCCATGCAGAAGGTGGGCCGGGCGATCATGGAGGCCACCGGCGCCGAGGGTCTGAACGTCCAGATGAACAACCTCGAGGCCGCGGGCCAGCTGGTGCCGCACGCCCACTTCCATTTGGTGCCCCGGTTCAGCGACGACGGTCTGAGGCTCTGGGGCCAGCACCCCTACGAGCAGGAGGGCGAGATCGACAGGTTGGCGGAGTCCATCCGCAAGAGGGTTTCATAGGTCCGCAAGGGACCGTCAAACAACCGGAGGGAGGAATGAGCGGTCAGACCCTTACCAAGGCCGGAATCGTGGACTACCTCTACGAAAAAACGGATAAGAACCGGGCCGAGATCAAGGAGATGGTCGAGACCATCCTGGAGATCATGAAGCAGGCGGTAAAAAACGACCACGCCCTGCTGGTCAGCGGCTTCGGCAAGTTCGAGGCCTACGACAAGAAGGCCCGCAAGGGGCGCAACCCCCAGACCAACGAGACCATCACCCTGCCCCCGCGCAAGGTCGTGGTCTTCCGGCTGTCCCGCAAGTTCCGCTCCGAACTCAATCCGTAGTCAGCACAAGGCCCTGGGGAAACTCCTCCCGGAGCTTCCCCAGGGCCTCCGAGCCCGCCTCCAGGGGTCCGACCTGGACCCGGTAATAGACCAGCCCGTCCTTTTCCAGGGGGCTTACCCGCGCCTGGCCGTAGCCCTTTGATGCCAACCGGTCGGCCAGGGCCCGGGCCTTGGACCGCTCGGAAAAGGCCCCGACCTGGACCCAGAACGGGCCCTTGACGCCCTCCAGGTCCCGGTCGGCCCGGGTCCTGGGCTGGAGCCTGACCACGAGGTCCTTCTGCTCCGCGACCGGCGAGGAATAGACCTTTTGCCTGGCGCAGCCGCACGCGGCCAGGGCCAGGACCCCGGCCAGGGCCAGCGGCAGGACGGCCCGGAATCGGCCTGAAACAGTGCTCATGATCCACCCTCCCTGCTCCGGTTTGGGCCCTGCGGACCCCCCGAGAAGCCGGCAATCCGATCTGGACTTTTTCTAGATAAAATATAGATCGGCCGCTGGCAAGGGCCGGCTGACCGGGCCAACGGTCCGACCCCGGGATCGGGCTAGCGGACCCGGCTCAGGGCCAGGGCCAGGGCGGTCGAGAACTTGATCAGCTCGGCGTTGCCCTTGCGGATGGTCGCGGCCAGGCGTTGGCCCAGGACCATGAGCAGGCGGCAGCCCAGGACCGGCTCCCGGTCCAGGAGGTCGAAGAAGCGGTCCCTGTGGGTGACCAGAAATTCCGAGTCCTCGAGCACGGTTATGGTCGCGGAGCGGGTGTCGCGGTCGATCAGGGCGATCTCCCCGAAGACCGGGTAGCTGGTCTCGTCAAGGGTGGCCAGGACCTTCCTGGGATGCTCGAGGTCCAGGAGCGGCAGCTCCATGTCCTTGAGGACCATGGACTTGGTGACGCGCACCCGGCCGCGCACCAGGATGTACATCTCGTCGCCCTGCTCGCCCTCGGAGACCAGCGTCTCGCCGGCCTTTCTGGAGGTCTTTTCAAACAGGGGCTTGACCTTGTCCAGCCACTCGGCGGGAAAGTCCTTGAACAGCGGTATCTGGCTCCAGACCACGCTGTCCATCACGCCGCCCCCCCGGCCCTGAGCAGGACCACGGCGTCGAACTCCCCGACCGGCATGCCCCCGGGCGGGTTGGTGGTCACCCTGGGGCCCTGGCGGCCCAGCTTGGTCTCCCGGCCCGAGGACTGGAAGAGCTCCAGGATGAACTGGTCCAGGGCCGAGCCCTGATCCAGGATGTCCTCCAGGGACAGGCCCTTGCTCAGCTGGCACAGGGCCAGGGGCAGGCTGCCGTCGGCCTGGCGGGCGCGGTCCACGAGCTGGCCCCAGGTCAGGGAGCGCTCCTCCTGGGACAGGCCCCTGAAGCACAGCTGGCTCGCGCCCCTGAGGCCCAAAAGTCCCTGGACAAAGGTCCACATGGAGACGTTGGCGCCCATGAGCCCCAGAATCCTGCTGTCCAGGTCGCCCCGGACCAGTATCTCGTTCACCCCGGCCCGGAGCATGTGCTTGCGGTTCTCGGCCAGGGCGACCTCGCCGTAGATCGGCGTCTGGGGCGCGGCCTCGCGCACGGCCATGGCCGCGTACAGGCTCGTCTGGTCGGCCTCCTTGGGGTCCAGGCCGGCCTGGCTCAAGATGTAGATCGCCCTGGCCTGGTCCGGCCGGGCCTTGCTTATGACGCTCTCCTGGGTCACGCTGCCCCAGACGAAGTGCAGCTTCTCGCCGAGCCCGAGCTGAAAGGAAATCTCCTCGCGCTCGTCCGGGGGCAGGTTGTTCACCAGCACCAGGTCCGCGCCCTTGAGCACCCCGTTGTCCTTCAGGGCGCGTATCAGCCCGGCGGCGAAGTCGTTCCAGCCCAGGACAAGGATATGGCCGCTTATCTTCACTCTCAAAAGCCCCTTGCGTTTTTTGGCCTGCCGCTCGACGAGCAGCGAGGCCAGGCCGCCGGTCAGGGTGGAGACCAGCCCGATCCCGGAAAGCATGACCACGACGCCCATGATCCGGCCGCCCGCGGTGACCGGCACCACGTCGCCGTAGCCCACGGTGGTCATGGTCACCACGGTCCACCACATGGCGTCAAGCAGGCCCCCCCGGCCGCCGCCCCTCAACTCGAACACATAGAACCCGGCCGTGCTCGGGGAGAGCAGGACGACTATGCACAGGGCGAGCTTGACCAGGGTCCCCGGCCGCCCCTGGAGCAGCCGCGTCATGGCCCGCCCGCCGGGCTCAGGGTTTGTGGGGACATTGTATTTTTATTCATACAAGATAGCGCCCGGGTGTCAACGCCGGGGCCGGGCCGGAAAAAAAGGCGCCCCCGACAGGGGGCGCCTCTCAAGCGGTCCATGGGCCGGGGCTAGAACCGGTAGCCGAGGTCCGAGCGCATCTGGGCCGGGATCACGGCGTCCGGGCCGGGCTCCAGGCTCTTCCAGGGGGCACCGGCCTGCTTGCGCGAGGCCTTGACCTCTTCCAGGTCGAACCCGGTCCTGGGCACGGAGAATATCTGGCCCGGGTAGATCAGGTCCGGGTTCTTGATCTTGTCCCGGTTGGCCTTGAAGATCAAAGGCCACATGAAGGGATCGTTGTAGATCTGCTTGTACTCGGATATCCACCACAGGCACTCGCCCTTGAGGACGGTGTGCGAGGTGGGCAGGGCGTTGTACTCCTTCTCGTATATCTGCATGGGAGAAAGGGTCGCCACGCTCCTGGCCTGCGGCTCCTCTTGAACCACTGCGGCGGTCTCGGGCTCGGACTTGACCTTCTTGGCGCAGCCCCATGCCAAGAACAAGCTGCATGCCACAGCCAACAAGACCAATCTCTTCATGGGAGGCCTCCTCCTTTGATGTCTATTAAGTTGAAGAACTTAATTTCAAGTTTTAATTCTTTTTGACCAGTTATCAATAATTTTCTTTTCTTGCAAGGCCAATTCATATTCGGGACAAATTTTCAAGGCCTTGGACACCGCTTCCCCGGCCTCCTTCATCCATCCGCCGAGCCTTAGGCTCCGGCTCGCGAGCACGTGCATGAGCGCCTTCTTGCCGCCGTAGACCATGAGGATAAGGTCTTCGTATTCATCAAAAAAGACCTCCTTGACCAGGGCCTCCTGGGAGTAGATGAGCCGGGCCAGGAGCATGTTGTCCCGGTGCCGGGCCAGGTAGGTGGGCAGAAGCTGCTTGCACTTGGCGGCGATGAACCGGATGCGGGCTATTTCCCGGCGGATGCTCTCCCGGGTCTGCTCCAGGACCTGGTAGAGCTCGGAGGCGATGTCCTTTTCGGCCTGGGGCAGGTCCCCGGCCTGCAGCTCCCTGAACCAGGGCGCGTAGTTCATGTGCTGGTAGGAGTCCTCCAAAAGCTTCACGGTCTCGTGGAAGATGTAGCCCATGCCCCAGTCCAGAAGACGGCCCTCCAAGGGCGCCGGGGCGTTGCGGAAGACGTGGTGGGCGGTGTCCTTGAGCCGCCAGAGAAGGCCCTTGTTCATCTCCTGGCCCAAGAGGTCGCGCAGGACCTGGTGGCTGAGCAGGCCCTCGGTCTCGAACTGCCGGAACTGCTCCTCGAGCAGCCTGCAGCTGAGGCAGAAGTTCCGGAACAGGTCGCGCACGAACTCCGGCAGCTTTGCCCTGATCCAGGCCTTGGACATGTCCTACACCCTGCCTGTCTTGTCGATGTCCGCGGCCAGCTTGGCGAGCTCGGCCAGGCGCTCGTCCACCAGCCTGTACACGGTGCCCCGGGGGAACGCGCCGTGCTTTTGCCTCTTGCCGGCCGCAACCCCGGTCAGGATGAACAGGGCCTGGCCGATGGTCTTGACCGGGTAGAGGTGGAAGGTCCCCTGGCGCACGGCCTCCACGACCTCGTCCTTGAGCATGAGGTTGACCAGGTTGTCGGCCGGGAACACGACCCCCTGCCGGCCGGACAGGCCGCGCCTGCGGCAGACCTCGAAAAAGCCCTCGATCTTGCGGTTCACCGCGCCCACGGCCATGACCGCGCCCGACTGGC
>JAFGBU010000007.1 GCA_016932995.1 Desulfovibrionaceae bacterium
AGAATGTTGAAAAAGTCCGTCCTGGACTTTTTCAACTCGATTTGGCGAAAGCGCGGTTTCGCCAACTCTCCGGAATCATTGGAAGCCAATGCTTCCGGGCGCGCCGTCCTGGCCTAGGAGGTCGTTGATCAACAACCTCCTAGGCCAGGGCCACGAGGTCGTAGGTCTTGGCCTCCTCCATCCGGGCCCGGACCATGCGCCCCGCGGCCAGGCCCGGCCCGCTGACATAGGTCAGCCCGTCCACCTCCGGGGCCTGGAACCAGGCCCTGGCCGTGAACAGCCCCGGCCACTCGGGATGCGCGGCCTCGACCAGGAGGTCCAGGTCCCGGCCCACATACCCGGCCATGATCCCCTGGCTTATGCCCGCCTGAAGCCCCATTATCGCGGCCAGCCGCTCCTGCTTGACCCGCTCCGGGACCTGATCGGGCAGGGCCGCGGCCGGGGTGCCCTGCTCCGGGTGATAGACGAACGCGCCCAGGTGATGGAACCCGACCCGCTCCACGAACCCGGCCAGGGCCCTGAAATGGGCCTCGGTCTCGCCCGGATACCCGACAATGAACGTGCTGCGCAGGGCGGCGTCCGGAAAGCGCTCCCTGATCGCGTCCACGGCCCGGGCCGGGTCCCGGGCGAACGGCCGGCCCATGGCGGCCAGTATCTCCGGGTGGGCGTGCTGCAGGGGCACGTCGAAGTAGGGGACCAGGGGCCCCCCGCAGCGGGCCAGAAAGTCCAAAAGGCCCTTGGTCAGCCCGGCCGGGTAGAGGTACATGAGCCTCAGGCGGCTGAGCCCGGAAAGGCCGAGCACCCGGTCCAGGAGCCCGGGCAGGGCGTCCTTCTCATCCCAATCCCGGCCGTACGCGGTCACGTCCTGGCCGATGACCACGAGCTCCGAAACCCCGGTGTCCAGGACCTGCCGCGCCTCCAGGACCAGCTGGTCCGGATCCCGGCTCTTGAGCGGCCCCCTGATGGACGGGATGGTGCAGAAGCGGCAGGAGTGCGAGCAGCCCTCGCTGATCTTCAAATAGGCGTGGGCCGGACCCGTGGACACCCGCCTGGGCAGGGCAGGGCCGAGCCCCTCAAGGCCCAGGGCCCGCGCGGCCAGAGCAGGCCAGCGCTCGAGCTCGGAAGTGGGCAGCCAGATGTCCACCTCGGGGATCTCCCGGGCCAGGTCCGGTCCGTAGCGGCTGACCAGACAGCCGACCACGGCCAGGACCGGCCGGGGCTCAAGGGCCTTGATGTCCTCGACGCACTCCAGAACGGCCGCCAGGGACTCCTCCACGGCCGGCCTGATGAACCCGCAGGTGTTTATGAGCACCAGATCGGCGGCCTCGGGCCGGTCCACAGGGACCAGGCCCGGGCCGAGCGCGGCCAGAAGCCCCTCGGTGTCCACGGTGTTCTTGGGACAGCCGAGGCTTATGGTGTATGCGGCTATCTTGGTCTCGCCCACTTCTCACCCCCCTTGCGCGGCCGCAAATAGCCCGAAACAGCCCCCGGGGGAAGCCGATTCGGCCCGAAAATAAAATGTTTGCCATTTGGACCAGGCACGGTAAAATACGTTCAAATTTTTTCATGTTACGGAGTTTTTCAATGCCCAAAGCAAGCGCTTTCGAGGATAAGACATACCGCATCGGATTCATAGGCAACGAACGCTCCCTGCTGCCCATCTGGGAGGTCTTCCAGAACGGGGAGAACAGCACCCTGCTCTCCGAGGTCGGCGTGGTCGCCGCGGCCCTGCCGGGCGGCGACCAGCCGGGCGCGCTGAACCTCCCCTCCCTGAACGTCCCGGTCTACGCCTCGTACGGCGAGATGCTCGAAAATCACCCGGAGATCAACCTGCTCTTCGAGTCCACCGGGGCCAGGGAGCTGATCTACGAGCTGCGGCGCGAGCTGCCGCCGCAGATCACCCTGGTGGAGAGGACCGCGGCCAGCTTCTTCATCCGCCTGCTCAGCTCGGAAAAGATGTGGCTGGCCTGCAAGATCGACCTCATGAACACCCAGACCCTGCTCAAGACGATCATCGACCAGCTGAGCGAGGACATCGTGTTCCTGGACAAGGACGGCTTCGCGGTGAACATGAACAAGACCGCCTGCGAGCACATGAGGGCCTGCAAAAAGGACCTCATCGGCAAGCACTATCAGGAGATATTCAAGGGCGTCGAGAACACCAGGGACACGAACGGCCTGACCCCGGTGGACAGGACCATAACCAAGGGCCAGTCGTCCGAGGCCGTGTTCTCCCAGGTGGACGAGGACGGCCGCATGCGCTACTTCCGCCTCTACACCTACCCGATCCACAGCGACGGGCAGCAGCTGAGCCACGTGGTGGCCATGCGCCGGGACATCACCCAGCGCACCCAGATGGAGCACCGCCTGCAGCAGTCCGAAAAGCTGGCCTCCATCGGCGAGCTGTCCACGTACATCGCCCACGAAATCAGAAACCCGCTGTTCGCCATCAGCGGGTTCGCCAACGCCCTGCTCAGGTCCAAGGACCAGGACGAGGCCTCCAGGAAAAAGCTGAACATCATCCTCGAGGAGTCCAAACGCCTGGACGGCATCCTCAAGAGCATCCTGAACTTCGCCCGGCCCATCCAGGCCGCGGCCGGGGTCGTGGACCTCAACGAGGTCGTGGACTCGACCATGAGGGTCATGGGGATCGGCTGCGACAGCCAGGGAATCAAGGTCAACCTGGAGCTCGCCCAGGACCTGGCCAAGGCCAAGGCCGACGCCGAGCTGATCAAGCAATGCCTCATCAACCTGGTCAAGAACTCCATGGAGGCCATGACCGAGGGAGGCGTCCTGAGCGTGCGCACGCGCCTGACCCGGGACTACGTGGTCCTGGAGGTCGAGGACACGGGCAAGGGCATCCCCAAAGACATCCGGGACAAGGTCTTCAGCCCCTTCTTCAGCACCAAGGGCAAGGGCTCGGGCCTGGGCCTGGCCATGATCCGCAAGATCATCGACGACATCGGCGGCGACCTGGACCTGTCCAGCGTCGAGGGCCAGGGCACCAGGGTCGCGCTCTTTCTCCCCCCGCTGCTGGCCATGGCCCCGCCGGCCCAGGCCCCTGAACCAACGCCCCCCCAGCCCGGGCCCCCACCCGGGCAACCCGGAGGCGCCGGGTGAGGCCGGCCCTGGTCCTGGCAACCAGAAACCCCGGCAAGATCAAGGAACTCTCGGCCCTGCTCCAGGGCTTCGGCCTGGAGGTCCTGGGCCTGGACCAGGTCCGGGGGATCGGCGACATCCCGGAGACCGGGACCACGTTTCTGGAAAACGCCCGCATCAAGGCCCGCACCGTGGCCCTGGCCACCGGCCTGTGCGCCGTGGCCGACGACTCCGGGCTCGAGGTGGACGCCCTGAACGGCGCGCCCGGGGTCTACTCGGCCAGGTATTCCGGCCCGGACGCGGACGACGACAAAAACAACCTCAAGCTGCTGCGCGAGCTCGAGGCCGTGCCCGAGGCCGGGCGCACGGCGCGCTTCGTGTGCAGCGTGGTCGCCGCGAGCCCGTCAGGGATCGAGATCGCCAGCCGAGGCGTCTGGGAGGGCCGGATCGCCTCAAGCCCCAGGGGCTCCCGGGGCTTCGGGTTCGATCCCCTGTTTTTCGACCCTGAGCTCGGGCTCACCGCGGCCCAGATGACCGGGCGGCAGAAGAACTCCCGCTCGCACCGCGGCAAGGCCCTGGCCGGGCTCCTGGCCCAGTGGCCCGAGTTCTGGGCCAGGGTCCGATCCGGCTAGGCCCTTGCGGCCCGGGCCTTAATTGACAAAGCCGCCGGAACCAACTTATCTGCCCTGAGACGCCCGGGCCCCCGCAGTGCGGGCCGTTCAAGGCCCGGGCCGGACCCCGGGGAATAGAGAACCAAAGGAATCCTTATGTGCGGAATCATCGGCTACTGCGGCTACCGCCCGGCCGTGCCCGTGCTCATCGAGGGCCTGAAGAGGCTGGAGTACCGGGGCTACGACTCCTCGGGCCTGGCCTTTGTCCGGCCCGACGGCATCCAGGTCGTGCGCGCCGAGGGCAAATTGTCCGAGCTCGAGGCCAAGATCGGCAAGACCGACATCCTTGCCGCGGCCTCGGGCATCGGACACACCCGCTGGGCGACCCACGGCCTTCCCGTGGAGCGCAACGCCCACCCGCACAAGGACGCGACCAACCGGCTGGCCATGGTCCACAACGGGATCATCGAGAACTACCAGCGGCTCAAGGCCGAGCTGCTCGAAAAGGGCTACGCCTTCAAATCAGAGACCGACACCGAGGTCCTGGTCAACCTCATCTCCGAGGCCCTGGGCCGGACGGGCGACCTGCTCGCGGCCATGTCCGAGGCCCTGGCCCGGGTCCAGGGCTCCTACGCCATCGCCCTGATCAGCCTGGACCGGCCCGGGGTGATCCACGCCGCGCGCATGCACAGCCCATTGGTCATCGGCGCGGGCCTGGGCGAGAACTTCGTGGCCTCGGACGTGCCCGCCTTTCTGCCCTACACCAGGGAGGTCGTATTTCTGGACGACCGCCAGATCGTCCGCCTGGACGCCAAGGGCTTCGAGGTCTTTTCCGCACACGACCTGCGGCCCATCGAGACCCAGACCCAGACCATCACCTGGGACATCCAGGCGGCCCAGAAGGACGGCTTCAAGCACTTCATGGCCAAGGAGATATTCGAGCAGCCCAAGGTCATCGCCGACTGCCTGGCCGGAAGGCTGGACCCGGCCGCGGGCAGGGCCAGCCTGCCCGAGCTGAACGGCCTCGGAATCCCGGACCGGCTGCACGTCGTGGCCTGCGGCACCTCGTACCACGCCGGGCTGTGGGGCATGTACCTGATCGAGAAGTGGGCGGGCGTGCCGGTCCAGGTGGAGATCGCCTCGGAATTCCGCTACCGCGAGCCCCTGCTCCGGCCCAAAGGCGCGGTCCTGGCCATAAGCCAGTCAGGCGAGACCGCGGACACCCTGGCCGGGGTCAGGCTGGCCAAGGAGCGCGGCCTGCCGGTCATCGGACTGTGCAACGTGGTCGGCTCCAGCCTGGCCCGCGAGGCCGACTACGTGGTCTACACCCAGGCCGGGCCGGAGATCAGCGTGGCCTCGACCAAGGCCATGTGCAGCCAGCTCACGGCCCTGCTCCTGCTGGCCCTTGAATGGGGAATTTCCGCGGGCCGCCGAGGGGCCGAGGTAAGGACTGTCCTGGGCCAGCTAAAGGACCTGCCGGACACGCTCAGGGCCGAGCTGCCGGGCATCAGGGACAAGGCCCAGGCCCTGGCCAGGCTGTACTCCGAGTCCACGAGCTTCCTGTACCTGGGCCGGGGCCTGTACTTCCCCCTGGCCCTGGAGGGCGCGCTCAAGCTCAAGGAGATATCCTACATCCACGCCGAGGGCTGCGCGGCCGGGGAGATGAAGCACGGGCCCATCGCCCTGATCGACCCCAAGTTCCCGACCTTTGCCCTGGCCATGGACGACGAGCTGTTTCCCAAGGTCAAGTCCAATCTGGTGGAGGTCCAGGCCAGGGGCGGCCGGATCATCGCCCTGACCAACCAGGGCGCGGACCTGGACGTGGACCACCCCTGGATGTTGCCCAGGCTGCACGGGCCGCTGAACACCTTCCTGGCCCTGCCGGCCCTCCAGCTATTCGCCTACGAGATGGCCGACTACCTGGGCAAGGACGTGGACCAGCCCAGGAACCTGGCCAA
>JAFGBU010000048.1 GCA_016932995.1 Desulfovibrionaceae bacterium
CCCGTCCTTCTTCACGCTCAAGACCAGGTTCTCGCTGTCCTTGGGCAGGGTCTTCACCGCCCGGGTCTTGGGCAGGTCCACCTCCACGCCCTGGGTCAGAAGCGGCGCCGTGACCATGAAGATGATCAAGAGCACCAGCATCACGTCCACGAACGGAGTGACGTTGATCTCGGCCAGAAAGCCCCTGCGGCTCGGGTCCATGGGCATGGCCGGAACCTACCCCGCCGAGCGGCCCGGCTGCCAGGCCGAGTCCCGCTCCACCCGGTTCAGAAAGGCCCCGGCGAAGTTGATCATCTCCACCTCGACCTCGCCGAGCATGCCCAGAAAGAAGTTGTAGGCAATGGTCGCCGGGATGGCCACGCCAAGGCCGATGGCCGTGGCCACCAGGGCCTCGGAGATGCCCGGGGCCACGGTGGCCAGGGCCGCGCTCTGGCTCTGGCCGATGGAGTGGAAGGCGTGCATGATGCCCCAGACCGTGCCGAACAGGCCGATGAACGGCGCGGCGTTGGCGCAGGTGGCCAAAAAGGGCAGGGACCTGGACAGCCTCTTCATCTCGGCGTTGACGCCCTGGCGCAGTATCCTGCGCAGGGTGTCCTTTACCAGCCTGCGCTTGGCCTCGCGGTCCAGGTCCGCGTTCTCCAGCTGGCGGTACTCGCGCACGGCCATGGTGCCCACGGAGATGAGCGGCGAGCCCGGTACCCGGCCCACGGTCTTGAGCCCGGCGATGAGGTCCGGGGCGCGCTGGAAGTCGTCGTACCCGGCGGCGACCACGCGCTTTGCCCGGCCGATGGAAAAGAGCTTGTAGAAGATGATGGTCCAGCTCCACAGGGACATGGCGGCGAGAAGCAGGAGCACGAGCTTGACCACCAGTGTGGCGCCCGAGAGCATGGTCAAAAATCCGCTCTGGGAGACGATTTCCATTTTCAGCGTCCTTGATCGTGTTTCATTCGGTCCTCACCTGGCGAGCATCCTCTGGACCAGGTCCCTGGAGTTGGACTCGGCCCCGGCCCACTCCCCCTCGCTCAGACCGGCCCCCAGGGCCGCTGCGCGCCTGAGCTCGCGGGACACCAGATCGCCCGGGCCGTGGGCGTCGTTGTTGATCACCAGTCTGGCCCCGAACCTCACGGCCAGCGCGGCCACGTGCCCGTTGGTCAGGCTGTGCCCCTTGCGCGTGGTCAGCTCCAGGGCCACGCCCTTTTCCACGGCCAACCTGACCTCCTGCTCGGTGATCAGCCCGGGGTGGGCCAGGATATCCACTCCGGCCTCGATGGCCGCCAAATTCGTGCCCGCGGCCACGGGTTCGACCACGGTCTCGCCGTGCATGACCACCAGCTTGGCCCCGCACTCCCTGGCCTCGGCCACGTATTTGGGGATCAGGGCCGGGGGCAGATGGGTCAGCTCGACGCCGGCAAAGACATCTATGCCGAAAAAATGGCTGCTGGACTCGGTCAACCGGCGCACGCTCTGGATTATGTGCGCCAGGTTGGTCATGTCCGCGTGGTCGGTGATGGCCACGGCCGTGTACCCCGCCACCTCGGCCCTGCGCACCAGCTCGGCCGGGATGAGCTCGCCGTCGCTGAACACCGTGTGGGTGTGAAGATCGATCATAGGTCCCTGGCCCGGGTTACATCTTGTACTTGATGTCGGTTATGGACAGCTTTTCCAACTCCTCGGTCCACTTGTCCGCGTCCTCGGTCTTGAGCACGGCCTGCTCGCCGCCCTCGGACGGGGCCACGCCCGCCTCGTCCAGCACGGCCCGGTCCACATAGACCGCGGCCTTGGCCCTGATGGCGATGGCGATGGCGTCGGACGGCCGGCTGTCTATGCGCTTGTACTCGGTCCCCTGCCTGACGACTATCTCGGCGAAAAAGGTGCCCTGCTCGATCTTGGTCACCTCCACGGCGGTCACCTCGCCGCCCAGGGACTCCAGGCTCGAAAGCATGAGGTCGTGGGTCATGGGCCGGGGAAAGGCGACCTTGTTCAGGGCCAGGGAGATGGACATGGCCTCCATGGCCCCGATCCAGATGGGCAGGACCCTGGTCTCCTCCAAATCCTTGAGGATCAGGATGGGCGTCTGGTTCTTCTCGTCCAGGGCCAGCCCGAAAACCTTCATCTCTACCATGTCGAACCCGCCCTTTCCCCAAGCAGGGAATGCTTCTTGGCCTCCACCAGCCGGACCTGCATCATCCTGCCCGTAAGCTCGGGTCCGGACTCGGGCCGAGGCACGTTCACCACCCTGCCCGCCGGGTCCCTGCCCCGCCAAAAGACCTCGCCCCGGGCCTGCCTGCGGCTCAGGCCCTCGAACAGGACGCTGGTCTGAAGACCGACGCAGTTCTTTAGACATTTTCTAGTAATGCTATTTTGCAGATTCTGCAAGCGGGCCAGCCGATCCGAGGCGACCAGGGGCTCGACCTTGGGCCCCATGCGCTCCGCGGCCACGCCCGGCCGGTCGGAGTACTTGAACGAAAAGCTGCTCTGAAAGCCCACGGCCTGGACCAGGTCCAGGGTCTGGCTAAAGTCCTCCTCGGTCTCTCCGGGAAAGCCCACGATCAGGTCCGTGGTCAGGACCATGTCCGGCCTGGCCCGCCCGAGGGCCTCCACGATCCCCAGGTACGCCGCCCGGTCGTACCTGCGGCCCATGCGCCGCAAGACCCTGTCCGAGCCCGATTGCAGGGGCAGGTGCAGGTGCGGGCAGAGGTTGGGCAGCCTGGCGAAGGCGGCGATGACCTCGGGGTCGATGTCCTTGGGGTGCGAGGTGGTGAAGCGCAGGCGCTCCAGGCCGGGGATGGCCGCGACCCGGTCCAGGAGCTCGGCGAAGCCCACACCCGTCCCGCCCCGGTCCAGGCCGAAGCTGTTGACGTTCTGGCCGAGCAGGGTGATCTCGCGCACCCCGCGGCCGACCAGGACCCGGCACTCGGCCAGGACCGCCTCGGGCCTGCGCGAGCGCTGCGGGCCCCGGACATAGGGCACGATGCAGTAGGCGCAGAAGTTGTCGCAGCCCTGCATGATGTTCACAAAGGCCTGGGCCGGGGCCGGACCGGGCAGGGACCAGACGTCCTCGCGCTCTACAAATGTCTCGGAGGACTCCAGCAAAGACTCCCGGGCCCGGGGATCACCAACCAGCCGGACCAGGGCGTCCGGGGCCCGGACCAGGCCGTCGGTTCCGAAGACCAGGCGCACGAAGGAAAAGCGCTCCAGAAACCCCCGGCCGACCTGCTGGGCCACGCACCCGCCCACGGCCACGAACGCGTCCGGATCGCGGCCGCAGAGGTCCCCGAGCCGGCCGAGCAGGCTGTAGACCTTTTGCTCGGGCTTCTCCCTGACGCTGCAGGTGTTGACGATGAACACCCGGGCCTGGTCCTCGGAGACCCGCTCCCAGCCCCTGACCTCAAGGGCCCTGGCCAACCAGTCGGAATCATGGACATTCATCTGGCAGCCGAAGGTGACGACGCAGAACCTCATGGCCCACCCCTTACCCCAATAGCAGATACCGGTAAAGCAAAGGCGGCCGACGGAAAATCGGGCCAAAAAATCGTCAGAACGGGCAAGCAGGCCGGCAAGGGATCACAGGTCCAGCCATTTTTCCAGAAAGGCCAGGGCAATGGCCCGGGTCTGTTCCTTTTTGAGCTCGGTGTTGTCGATGTTCAGCTCGGCCTCGGGGTCCAGCTCAAAGGGCACGTCCACGCCGATCACCTCGCCCAGGCCCGCAAAGCCCCTGCCGGTCCTCTTGCGCTCCAGGGCCTTTTCATAGAGCCCGGCCATGACCAGGCCCTCGGGCCTGGACGCCTCGCGGCGCATGGCCTCCTCTATGGGGCAGGTGACGCATATCTCGGCGAACCTGGGTATGCGTTGCCTGGCGGCCCGGCGCATGGCCAGCTGATAGGCAGTGCCGTCCATGAGCACGCCCCGGCCCTGGGCGACCAGGGCCGCGGCCTCGTCCACGAACATGGCGTAGGCCTTTTCGCGCTCCTCGGCGCTGTAGGTCGGCTTGGGGAAATAGGCCTTGCGGCGCTCGTCCATCTGCAGCCAGACCACGTCCAGGCCGCGTTCGGCGAGCTCTTGGTGCAGGCCGCGCGCCAGGGCGCTCTTGCCGCTCCCGGGCAGGCCCACGAGCCACACGGCCCAGCCCCTGCGCCCCTGGCTGGTCAAGGCCTATTCCATGTACCGGTTGATGTTTTCCCAGTCAAAGACCTCGTCCTTGAGCACGTTCTCCAAAAAGCGCAGCAGGCCCTGGCGCACGGCCGGGGGATGGTCCGGGTACCAGGCCGGGGAGGAGATCACCAGGCCCCTGAACACGAAGTACGGGGCCATGAGCTCCAGTATTTCGTAGTCCTTGGAGTTTTCGAGGTACTCCTCGAAGTAGGCCCGGTACATGCGCTCGAAGTCCCCGGACAGCCTGGGCTCGTCATAGATGCCGAAGAGCACGTAGTTCAGGGCCATGGTCGAGAAGTCGTCGGCCGGCTCGCCCCACTCGCCCCGGCTCCGGTCCAGGACCGAAAAGTCGCAGCCCTCGCGGACCAGGACGTTCCAGGGGTGGAAGTCGCCGTGCACCGCGCTGAGCCTGGAGGCGCGGGCCTTGAGCTTCCAGCGCCAGTCCACCAGGTCCTTTTCCAGGGCCCTGAAGCGCTGCTCGGAGAAATGCTCGTAGGGATGGGGAAAGGCCTCGTCGATCATGCCCCAGATGCACTCGCTGGCCCCGATCAGGTTGCGCACCCGGCGGGTGTAGAGGTCCGGGGCGTCCAGCTTCTGGGAGTGCACCCGGGCCAGCCAGCGGGCCAGCTCCCGGGCCAGGTCCACGTCGCCCGGCCTGAACCCGCCCTTGCGCACCCGCTCCAGGTCCAGGAAGTAGTCGTGGCCCGAGAGCTTCTCGTTTAAGATGAAGAACTCCTTGGGCCCGTCAAGGGGCAGCAGGTCGTTTTCGGCGTTGACATAGCCCAGGCCCAGGGGCCTGACGTGGCGCTCCATGCGCGCCGAGGTCTCGTACTGGAACATGAGGATGGCCGCCCGGTCCCAGTAGTGCTGGTGCCCGAACCTGTCCCCGCGCATGATCGAGAGCACCGCCTCCTGCTCCCGGCCCCCGGCCTCGTACCTGACCAGGAGCGGCTTGCCGTAGCCGAAGTCCTTCATGCCCTGCTCGTCCAAAGAGCCTATCTCGCCCAGGCCCAGGAGCCTGGCGTCCGGACCGAAGGCCCTTTTCAGATAGCCTGTGATGCCTTCAACCGTGAGTTCGATCATGGCGGTCCTTTTTTGCCGTTATTCGGGGTTATAAACCATCGGCCAGGGGCCGAAATTTGGGCCACCCTAAAGTCAAGGCCGCGGGGTGTCAAACCGGACCGCTCACGGCCGACCCCTGGCCTCGTCCATGATCCAGGCCAGAAAATCCGGGTTCCCGGACCCGATGGGCACCGAGACCACGCACGGGCACTCGTAGCTGTGGGCGGCCTTGACCGCAGAGGTCAACTCGGCCACCAGCTCGGTCCTGGTCTTGGCCACGAGCACCACCTCCTGGGCCCTCTCCACCCGGCCCTTCCACCAGTACATGGAGTTCACGTCCCCGATGAGGTTGACGCACGCGGCCAGCCTCCTCTCGACCAGCATGCGGCCCAAGGCCTCGGCCTCTCCCTGGCTCGACGCGGTCATGTAGACCAATGAACAGGACATCTCCCACCTCCCTGCCCCGGCCGCGGCCGGGGTCGTTATCCGTCCGGGTCAGGATACACCATGGCCCGGGCCCTGAAAACCACGGGCCGCGGCCGAGCCTTGAGCCCCGGGCCCGGGCCTGATATAGCCGACGGCAAAGGCCGTTGCCCATCAAACAGCCAAACAGGGAATAAAGGCCATGAACCAGGCCGACAAAAAAAAGACCGCCGCGGAAATCCTGACCAGGCTCGGCCGACGCTACCCCAACCCCAGGCCGGCCCTGGAGTACACAGACGCCTGGGGCCTTCTGGTGGCCACGGTCCTGTCCGCCCAGTGCACGGACGCGCGGGTCAACCAGGTGACCCCGGAGCTGTTCAGGCGCTGGCCGAGCGTGGCCGACCTGGCCCGGGCCGAGGTCGCGGACATCGAGGGGCTCGTGCGCTCGACCGGGTTCTTCCGCAACAAGGCCAAGAACCTGAAGGCCGCGGCCCAAATCATCGCCGAGCGCCACAAGGGCCAAGTGCCCCGGACCATGGACGAGCTCGTCGAGCTGCCCGGCGTGGCCCGCAAGACCGCGAACATCGTGCTCTACAACGCCTTCGGAGTGAACCAGGGGGTGGCCGTGGACACCCACGTCAAACGCCTGGCAAAGCGCCTGGGCCTGAGCGCAAGCGACCGGCCCGAGGCCATAGAGGCCGAGCTGATGGCCCTGTTCCCGCAGCCGCGCTGGGGCGAGGTCAACCACTACCTGGTCTTTCTGGGCCGGGAGGTCTGCACGGCCAGGCGGCCGCGCTGCGCAAACTGCCCGCTTGAGGACCTGTGCCCCAAAAAGGGCCTCGCGTGACGCCCGGGCCCGAAAGCTTCAGCCTCCTGGCCACTGACGGCCCGGCCCGGCGGGGGGCGCTCAGAACCGCCCACGGGACCATCCAGACCCCGGCCTTCATGGCCGTGGGCACCCAGGGCGGGGTCAAGGCCCTGGACCCGGACGATCTGAACGCCGTGGGCGCGCAGATCATCCTGGGCAACACCTATCATCTCTACCTGCGGCCGGGCGACGAAATCGTCCGGGACCTGGGCGGGCTGCACGCCTTCTGCGGCTGGCAGGGGCCGATCCTGACCGACAGCGGCGGGTATCAGGTCTTCAGCCTGGAGGCCATACGCAGGATCAGCGAGCAGGGCGTGGAGTTCTCTTCGCACCTGGACGGCTCAAAGCACCTGTTCAGCCCGGAAAAGGTCGTGTCCATACAACAAAACCTCGGCGCGGACATCATGATGGTCCTGGACGAGTGCGTGGGCTACGGCGCGGACAGGGAATACACGGAAAAAAGCCTCGAGCTGACCGCGCGCTGGGCAAAGCGCTGCCTGAAGGCCCACTTGGCAAGGCCCGACGGCCGACTCCTGTTCGGCATCGTCCAGGGCGGGTTCCACCCGGACCTGCGGCGCAGAAGCGCGGGCCAGATAACGGACCTGCCCTTTGACGGCTACGCCATAGGCGGGCTGAGCGTGGGCGAGTCCAGGACCGAGATGCGCGAGATGCTCGCCCACACCGCCCCGCTCCTGCCGGCCGACAGCCCGCGCTACCTCATGGGCGTGGGCGCGCCCCCGGATATCCTGGACGCCGTGGAAAAGGGCATGGACCTGTTCGACTGCGTGCTGCCGACCAGAAACGCGCGCAACGGGACCCTGTACACCTCCGAGGGCAGGATCAACATCAAGCGCGCCGAGTACAAGGACGACCCGAGGCCCCTGGACCCGGCCTGCGGCTGCCACGCCTGCCGCAACTTCTCCAGGGCCTATCTGCGGCACCTGTACCTGTCCAGGGAGCTTCTGGCCTACAGGCTGAACACCATCCACAACCTGGCCTTCTACCTGGACATGATGCGCCTGGCCAGGCTGGCCATAGAAAAGGGCCGCTTCCAGGGGCTCAGGGCCAAGTACGCGGCCGTGTTCCAGGACAACGGCCCGCAGGACGGGCAGTGAGAACCCGCCGCCTGCTGGGCCTGGGCCTCCAGATTTTGGGCCTTCTGACCTTGGCCGGCGCGCTTTTGGCCGCGGCCGCCCTCCTGACCGCCGGGCTCTGGCTGCGCGTGGAGGACCCGCTCCGGCCGGCCGAGGCCATCGTGGTCCTGGCCGGGGACGCGCGCCGGCCCCTGTACGCCGCGGACCTCTACCACCAGGGCCTGGCCGGGGTCATCTACCTGAGCAACTCCAGGCACCAGACCGACCCGGTCCTGGACCCGATCATGAAAAAACTCGGCTACCCGGACCTGTCCCCGGCCGAGCTGTACACGGAGATACTCAAGCTCAGGGGCGTGCCCGCCACGGCCCTGCGCCGGTTCGGAGGCGGCCACATAAGCACCCTTGAGGAGGCCGAGGCCCTGAGAACCGCCCTGCCTGAAAAAAATGCGACCCTGATCGTCGTGACCTCGCCCTTTCACTGCCGCAGGGCCAAGCGCATCCTCGAGTCCGTGCTCCCGGAGGCGACCGTGATCATGCGCCCCATGCCGTACGAGAGCTTCAAGGGACGCTGGTGGACGGACAGGGACTCGGCGATCAAGGTGCTCGTGGAGGCGGCCAAGACCGTGTTCTACCACCTGGGCCTGGCCTTCAGGTCCACGGACAACGAGGCCGAGAGGGGCGGAAACGCCGCGTCAGGACCGGTCCGGCTCAAAGGGCTTGAAGTCCAGTGAGCCGTCCTCGGCCCGGGCCAGGCCCTTGGCGCAATCGGCCAGGCTGGCGTTCAGCGGGCTCTGCTCGGCCGCGGCCTCGAGCCCGGAGACCAGGTCCTCCACGCCGGTGAACGGCCCGGCCGCGGCCACCCGGGCCTCGTCCCCGCCGTTGGCGGCCACGGCGAGCAGGACG
>JAFGBU010000008.1 GCA_016932995.1 Desulfovibrionaceae bacterium
CCGCGGCCAGGGCCACGGGCCTTGACATCCACGACTTCAACTGCGGGTTCAAGGCCTACCGCCGCAATGTGCTGGACAAGATCAGGGTCTTCGGCCAGCTGCACCGCTACATCCCGGTCCTGGCCCATGTCCAGGGCTTCAGGGTCGGCGAGGCCAGGGTCAGAAACAGCCCGCGCAAGTACGGCCGATCGCGCTTTCCGGCCCTGCGCTTCGGCGGGCTGTTCGACCTGCTCTCGATCCTGTTCACCTCCCGCTACAGCTTCAGCCCCCTGCACTTCTTCGGCAAGATCGGGCTGGCGCTCATCGTGCCCAGCCTGCTGGTCCTCGGCTGGCTGATAGCCGGGCACGTGATCCGGGGCTTCGGCACGGTGCAGCCCCTGATCGGCCGTCCGCTCCTGCTCCTCTCGGCCCTGGGCCTGCTCATCGGGGCCAACGTCTTTCTGACCGGGTTCGTCTGCGACCTGCTCCTGCACCACGGCATGCGCAGGAACCTGGGCGATATCCTCGAGGGCCTTGTGGACGAGGAAGGGTAGACCGGCCCATGTGCGGTTTCTTCGGCTGGCTTAAGGCCGGGGGCGATCTCTCCGGCCCCGAGCTGGACCAGGCCGTCCGGGCCGCGCAGAGCCTGGCCCACCGGGGCCCGGACGGCCGGGGCGAGTGGCGGGCGCCGGGCCTGTTCATGGGCCATCGCCGGCTGAAGATCATCGACCTCTCGGACGCCGCGGCCCAGCCCTTTGTCAGCGCTGACGGCCGCCATGTCCTGTCCTACAACGGCGAGATATACAACTACATCGAGCTCAGATCCGAGCTGGAGCGGCAGGGCGTGGGCTTCAGGACCTCGTCGGACACCGAGGTCTTTTTGGCCGCGTTCTCCAATTGGGGCCCGGCCGCGTTCAGCCGCTTCGACGGCATGTTCGCGGCCGCGATCCACGACACGACCACCGGCGTTCATTGGCTCACGCGCGACCCCCTGGGCCAGAAGCCTTTGTACTACTGCGTCGGGGACCAGGGCCTGGTCTACGCCTCGGAGCTCAGGGCCCTGGCCGGGCTGGAGGGCTTCGGCTGGCGCCTGGACCGCAGGGCCCTGCTGCGCTTTCTGACCACCGGCTACTACGCCTGGGAGGACACCCCGATCAAGGGCCTGCGCAAGCTCTTGCCCGGCTGCTGGCTTGAGTTCTCGGGCCGCGGGGCCCGGATTGAGCGCTACTTCGACTCCCGGCCCGGCCAGGAGGTCCTGGACATCGGCCCTCAGGAGGCCGTGGCCGAGACCGAGAGGCTGGTGGTCCGGTCCTGCGAATTGTCCCTGCGCTCGGACGTGCCCTGCGGGGTGTTTCTTTCCGGGGGCGTGGACAGCTCGCTGATCGCCTCGATCTGCCGCGAGCTCGACCCGGACCTGGCCGCGTTCAGCGTGGCCATGGAGGAGCCGGACTACGACGAGAGCGCAAAGGCCCGGGCCGTGGCCGGGCAGCTCGGCCTGCGCAGGCACAGGGTCTACTCCCTGGGCGCGGACACGGTCAGGGAGTGCTTCGAGGACTATCTGTCCTTTCTGGACGAGCCCCAGGCCGATCCGGGATACGTCAACGCCCTGTTTCTCAGCCGGGCCTGCCGGGACGAGATCACCGTGGCCCTGGCCGGGGACGGCGGGGACGAGATGTTCGGGGGCTATCTGCCCTTCAAGGGCCTGGCATTTGAGCCCTGGCTGCGCCCTCTGCCGGGCCCTGTGCTGGCCCTGATGCGCGCCGTGTGCGGCCGCCTGCTGCCCGGCTCGGACACCTACCTGGGCCTCCAGTTCAAGGCATTGTCCTATCTGCAGGGCTTTCCCGCGCCCCTGGCCGCCAGGTTTCCGCTCTGGCTGGCGGCCATGGTCCCCGAGGGCCTCAAGAGGCTCTGCCCCTGGGCCGATGAGGGCTTTCTGGAGCGCTCGGGCGCGGCCGGCACGGTGTTCGACTTCGCGGCCCGGCTCATGGACGAGATGGCCGGGGCGAGCCTGCAGCAGAAGCTCTTGTACTTCTACCAGAAGACCTTTCTGCCCGAGTTCGTGTGCATGCACACGGACCGGGCGTCCATGCGCCACGGCCTGGAGGCCCGCTCCCCGTACCTTTCCGTCCCCCTGGTCAGGTTCGCCAACCGGCTCCCGGACAAGATCAGGATCAGCCGGGGCAGGCTCAAGTGGCCGCTCAAGGCCCTGCTCGCCAGGCGCGGTTTTTCCAAGGACATATCGGCCCAGGCCAAGCGCGGGTTCACCTTTCCCGTGGCCCGCTGGCTCAAGACCGTGCTTCGGCCCTACGCCGAGGAGGCCTTCAGGGACGAGGCCCTGGCCGGGCTCGTTGACCGCGGGGAGTTGGAGCGCATCTGGTCCGCGCACTGCGCGGGCAGGCGCAACGCCTACCGGATCATCCTCAACCTGATAAGCGTCCGGGCCTTTCGCAGGCGCTATCCGTCGATCGACTGAGCCCGGGCCCGGCGCGATTCGGCCAGGACCCGGAGCAGCTTGGCCGGGACCAGGCAGGCCAGGCCGGTCGGGACCAGGCCCTTGAACGAGCCGATCTCTTGGGCGGCCAGGCCCACGAGCCGCCTGGCCCGGGCCTGCTCCCCGGCCGCGAGGAGCTTTCTGGCCTGGGCCCGGCAGTGGGCGGCCACCGAGACCTTTCGCAGCGGCCCGTAGAGCGCGGGGAACAGCCGAGCCGCCTTGGCCGCGACCGCGAAGCTCTTGAGCGCGGTCTCGACCACGTCCTCGGCCCGGGTGGAGTTGGCCGGGTGGATCCGGTAGCGGGCCAGGGGCTCGCGCACGCATCCCAGCGGGTATTCGGGCGCGATCCTCAGCCACAGGTCCCAGTCCTCCACGAAGCGCAGCCCGGGGTCGGGGTCAAAGCCCCCGGCCCGTTCGAGCACGGCCCGGCTCACCAGGGGCGTGGGCGAGCCTATGAAGTTGGTCAGGATCAGGCTTTGCGCGGCCGGGCCCTCGGCAAGATATACGGCGTGGCTTCTCTTGCGCAGGTCAAGGCCGGTGTCGTGGTCGAAGATGTAGTGGTCGCAGTAGCACCACTTGAGCCCGGATTTTTCGAGCAGTTGGACTTGCTTTTCGATCTTTCGGGGCAGCCAGAGGTCGTCGGAGTCCACAAAGGCGACGTATTCCCCCGCGGCCTGGGCCAGGCCGGCGTTTCTGGCCGCGGCGGGCAGGCCGCTGCGCTCGGTCCTCAGGTATCTGATCCTGGGGTCGGCCAGGCCCCGGACGCGCTCGGCCGTGTCGTCGGTCGAGCCGTCGTCCACCACCAGGACCTCGAGCGCGGGATAGGTCTGGCCGAGCACGCTGGCCAGGGTGTGCATGAGCAGTTCGGCGCGGTTGTAGGTCGGGATGACCACGCTGACCAGGTCTCGGGCCTTGGGCATGGCCGTCCCCTGCTCAGGCCTTGATCCCCAGGACGTGGTGGGCGGCCTTTTCGGTCCCGGAGGGGTTCAGCACGGTCATCCTGGAGAAGCCGCCCTTTTTCATCCAGCCCTTGATGACCGGCATGGGGATGACCCAGTTGTAGAAGGGCGAGAGCAGGTCCAGGATGGGGTTCTTGTTGCTCTTGGGCAGGCCGCGCAGCCTGCGCAGCAGGTTCTTGAGGTTCTCCGCCAGGGGGTAGTCCGGGTCCCAGCGGCGGTTGACGATGTCGTCGATCAGCCGCATGCGCGACTTAAAGTCCTTGAGGGAGTGGAACTTGCGCCTCTGGATGTTGGTGAGCGCCTGGCCGTGTATGCCCTGGGGCGCGTAGACCATCAGGTACAGGGCCCCGCCGGGCCTGATGGTCGCCGCGGCGTTGAGAAAGGCCCGCAGAGGGTCGTGGGTGCACATGGCCACGCCCCACAGGTTGCCGAAGTCAAAATGCGCGGCCAGCTCCGGGTGCTCCTCGTCCAGGCGCATGAGGTCGGCCCGGAGCACGTTGCTGTTGAAGGTCCGGGTGCTTTCAAGCCCGCTCTCGGACATGTCCACGGATAGCACGGACTTGGCCCCGATCCCGAGCATGGTCTTGGTCCAGCGGCCCATGCCGCAGCCCAGGTCGATGCACTCCTTGCCCCGGATCAGGTCCGGGTCGATGGGCCGCTCCAGGACCTTGACCCCGGGGTCCTGGTGGGCGAACCCCCGGCCCTTGGGATGCGTCCCGGTCCATTCGTAGATGCGGTCGTCTATGTACTCGTCGCCGGTGCACGCGCCGGCGTAGGTCGCGTGCTCCGGGTCCCCGCCGAAGGCCAGCTTCCACTGCAGGTCGAACTGCTCGGAGTAGCCCTTTGGCGGGGGCCCGTATCTTCCGGAGTATTCGTCGCTCCAGACGAGCAGGCCTTCATCGAAGTGCGGGTTTTTCATGTTCCGGCGTCTGGTTCGGGTTTTTGAACGCAGGGGCGCTGTCCTGGGGCCTGTCTATGTGCTGGGCCGCGCGCAGTCAAGCTCGGGTCCGCGAGTAGCCGAGCCGGGAGAAGAGCGGCTCGCTCAAATCGGCCACCAGGTCCTGGGTCTTGGGGTCCAGGTTTTGCCTCCAGGCCTCGTCCAGGACGATCGTGCCGTCAAAGGTCTTGCGCATCTTGTTGCCGATGGTGTGGGTGTTTGCGGGATCGTAGGGGGCCTCGCAGACCGGCTCGAAGGGCTGGCCCAGAAAGGCCAGGACCTCGCGCATTTTGGCCGCCGGGTCCCGGCACAGGTCCTCGTAGCGCAGGAGCAGGTACTCGCAGCCCAGGGCCGGGTTCTTGAGCATGGCTATCCAGCGGTGGTGCCTCCAGGCCCGGGCCGTGTTCTGGGGATCGGCCCCGGCCACGTACTTGAGCCGGGAGTTGTGAAACCCCCTGGGGTCCCTGACCAGGTGGATGATCCGGGTCCGGGCCGCGCGGCCGAGCATGCTCTTGAGGGTCAGGACCTTGCCCACGCTCTTTTCGCCGTCCACGAACTCCTCGCTTTTCTGGAGCTCGCAGGCCGCGCGGCGGAAGGCAAGATGCGTCTCCAAAAAGGCGCGCGAGCCCCTGGCCAGGGCCCAGACATTGGGGCCGAAGGCCAGGCCCAGCCCGGTCAGGGCCATGGTCTTGATGGTTCCGGCCGGACGCTCGGGCAAGAGGCGCTCGGGGTCGCTCCCCGGCGTGGCCCGGACCCTGGCCGTGAGCTCGCGCCAGAACGGGCACCGGCCGAAGGTCTCCTTGCAGGTGCAGACCTCGTCGGGCCTGAACCTGGGCACCGTGTCCCCCAGGCAGGTCAGTTTCGAGTGCCTGTCCAGCAGGATGGCCAGCAGGGTGGCCCCGTGGTACGAGGGGCAGAGGATGAAGTTGAGATTCACGCTCCTACCTTGGAATTGGCATGCGCGCCGGCCCGATCCGGCCCGGCCCGGCGCGGTTTTTAATGTCCCAGTAACGCGGGGATGTCAATCGGCCGCGTCCGGGCCCCTCGTCCGGGCCGTGGACAGCCGGGCCGATAGTCCATAGGATGCCCTGTCGCGGCGTGCGTTTGGCAGAGGAATTTTGAGCATGAACATCGCCTTGGCCATATCCCGCCTCGGGCCGGGCGGGGCCGAGAGGGTGGCCAGCACCCTGGCCAACGCCTGGGCCCGGGCCGGGGACCGGGTGGATATTTTGACCCTGGAGCAGGCCGGGATCGAGCCGTTTTTCGAGCTCGACCCCCTGGTCAGGCTCCACGCCCTGGGCCTGGCCGGCCGCTCCGCGGGCCTTTTGAGCGCCGCGGCCAACAACCTGCGCCGGGTCTTTGCCCTGCGCCGGGCATTGATGGAGATCGGCCCGGACGTGGTCGTGGGTTTTGTGGACGCGACCAACGTCCTGGTCCTGCTGGCCTGCCTGGGCCTTGGCCTGCCGGTGGTGGCCTGCGAGCGCACCGACCCCGCGGTCCACGACCCGGGCCGCGTCTGGTCCCTGCTGCGCCGGACACTCTATCCCCGGGCGGCCGCGGTGGTCGTCCAGACCGCGGCCGCGGCCCGGGGCCTGCCTTCTGGCCTCAGGGCGCGGCTTGAGATCATGCCCAACCCGGTGCTCGTCCCGAGTCGGGTCCCGGGACCGTGTCCCCACTTTCCCCGGCCCCTGGTCATGGGCCTTGGCCGCTTGACCCGGGAAAAGGGCTTCGACCTTTTGCTCCGGGCCTTTGCCCTGGTCGCGGCCGAACGGCCGGACTGGAGCCTGGCCCTGGTGGGCGACGGCCCGGACAGGGAGGGGCTGGAGGCCTTGAGGGACGAGCTCGGGCTGGGGGGCCGGGTCCTGTTCAGCGGCTGGCTCGCGGATGTCGGCGGCTGCCTGGCCCAGGCCGACGTGTTCGCGCTCCCTTCGCGCTACGAGGGCTTTCCCAACGCCCTGTGCGAGGCCATGGCCCTGGGCCTGGCCGTGGTGGCCGCGGACTGCCCGAGCGGCCCGGCCGAGATCGTGGTTGACGGCCGAAACGGCCTTTTGGTCCCGGCCGGGGACCCCGAGGCCCTGGCCGAGGCCCTGGCCCGGCTCATGGACGACGAGGCCCTGCGCCGGGCCCTGGCCGCGGCCGCGCCCGAGATACTTGAGCGCTTCGGGCTTGAGAGGACGCTCTCCAGGTGGAACTCCCTGCTCGGCCGGGTGGCGCGTGGCTGAGCCCCGGTCAGGGGCCTTTTCGCCGCCCCGGGATAGACAGGGCCGCCGGTTTCGACCATATTCCCGACCATGTGCGGCATAACCGGCGTCTTTTCCCCCCACGAATCGATCCCGGCCGAGGCCGGGGACGCGCTCCGGGCCATGGCCGAGAGCCTGGCCCACCGGGGCCCGGACGCCTCCGGGGTCTGGCTCGACCCTGAGGCGGGCTGCGGCCTGGGCCATCGCCGGCTCTCGATCATCGAGCTCTCGCCCCTGGGCGGCCAGCCCATGGTCTCGTCCTGCGGCCGCTACGTCCTGGTCTTCAACGGCGAGGTCTACAACTTCAAGGCCCTGCGCAGGGAGCTTGAGGCCTTGGGCCGCGTGTTCAGGGGCGGGTCGGACACCGAGGTCGCGCTCGAGGCCGTGGCCCACTGGGGCCTTGAGCAGGCCCTTGAGCGCTTCGTGGGCATGTTCGCCCTGGCCGTGTGGGACAGGGGGCAGCGGGTCCTGCGCCTGGCCCGGGACCGGCTGGGGATCAAGCCCCTGTACTACGGCTGGACCGCCGGCAGAAAGCTCTTTGTCTTCGGGTCCGAGCTGAAGGCCCTGAAGGCCTGGCCCGGGTTCGACAACCAGCTGGACCGCGACGCCCTGGCCCTGTTCTTCCGCTACGGCTACGTGCCCGGGCCGCACTCCATCTACCGGGAGGTGTCCAAGCTCATGCCCGGCCGGGTGCTCAGCCTGGGCAAGGGCGAGGCCGAGCCGCGGATCAGGACCTACTGGTCGGCGGAGGAGGTCTGGTCCAGGGGCGCGGCGCGGCCCTTTGCCGGGACCGAGGCCGAGGCCGTGGACGGCCTGGAGGCCCTGCTCAAGGACTCCGTGGCCCTGCGCATGATCGCGGACGTGCCCTTGGGGGCGTTCTTGTCCGGGGGCGTGGACTCCTCCCTGGTCGTGGCCCTGATGCAGGCCCAGAGCAGCCGGCCGGTGCGCACCTTTTCCATCGGGTTCAAGGAGCGGCGCTTCAACGAGGCGGACCACGCCAGGGCCGTGGCCGGGTACCTGGGCGCCGAGCACACCGAGCTCTGCCTCTCGCCCCAGGACCTCTTGGAAGTGGTCCCGGACATGCCCAGGCATTGGGACGAGCCCTTTGCCGACTCCTCGCAGATCCCGACCTTTTGCGTGAGCCGCCTGGCCCGCCAGGGGGTCACGGTCAGCCTGTCCGGGGACGGCGGGGACGAGCTGTTCAACGGCTACGACCGCTATCACTTCATAGACCGGGTCTGGCGTCTGGCCCACCGCGTGCCCCGGACCGCGCGCAAGGTCCTGGCCGCGACGGGCAAGGCCCTTCCCGAGTCCCTGTATCTGGTCCTGGGCCGCCTGGGCCCCAAGATAAGGTGGCGGCTGGACGCCCTGGGCTGCAAGGACTTCCAGGACTTCTACCGCTATCTGTTCTCCCACCACCGGGACCCGGCCAGGTTCGTGCTCGGCGCGCGCGAGCCGCAGACCGCGTTCACCCGGCCCCTGGCCGCGTCCGGACTGGACAGGTACCAGGTCATGAGCCTCTTGGACCTCTTGGCCTACCTGCCGGACGACATCCTGACCAAGGTCGACCGGGCGAGCATGGCCGTGGGCCTGGAGGCCAGGGTCCCGATCCTGGACCACCGGGTGGTGGAGCTCGCGGCCTGCCTGCCCACGACCATGAAGGTCAAGGCCGGCCGGGGCAAGTGGGTCTTGAGGCAGGTCCTCTACCGCCACCTGCCCAGGCAGTTGGTGGACCGGCCCAAGATGGGCTTCGGCGTGCCCGTGGAGGACTGGCTGGCCAAGGACCTGCGCGAGTGGTGCGAGTCCCTGCTCGACCCGGCGATGATCCGGGCCCAGGGCTTCCTGGACGTCGACGAGGTCGGCCGCATGTGGCGCGGGTACCTGGGGGGCCAGAAGAACTGGTGCCACCAGCTCTGGGACGTGCTCATGTTCCAGGCCTGGCTCGGGGCCAATGACCAGGCCCTTGGGGGGCGGCGGTGAGGAGCGGCGGGTTTTTTTTGAACCTGCTCAGGGAGTCCGGCCTGGCTTTGGACTTTCCCGGGCTTCTGCGCCTTGTGCGCAGCCGGGCCTGGCTCAGGGTCCTGGCCTTCAGGTTTTTGCGGGCCAGGGTCAGCCCGGACATCTTGGGCCGCGTCGAGCGCCTGGGCTGCGGGCTTGAGCAGAAGGCCGAGCTGTTCAACATGGCCATTTCCCAGATCAGGGTCGGCGAGACCTACAAGACCGGCTGCGCGGGCCGCACGGCCCTGACCGACGCGGCCATTGCCGAACGCGCCCGCGAGTTCGAGGCCCCCAGGGTCCTGGACGCCGGGGCCTCGGACGGCCTGGGCTCCCTGGACCTGATCCACAGGCTGGGGCCCGAGGCCTCGCTGACCCTCGCGGACCGGCATCCGGAGTTCTGGCGCAGGCCCTTTCCCCTGGGCGCGGTCTTTCTGGACGGCGACAGGCGGCTGCTGTCCGTGAAGTTCCTGTTTTTGTATCTCTACCTCGGCTCGGACCCCGGCCGGGGCGGGCCGCTCGACGCCCGGGGCCTGTCGCGCATCGACACCACCAACCCCCTGGTCCGCGAGCGCCTCGGGCCCTTTGCGGTCAGGCGGCTCGACGTGTTCAGCGGGGTCCTGGAGCCGGGCTTTGAGCTGATCAAGTGCGCCAACCTGTTGAACGTGGAGTACTTCGAGCTTGAGCGCATAGCGGCCGCGGCCGCCAACCTGGCCAGGAGCCTCGTGCCCGGCGGGTACCTGTTCATCGCCCAGAGCAACGCCAGGTTCAGGGACAGCGAGGCCTATGTGCTCCTGCGCAGGCAGGGCGGGGACCTGGTCCTGGTCGAGGAGAAAAACGGCCACGAGGCCCTGGCCCTGTTCTCCGGGGGCGGGCGATGATCGTCAGGCCCAGGGCCCTGGTGGCCGGTCTGAGGAGCTACTCGCCGCTGTTCGGGGTCCGGGACCGGGGCACCGGGGGCACGGACTCGGCCAGGTACTGCTACTCGGTCTGGCTGCGGCACCTGGTCTTTGCCCGGGACCACGGCCTGAGGCTCAGGCCCGGGGCCCTGGTCGAGCTGGGGCCCGGGGACTCCCTGGGCATCGGCCTGGCCGGGCTGGTCTCGGGAGCACAGAGCTACGTGGCCCTGGACGCGGTCAGGCACGCCGACATCCGGGCGAGCAGGGCGGTCCTGCGGGAGCTGGCCGGGCTCTTCCGGGCCCGGGCGGACATCCCCGGCCCGGACGAGTTCCCGGACGTGCAGCCCGGGCTGGCCGAGTACGCCTTTCCGCACGACCTCTGGGGCCCGGGCGGGCTTGAGGAGGCGCTCTCGCCGGCCAGGCTGGAGCGGATCGAGGCCGACCTCGCGGCCGGGCGGGGCATGGTCCGCTATGTGGCGCCCTGGGACGGCGCGGACGTCCTGGGCCCGGGCGTGGCGGACCTGGTCTTTTCCCAGGCCGTGCTCGAGCACGTGGCCGATCCCGAGGCCACGTACTCCCTGATGGCCGGGTGGCTCAGGCCCGGAGGGGTCATGTCCCACAGCGTGGACTTCGGGTCCCACGGGATGTCCGGGCACTGGAACGGGCACTGGGCCTGCGGGGACCTGATCTGGCGGCTGGTGCGCGGCAGGAGGGGCTTTTTCCTGAACCGCCTGCCCTGCTCGGCCCACGCCGCGATACTCGGCCGCCTGGGGCTCGAGCCCGTGGCCGAGGCCAGGGTCGTGGACCGCGGCGGGCTGCCCAGGGAGAGGTTCGTCTCCGCGTTCAGGGGCATGTCCGAGCAGGACGCGGTCACCAGGGGGGCGCACATGGTCTGGATCAGGCCAAAGGCGGGCTCGTGAAGATACTTTTCCTCATCCGCTCCCTTGATCCGGGCGGGGCCGAGCGCCAGCTGGTCAACCTGGCCAACGGCCTGGCAGCCAGGGGCCACGAGGTGGGCCTGGCCGTGTTCTACGCGGGCGGGGTCCTGGAGGACCAGCTGCGCGGGGTCCGGCTCCTGGACCTGGGCAAGCGGGGCCGGTGGGACGTTGTCGGTTTTCTGGCCCGGGTCTTCGGGCTGCTGCGCGCCCAGCGGCCGGACGTGGTCCACGGCTATCTCGGCACGGCCAATGTCCTGTGCGGCCTGGTCAAGCCCTTTTTCCCGGGCCTGCGCGCGGTCTTCGGCCTGCGGGCCTCGAACATGGACCTCTCCAGGTACGATCGGCTCGTGCGCCTGAGCTTCGCGCTCGAGCGCAGGCTTTCGCGCCTGGCGGACAGGATCGTGGTCAACTCGGCCTCGGGCCTCGAGCACGCGGCCGGCCTGGGCTTTCCCAGGGCCCGCATGGCGGTGGTCAAAAACGGCATCGACAGCGCGCTGTTCAGGCCGGACCCCGAGGGCCGGGCCAGGGTCAGGCGGGAGTGGGGCGTGGGCGAGGCCGAGCTTCTGATCGGATCGGCCGCCCGGCTGGACCCGATGAAGGACCACCCGACCTTTCTGAAGGCCGCGGCCCGGGTCCGGGCGAGCGGGCTTGCGGCCCGTTTCGTGTGCATCGGGTCCGGGCCGCCGGACGCGGCCCAAGGGCTCAGGGCCCTGGCGGACTCGCTGGGACTGGGTCAGGCCCTGATCTGGGCCGGGCTGCGCAGGGACATGCCCGCGGCCCTGAGCGCCCTGGACCTGGCCTGCTCCTCGTCCCTGTTCGGCGAGGGCTTTCCCAACGCCGTGGCCGAGGCCATGGCCTGCGGGGTGCCCTGCGTGGTCACGGACGTCGGCGACTCGGCGGAGATAGTCGGCGACCCGGGCCTGGTCGCGCCGCCCGGCGACCCCGAGGCCCTGGCCCGGGCCCTGCTCGCGGCCGCGGCCGCGCCTCCCCCGGCCCGGGGGCTTCGCGAGCGCATCGTGGCCGAGTTCTCCGTGGACAAGATGGTCGAGGCCACCCAGGCCCTGCTCCTGGACCTGGTCTGAGCGAGGCCCAGCGCACTTGCGCGGGGCCTGGTTTGAATATATGACTCGTGTTTCCGCGGCCTTTATTTGAGGACCCGTTCCCGCGCTTCAAGGAATCAACGACCGTGGCCAACATCTTTTCAGCCCCAGCCCTGAACTTTGTCTGGCCCCTTGAAAAGGCCTCGCCCGCAGCGGCTGGGGCCTGCCGGGACGCGGGCTGCGGGGCGCTCCTCGATCTCAGGGCCGCCGGGCCCGACCTCTCGGGCCTGGACCTCGCCGGGGCCGACCAGGTCCTGATCGACGCCCGGCGGCTCCTGGAGCCGGGCCTGGCGGACGCCCTGGCCCGGGCCGGGGCGCGCACGGTCTGGGCCGAGTGCCTGCCGGACCTGTTTCCCGGCGGGGTCAAGGGCCTGGCCCGCCTGCTCGCGGACCTGCCCCGGGCCTTTGACTGCGTGCCCGTGACCGGGGATGTGGACTGCCTGCTCGGACTGGCCGATCTGGACCGGCCGCCCCCGGCCCTGGGGCTCAAGGGCTCCGAGGCCTCGGGATTCGTGGGCTCGGAGACCCTGGGGGTGCTCTTTTCGGTCCTGCGCGAGGCCCTGCGCGGCCGGGCCGAGGCCCCGGCCCTGGCCGTGTTCGGGGGCCTGGCCACGCCCGAGGCCGCGGCCGCATTTCTGTCCACGGGCGCGGCCTGCGTGGTCTTCGAGTCCGTGCACTGGCTGACCGACCTGGCCCGGCCGGGCCTTGAGCTGGCCGAAAAGCTGGCCCGGCTCGGCCCGGACTCGACCAGGCTCGTGGGCGCGAGGCTCGGGGTCGCCTGCCGGGTGTTCGACCGGGGCAACTCGAGGGCCGCGCGCGAGCTGGCCGGGCTGGCCGACGCCCTGGGCGCGCAGGAAGACCTCTCCCAGGCCCGCCGGACCTTCGCGGCCCGGGCCCTGGAGACCCGGACCCCGGCCCTGGGGGCCGCGCTTTCCCCGGACGAGCTGATCTTCATGGGGCCCGAGGCCTCGTTCGCCGCGTCCTTTGCCGAGCGCTTCGGCCCGGGCACGGCCCGGGCCCTTCAGGGCCTTGCCCAGGAGGTGGATCGGCTCTGGCGCGGGGCCGGGGAGGTCAAGGAGCGCTTCAGGCAGAGCCCCGCGGCCGAGGCCATGGGCGTGCGCTACCCGTTCATCCAGGGCGGCATGTCCTGGATCAGCGACAAGCCGGAATTCGCCCTGGCCGTGGCCGAGTCCGGGGCCCTGCCGACCCTGGCCGCGGGCATGCGCAGCCGGGAGCTGCTCGAACGCGACTTCGGCGGGCTCAAGGAGGTCATGGCCGGCCGGCCGTACGCGGTCAACGTCATGGTCCTGGACGAGAACCCGTTCCGCGGGGAGCAGATGGACTGGCTCATCCGGACCAGGCCGCCGTTCGCGGTCATCGCCGCCGGGGACCCTTCGTTCGCCAAGCCCCTTTTGCAGGCCGGGATCGAGGTCATATACCTGGCCCCGGCCGAGGGCCTGGTCCGCCTGGCGCTCAAGGCCGGGGTGCGCTGGCTGGTGCTCGAGGGCCTGGAGGCCGGCGGGCACGTGGGCGAGCACAGCACCCTGACCCTGGCCCAGATCGTCCTGTTGATGCGCCGCAGGGAGCCGGAGCTGTTTGCCCGGGCCCGGGTGGTCCTGGCCGGGGGGGTCTACGACCGCGAGACCGCGTTCAGGGCGGCCATGCTCGGCGCGGACGCCGTGCAGATGGGCACGGTCTATCTCTCGACCCGGGAGATCGTGGACACCGGGGCCCTGAGCGCCCTCTACCAGCGGCTCATCATCGAGGCCGGGCCCGGGTCCACGGCCCTGTCCGGGGAGACCGTGGGCCTTAGGGTGCGCTCGCTCAAGACCCCCAGGATGCAGGCCATCCTGGACATGGAGCGCGAGTACGCCTCGGGCGGCCGGGACGAGGCCGGGTTCCGCAAGCGCCTGGAGAAGCTCAGCGTGGGCACCCTGCTCATCGCCAGCCGGGGCGTGCGCAGGCCCGGGGCCGAGCCCCTGGACGAGGCGACCTGCCTGGCCGAGGGCCAGTTCATGAGCGGGGCCGTGTCCGGGGTCATCCAGCGGACCTCGACCCTGGACGATTTGCACCGGGCCCTGGCCGAGGGCCCGCTCGAGCTCTCGGCGCCCGGTCCGCGGCCCTGCGCGGCGGCCGTGCGCGCCGCGCGCAGGTCCGGGCCCCGGGACGAGCGCCTGGCCATCACCGGCATGGCCCTGGTCAACTCCCTGGGCAACGACCTGGCCGGGGTCTGGCGGGCGACCCTGGACATGAAGAGCGGGGTCCGGGCCATCCCGGCCGAGCGCTGGGACCACTCGGCGTACTACGACCCCGCGCCCATGACCCCGGGCAGGACCTACTCCAGATACGGCGCGTTCGCGGGCATCGAGGTCCAGCGCAGGGACCTGGACGTGTCCCCCCAGGACTTCCGGGTGATGAGCGACTCCACCAGGCTGACCCTGCACCTGGCCAGGCTGGTCGTGGAGGAGTCGGGGCTCGCGCTCAACGGGCCGCCGGCCGAGAGGGTCGGGGTCATCGTCTCCCAGAACTCGGGCGAGTTCGTGAACCTGATTTTCAACCAACTCCTGCACACCTACGCCAGGCGCATCTCGGAGGTCGTGTCCGGGTCTCTGGACCTGGACGCCCGGGGCTCGGCAACGGTCGAGCAGGGCCTCAGGCAGGCGGGCCTGGCCGTGGACGACGCCACGCTCATCGGCAGGCTCAACTGCACGGCCGGGGGCTACATCTGCAACCGCTACGGGTTCACCGGCCCGAGCTACTCGGTGGGCGCGGCCTGCGCCAGCAGCCTGGTGGCCCTGTACAACGCGGTCATGCTCCTGCGCCTGGGGGTCATTGACGCGGCCCTGGTCGGCGGCGGCGAGGAGCGCCTGAGCCCGGCTCATTTCCTGGAGTTTTCGGCCCTGGGCGCCCTGGCCGGGCTGAGCGGCGAGGACCGGGGCGCGGCCGGGGCCAGCCGGCCCTTTGACCGCGGCCGGGACGGCTTTGTCATGGGCGAGGGCGGGGCCATGATCGTGATCGAGCGCGAGTCCTCGGCCAGGCGGCGCGGCGCGCCCATCCACGCCTACCTCACCGGGGTCGGGGCGCGCACCAACAACCTGGGCATCGTCGAGTCCGTGGCCGAGACCCAGCGCCTGGCCCTTGCCGCCTCGTATAGGGACGCGGGCTACGGTCCCCAGAGCGTGGACCTGGTCGAGTGCCACGCCACGAGCACCATCCAGGGCGACCGCGAGGAGGTCAGGGCCCTCAAGGGGTTCTTTTCCCCGGACAGGCCAACGGTCCTGGCCGCGTACAAGTCCCAGATCGGCCACACCCTCGGGGCCTCTGGCCTGAACAGCCTGATCAGGGGCGTTCTGGCCATGCGCGAGGGGGTCTTTCCGGCCAGCCTCAACTACCGGACCCCGGACCCGGACCTGGACCTCGAGGCCGGGGGCCTTCGCGTCCTGTCCGGGCCCGAGCCCTGGCCAGAGCCCCGGGGCCGGGCCAGGCGCTTGCAGGTCAACGCCTTCGGCTTCGGCGGGGCGAGCTTGGTGGTCCATCTGGAGGGCCTGGGCGGCGCGGCCCGGGTCCCGGAGCCCCGGCCCGGGGTGTCTTTGGCCCCGGAGGCGCGCGCACCCGAGCCCCTGGCCCTGGTCTTCCCGGGCCAGGGCGCGGCCAGGCCGGGCATGGGCCAAGGGCTCTACGAGACCTTTCCGGGCTTTAGGGCCGTTTTGGACCGGGTAGATGGGGCCGCGGCCTTCGACGTCCTGGGCCTGCTCTTTGAGACCGACGAGGCCGGGTTCTTGGACACCCGCAGGCAGCAGCCGGCCCTGTTCGCCCTGGAGTACGCCCTGGCCGGGTGGCTCATGGACCTCGGCCTGTCGCCCGCGGCCATGGCCGGGCACAGCCTGGGCGAGATATCCGCCCTGTGCGCGGCCGGGGCCTTTTCCCTGGAAGATGGCCTGCGCCTGGTCCAGAAGCGGGCCGAGCTCATGGACCGGGCCGCGGGCCTGATCCCGGACCCCGGGGCCATGATCGCGGTGCACGCCCCGGCCCGGGAGCTCGAGGCCTGTGTCTCGGATTTTCCGGGCCTGGGGTTCACGAACTTCAACTCCCCGTTCCAGACCGTGCTCGGCGGGCCGACGGAAATGGTCCTGGCCGCGGCCCAAAGGCTCAGGGCCGAGGGCCGCAGGGCCACCAGGCTCAGGGTCGGCATGGCCTTCCACTCCCCGGCCATGGCCGCGGTGCGCGGCGAGTTCAGGGACTTTCTGGCCTCGATCAGGGTCGAGCGGCCCAGATTGCCGGTCCTGTCCAACGCCACGGGCGCGGTCTACCCGGACGATCCCGAGGCGATTCGGGACACGCTGCTCAGCCAGCTGGAGAGCCCGGTGCGCTGGATCGACAACGCGCGCTGCCTGTGGGACGAGCTCAAGATCAGGGTCTTTGTCGAGGCCGGGCCGGGCGAGGTCATGTGCGGGCTGGTCCGCGATTGCCTGGATCAAGCCCGGTGCCTGGCCTGCTGCCTGCCCGGTGACGAGGCCGGGTCCCTGCGCGCGACCGCGGCCCGGCTCATGGCCGAGGGGGCGCTGGCCCCGCGGGCCGCGGCCGAGACGCTTTGCTTCGAGCCGCCCGGCCCGGCGGACGCGCCGCACGCTGCGGCCGCTCCGCAGGCCGCGGACGCTCCGAGCCGCGAGGGACCGGAGGCCGGGTCCTTTGACGAGCTGGAGCGCATCATCGCGATCATCATGCAGGCCACGGGCTACGAGCGTGACGAGATCGAGCCGGACATGGACCTCCGCCAGGACCTGTCCATCCGCTCCAGCCGCCTGCCGGTGATCATGGACCAGGCCGAGGCCGAGTTCGGGACCGTGTTGCGCATAGAGGACTTCATGGGCGTCAGGACCGTGCGCGACCTGGCCGGGCGCATCAGGGAGCTCAAGGCCTCTGGCGGCTCGGCCCCGGCCGCTTCGGCCGCGAGTGACAAGACCTCGGCCGCGCCGGACGCGGACGGGGCCCGGGCCCCTGAGGCGCGCGCGCCAATAACCCGGTTCGTGTTCGAGGAGGTCGCCCTGGACCCGGTCGATACGGCCGAGACCGTTTCCCTGGCCCCGGCGCGGGCCGCGCTGATCGACCCGGCCCCGGGCGGGGCCGGGGACCTGGCCCGGGAGATCGCGGCCCGGCTCAAGGCCCTTGGGGCCGGGCCCGAGGTCCTGGACCTGGGGCTCGCGGGGAGCGCCGGGATCAGCGAATTTTCCGGCCTGGTCCTGGCCATCGAGGGCCCGGGCCCGGCGTCCGTGGACCAGGCCCTCGAGGTCCTGGAGCGGATATTTGCGACCCTCAAGGCCTTTCTCGGCTCGGGCCGGGCCGCCTTCTGCCTGCTCGTGTCCCGGGGGGTTGATTCGGCGCCGGCCGGGGCCCTTTGCGAGGGCGTCCTGGGCATGCTCTTGTGCGCGGCCCAGGAGTACCCCAAGGTCTTGTTCAGGACCCTGGCCCTTGAGTCCGGGGACCCCGCGGCCCTTGGACCCGGCCTTTGCCGGGCCTTGGTCCCGGGCGGCCCGGTGCAGATGATCTTCAGGCAGGGCAGGGCCTTTGGCCTGCGCGCCGCGCCGAGCCTTTTGGATCTGTCCGGCCCGGGCCTGGGCGCGCGGCCCGGGGACGTGGTCCTGGTCTCGGGCGGGGCCAGGGGCATGACCGCGCACCTCTCCCGGGCCCTGGCCGGGCTGGGCGCGCGGCTCGTTCTTTTGGGCCGCACCGGGCCCGGCGACACCCCGGCCGGCCGCGAGATAGCCGGGCTTCTCGACGAGCTGCGGGCCTCGGGCGCCGAGGCCGAGTACCTGAGCTGCGACGTGACCGACCCCGCGGCCGTGGACCGGGTTTTGTCCCGGGTCCGGGAGCGCTTCGGCCGGGTGGACGGCGTGGTCCACGCCGCGGGCGTCATCAGGGACGCGTTCATCTCGGACATGGGACCCGCGGACTTTTCCCTGGCCCTGCGGGTCAAGGCCGCCGGGGCCTGGAACCTGTGCCGCGCGGCCGGGACTCTTGGCCTGCGCTACATGGTCGCCTTTTCCTCGGTCGCCGCCTGGCTGGGCAACGTGGGCCAGGCCAACTACTGCGCCGGGAACCGGGCCATGGCCGTTTTGCTCTCGGCCGAGCTCGGCCCTGCCGCCAGGACCCTCTGGCTGCCGCCGGTCGAGGGAGCGGGCATGGCCGACGACCCCGAGGTCAGGGCGCTGATGAAGCTCAAGGGCCTTTCCCGGGCCTTTGTGCACGTTCGCGAGCTGGCCGAGCTGTTCTGCCGCGAGCTGTTCATGGGCCCGTCCGACCAGACCGGGGTCATGCTCGCCCGGCCTTTGCCCGAGGTCCCGGCGATCCTGCCCCCGAAGGCCCCAAGACCCGGCCGCGGCGCGGCCGCGGGCCTGGCTTTGGGCCGCGCGGACCTGCCCATGATCCGGGAGGCGACCCGGCTGGACCTGCTGTCCGGCGAGCTTTTGGCCGCGCGCAACTTTTCCTCGGACTTCGACCTCTGGATCAACGACCACAGGCCCTACAAGTTCCTCAAGCACCCCCTGGTCTCGGCGGTCATGGCCGTGGAGGCCTTTTTGGAGGCGGCCGCGCTCGCCCACCCGCTGCTTCCGGCCCGGGGCCTCGAGCAGGTCGAGTTTCTGGAGATCATCGAGTGCCCGCCGGGCGTGGAGCGCGAGGCCCGGATCAGGTGCCGGGACCTGTCCCGCGCGCCGGGCGCCATGGTCTGCGGCCTGGACATGGAGTCCAGGGACATCTCGCCCACGGGCAGGCCGCTCAAGCGCTGGACCAGGAACTACGCCGGCCGCGTGCTCCTGGCCGCGCGCGCCGAGACCCCGGCCCCGTGGCCGGACTTTGCGCCCGGGCCGTCCGATCTGGGCGGGACCCTGCCCGAGGCCGGCTGGGACGCGGCAGCGGCCTACGAGGCCCACACCGCCCAGCAGGGCCGCTACCGGGTGATCAGGGACTGCCTGGGCTTCGGGCCCAGGGCCGTGGCCGCGGCCATGACCTGCCGGCAGAGCGGGGACTTCGCCGGGCTCAAGGGCGTTTGCTACCTGTACCCGCCCTACGTGCTCGAGGCCCTGATGCAGACGGCCATCTTCCACGGCCTGCTCGTCGAGCCCTCGGACGAGGCCCGGATGCTCCCGGCGCGCATCGGCTCGATGCTCTTTTTCAGGAGCTGCGCGCCGGGCGAGGACCTGGTCCTGGAGGCCAGGCTGCGCTCCTCGGACCACAGCTCCCAGACCTGGGACGCCAGGGCCCTGGACGCCGCGGGCCTGGAGGTCATGCGCCTCTCGGGCCTTGAGATGCGGCGCTTCAAGCCCTGACCGGAGTCTTATTGATGAACCGGACAGGGGAGACGAACACCTTTCCGCGGGCCCTGGAGCTGCCCGGCGCGGGCCTCGTGGTCCTGGGTCGGCGCAGGTCCGGGCCCCGGGCCAAGGACCTGCTGGTCCAGGACCTGCTCTGCCGCCTGGAGGCCCTGGACCCCGGGCCCTGGACCCCGGACCTGCGGCTGTGCGCCTCGGCCCTGGGCAGGCCGCGCCTGGTCTCGGAGGGCCCGGACGGTTCGGACGGCCCGGCCGTGTCCTTCAGCCACAACCAGGGCCTGACCTGGGCCGCCCTGTCCAGGTCCCCGGGCCTGGGCCTGGACGCGGCCTCGGCCTCCGAGTTCGGCCCGGGCTATCCCCTCAAGCGGGTCTTCGGCCCGGCCGAGCTGGACGCAGCCCGGGCCCTGTGGCCCGAGGCCCTGGCCCCGGCCGCGCTCTGGGCGCTCAAGGAGGCCGCGGTCAAGGCCCTGGGCTGCGGCTTCAACCTCTTCGGGCCCCTTGACATCGAGGCCGTTCCCCGGCCCGGCCCGGCCCGGACCCGGGAAACGGCCTTCTGGCTGCGCGTGGCCCGGCCCCTGGACCTGAGGCTCGCGGCCGCGGCCCTCTGCCTGGGCCGAACCGCCGTGGCCGTGGCCGCGCCCGGCCTTTGACACTTCTTTTCATCAATGAGACTGTTGACGGCGTGAAGCAGGCTATGGAGCACGGCCGGTCCGGGCCAGAGGTCGCGCCCGTGCGCGGCAGGGCGCAGCTCAAGCAATTCATCGACCTGGCCTGGGACATCTACCAAGGGGACCCGAACTGGGTCGCGCCCATCAGGTCCGAGCTGGCCAGGATGCTCGACCCGGCCAGGCATCCCTTCTGGGAGCGGGCCGAGAGGGAGCTGTTCGTGGTCCGCCGCGCGGGCCGGGCCGTGGGCCGGGTGGCCGCGATCCTGGACCGCGCGCACAACGAGTTCAGCGCTGAGAGGGCCTGCGCCTTCGGGTTCTTCGAGTGCCGGGACGACCAGGACGCGGCCGAGGCCCTGTTGCTCGCGGTCGCGGACTGGGCCCGGGCCCGGGGTCTGGAGTTCGTGCGCGGGCCCCTGAATCCCTCCACCAACTACGAGACCGGGCTCCTGGTCGCGGGCTTTGACTCGCCGCCCGGGCTGATGATGCCCTACAACCCGGACTACTATCCCCGGCTGCTGGCCGGCTGCGGGTTGAGCAAGGAAAAGGACCTGTTCAGCTATCTTTTGACCAGGCAGGAGGGCATCCCCCAGTGGATGCTCGATCTGTCCGCGAGGATCAACCAGCGGGGCGGGGTGGTCTACCGCCAGGCGGACATGGCTAGGCTCCCGGACGAGGTCAGGCTCATGAACCGCATCTACGCCGAGTGCTGGTCCGAGAACTGGGGCTTCTCGCCCATGAGCGACCAAGAGATCGAGGAGCAGGCCCGGGCCCTCAAGCGCATCGCGGTCCCGGAGCTGGTCATGTTCATCGAGGTCGACGGCGAGCCCGCGGGCTGCTTCCTGGCCCTGCCGGACTTCAATCCGCTGCTCAGGCGCCTGGACGGCGTGTTGGGGCCCTCGGCCCTGGTCAAGAAGTGGCTCTTCTGGAAGGAGATCAAGGGCGTGCGGGTGCTTTTGTTCGGGGTCAGGAAGAAGTACCGGGCCATGGGCCTGCCCCTGGCCGGGGTGCTCAGGTTCATGGACCTGGCCCACAGGTTCACCCGCTACGACTACCTGGAGGCCGGCTGGACCCTGGAGGACAACGACGAGGTCAACACCCTGATCGAGGACTTCGGGGGCCGGTTGCACAAGCGCTACCGGGTCTACCGCAGGGACCTGTGAGCGGGAGACCGGAGGTCGGATGAGGGTCCTGGTCACCGGAGCGAACGGCTTCATCGGAAGCGCCCTGGTGCCCGAGCTTCTCGAGGCCGGGCACCAGGTCACCTGCCTGGTGCGGCCGGGGAAAGACGTCTCGCGCCTGCCTGTGGACAGGGTCCGGGTGGCGCGGGGCGACCTGCTCGAGCCGCGCTCCCTGGAGTCCGCGGTCCGGGGCCAGGAACGGATATATCACCTGGCCGGGGCGACCAAGTCCAGGACCAGGGCCGGGTTTTTCGCGGGCAACGCCCAGGCCGTGTGCAACCTCATCGGGGCCATGCGCGACTTCGGGACCAGCGGCCAGATGCTGGTCCTGGTCTCCAGCCAGGCCGCGGCCGGGCCCTGCGCACAGCCCCCGGGCCTGGACGAGACCGTGGAGCCGAGGCCGGTCTCGAACTACGGCCGGACCAAGCTTCTGGCCGAGCGCATGGCCCTGGGCCTGTCCGCGGAGCGGCCGGTGGCCGTGATCCGGCCGTGCATGGTCTACGGGCCCGGGGACGCGGCCTTTCTGCCCCTGTTCAAGAGCGCCCGGCTCGGACTGTTCCCGGTGCCCGCGGGCGGCCGCCTGCCGCTGAGCATGATCCACGTCAGCGACCTGGTCAGGGGCCTGGTCCTGGCCGCGGACTACGTGGCCGGTTTCGAGGGCCGCTCGGGCGCGGTGTTCTTCCTGACCGACGGCCAGGTCCACGACTGGCGCTCCATCGGCCGGGCCATGGCCGCGGCCCTGGGCTCAAGGCCCCTGTTTCTGCCCCTGCCGGGCTGGGCCATGTGGCTGGCCTGCCAGGCCAGGGGCCTGGCCGCCCGGCTCGGGGTCCCGGCCGGGTTCGTCAACCCGGACAAGTGGCGCGAGGCCAGGCAGAAGGGCTGGCTGTGCTCCTGCGCCAAGGCCCGCCGGGACCTGGGCTACGCGCCCCGGATCGATCTTGTCCAGGGCATGGCCCTGACCGCGGACTGGTACCGCAAGGCGGGCTGGCTCTAGCCCGGCCTGCGGACCTCGAGGACCCTGCCGCCCCAGGTCACCCGATAGGATATCCCCCGCCAGGTCATGGTGTTGGTGAACATGGTCCCGGCGTAGCAGCACAAAGACACGAGCGGGGCCAGGAAAAAGGCCAGGGCCCAGCGCCTCGCAGGGACCCTTTCCGGGACCAGACGCCTGAACATCCCGGCCACGAGCGCGAACAGGCAGAAATAGGCCGGCGCGGTCCAGGCCCAGGCCCAAGGCAGGAGCCCGGCCAGCGCGGCCAGGGAGGCCAGGGGGGCCAGGACCAGGGGCGCGGCGGCCAGGACAAAGACCGGGGCCGAGGCCGCCCAGACAAGGGGCAGGCCGAACTTGAGGTACAGAAGCTGCCTGGTCCACCAGTCGGCCCACCCGGCCATGGTCTGGCCGGACAACCTGGTCGTCAGGCAGGCCTCGGGCACGGCCAGGGCCCTGATCCCGGCCCTGGCCAGGCGCGGGCCCATGGAAAAGTCGTCCACGATGTTCGTGGACCACAATTCGGCCACGTCCTGGGCCTCGAACACGGCGCGCGATATGGCCGTGGCCCCGCCCCAGGGCTGGGAGATGGGGGGAAAGGCCTGGAGCAGGTGGATGATCATGTTGCACACGGTCGCGCCCAGGGCGGCCGGTCCGAAGTCGGCCGGCGAGATGTTGTGAAAGCCCGTGGTCAGGGCGGCCCGGCCCTGGGCGATGGGCAGGATCAATCGGCTCAGAAAGTCCGGCCGGGCCTCGTGGCTGCCGTCGCAGAACACCAGGACCGCGCAACGGTCCCCGGCCTCGGCCACTCCGGCCAGCAGGTTGTGGTTCTTCTGGCCGCAGGCCGTGGCCGGGCCGCTGACCACGTGTCCGGCCCCCGGCCTCTTGTCCAGGACGGTCTTGATCCGCTCCACGGCCGGGTCGTTCGCGTCCGCGGTGACCATTATCAGCTCGAAGTCCGGGTAGTCCTGGGCCAGGAGGCTGTCGAGGCAGCGTTTGATCCTCGGGTCGTCGCCGGTCAGGGGCACGATCACCGCGGCCCGGGGCGCGTCGGCCCGGTCAAGACGCGGCCCGGGCGGGACGCGGCCCGGAAACCCCCTGCGCACATGGGGCCCGGCGACCAGGGCCAGGCCGCAGAGGACCGTCAGCTGGACGGCCATGGCCGCCAGGAGCGTCAATTCCATGTCCGTCAGGCCTGCGGCGGTTTTTTCTTGGCAAAGCCCATGATGAACCCGCCGAAGCGCTCCAGCTCGTCCAGCCTGCAGCTCCAGACCAGCCTGCCCTTGTAGGGGATGGCGTCCGGGCAGCCGTCGCACATGCTCTGCCTGCCGTCCGTAAGCACGTCGCAGGGCTGGATGACCATGACCGACTGCATGCGCAGGGGCTCGATCCACCTGGACGGCCGGGCCAGCCAGCGCAGCAGGGCCCTGCGCAGGCCCTTGTTGAACAGGGCCAGGAAAAACAGGGCCTGGGCGTTCTTCAGGGACCCGGGCCGGGAGTAGGCCAGATAGGTCCCGTGGAACAGGTGGTGGAGCGACTGGACCGCCTCCGCGAACCTGGGGTCCATCCAGCCCAGGGTCTCGGCCCTGCGGCCCATGCGCAGGGCCAGCAGCCACTTCATGGCCGCGGGGTCCTCGGTGCCGTTCAAAAAGGCGCAGGGCTCGTACTCCGGGGACCTGCGGCGCATGGCGTCGGCGATGTCCTGGGCCATGATGTCCTCGTGGTCCTCCATGTGGTCCAGCTGGTAGGGCAGGGCCTTTAAGTCCTTGGCCGTGATCTTTTTGCCGTTGACAAAGCCGTCGAAGTCCTTTTGCTTGGAGAGCAGCTTGGCCGAGCGGAACAGGATGAAGACCATGGTGTTGACCAGGTCCATGTGCTCCTCGGCCCAGCGGTCGAGCATGGGCACGTCGCCCAGCGTGTCCCGGTAGATGGTGGCGTTGAAGGCGCAGGCCACCCGGCCCCGGCCCGCCTCGTGGATCATCTCGGCCAGGCTCAGCCTGAGGGCGTTCAGCTCGGCCTCGCTCTTGCCGCTCCAGCCGGGCCGCTTCTGGTGCGAGTCCACGTGCATGGTGAACCCGACCAGGCCGGCCCGCTCCAGGTCCCGGACCAGCTCCGGGGTCAGGGCGTGGCCGTTGGAGTTGATGATCGGCTTCCAGCCCTGGGCCGCGACGTGGCGCACCAGGTCCACGATCTGGGGATAGATGAGCGGCTCGCCCCCGGCGATGGATATCCCGTCGCTGCGGCGCAATTTTTTGACGCTCTCCAACTCCCGGATGACGGTCTCCAGGGGCTTGTGGCCCTCGGGGTCGTTTTCCCGGTAGCAGCCCTCGCAGTACAGGTTGCATTTGGTGGTCGGCTCCAGCCAGGTGATGGCGTTGTCGGACAGGTTCCAGGGGAGCCGGTAGTACTTGATCGGGGTCAGTGCTCTGGTGCGCATGAACGGTCCTTGGGTTGGGGATGCGGGCCCGGGGCCAGAGTCTGGCTATAACCCCGGCCGGGCCGGGTTTCAAGCCGCCGCGAACCCGGGCCGCGGGCCTTGTGTTTTGGGTTATGGACTGGTAACGGAAACCCTTCGCCAAGGCGAGCGCGGCGGGGCGTTTCGTTCGAGACTGTTTTCTGTTACGGCGAGGAAATGTTGCTGGACAAAGACCAAGACAAGATGCTCAGCCGGGTCAGGGCGGCCAAGCAAGAGGGCTACTACCCCTACTTCAGGGCCATAACCAGGTCCCTGGGGCCCGAGGTCGAGGTGGACGGCAGGCGTCTGATCATGGTCGGGTCCAACGACTACCTGGGCCTGACCTTCGATTCCAGGGTGGCCGAGGCCGCGGAACAGGCCCTGCGTTGCTTCGGCACCGGACCCGGCGGGTCCAGGTTCCTGTGCGGGAACATGAGCCTGCACGAGAACCTGGAGGAACGGGTCGCGGCCTTTGTGGGCAAGAAGACGAGCGTGGTCCATACGACCGGCTTTCTGGCCAACCTCGGCGGGCTGACCTGCCTGTCCGGGCCGAAAGACGTGCTGCTCTGCGACCGCGAGGCCCACGCCAGCCTGTTCGAGGGCTGCCGCGCCTCCGGGGCCCGGGTGCTGACCTTCGTGCACAACGACCCGGCCTCGGCCGCAGGGCACCTGGCCAAGATATCCGCGAAGCACCCCGAGGCCGAGGTCCTGCTGATCACCGAGGGCGTGTTCAGCATGTCCGGCGACGTCTGCGAGCTGCCGGCCCTGATCAGGCTCAAGGACTCCCACCCCGGGACGCGCATCTATCTGGACGACGCCCACGGCCTGGGGGTCATGGGCAGGGGCGGCCGCGGCACGGCCCAACACTTCGGACTGGTCCGGGAGACGGACTTCGTCATGGGCACGTTCAGCAAGGCCCTGGCCTCGATCGGCGGGTTCGTGGCCTCGGACGACGAGGACCTGATGGTCTTTCTCAAGCACCAGTCCAGGGCGCTCATGTTCACCGCCTCCCTGCCGGCCAGCAGCGCGGCCGCGGCCCTGGCCTGCCTGGAGATCATCGAGAGCGAGCCGGAGCGGGTCGAGAGGCTCTGGGAGATCACTGAAAAGGCCCGCCGCGGCTACCGGGACATCGGCCTGGTCACGGGCTCGTCCAAGAGCCCGATCATCCCCGTGTTCATCGGCGATGAGCAGTATGCCTTCCGGTTCTCGGTCGAGCTGTTCGAGAACGGCGTGTTCGCCCTGCCCGCGGTCTATCCGGCCGTGCCTAGGGGACAGGCCATCATCCGCACCGCGTTCATGAGCACCCACGAGGACCGGCACCTGGAGTTCGTCTTGGAGGTGCTGGACAAGCTGGCCCGCAAGTACCGCATCCGCGCCTGCGACCTGGAGACCCCGGATCAGAGCCTGGCGGCCGCGGGTCAGAGGTAGTTTTTTCCCGGACGACCCCCCGCCTCGGCCCCCTAAAGAGAAACGGCAAGGAAACCGATGTATTGCATGATACGTCGGAGACCTGGGCCCGGGAAGTGGAACATTGTTTGCTTGCAATGACCCCCGATGTTGAAGACACGCGACCTTTTGCGCATCAGCGTGCGCCAGGTCGTGCGCCAGGGCAAAAGGACCCTGGGCGTGGCCCTGGCCATAGCCCTGGGCACGGCCGGGCTCATTGCCGTGGCCACCATGGGCGACGAGGTCAAGAACAACCTCAACCGCGACCTGGACCTCTTGGGCGGGGCCACGGTCATCCGCCTGGGCTTCGAGGAGGAGGTCCATCCCGGGTCCCGGCCCCAGTGGTTCAGGTCCGAGACCGTGGAGGCCGTGCGCGACCTGGACGGCGTGGACACGGCCAGCCTGGCCACCGGGGACATAGACTGGCTGCCCGTGCTCTGGGAGGACAGGTTTTACGCGATCCCAATCCAGGGGGTGGACGAGTACTACTGGCACACCATGGGGCTCTCGGCCCTTGAGGGCAGGCTGCTCGATCAGCAGGACCTGGCCGCGCGCAGCCGGGTCTGCGTCATGGGCCTGGAGCTGGCCGGGAACCTGTTCGGCGACGGGGCGGCCGTGGGCAGGCTGTTCTCCATCAGGCGGGACCTGTACGAGGTGGTCGGCGTGGTCGGCGGCCTGCAGATCAGGGACCGGGCCAGGTTCGCCTTCCTGCCCCTGGGCACGCTCCTGGACCGGGGCGAGGGGTGTCCGCTCCCGGACCGGCTGTACGTGCGCTGCAGGACCTGGGACGACGTGGAGCCGGTGGCCGCGGCCATCCCCGGGCTGGTGGCCGCGAACCAGCCGGACGAGTACCTGCGCATGGACGTGGCCTGGGGCCCGCTGGAGCGGATCAAGACCGTGGTCTGGTGGGTCGAGCTGTTCATCTATCTGTCCATCGCGGCCACGCTGGTCCTGGGCGGGTTCGGGATCTGGAGCGGGATGATGACCTCGGTTGCGGCCAGGACCAGGGAGATCGGCCTGAAAAAGGCCATGGGCGCCGAGGATATGGACATCATGAAGCAGTTTCTGGCCGAGTCCCTGGCCCTTGGCCTGGGCTCGGCCGCGCTGGGCGTGGGCCTGGCCAGGCTGGTGGTCGCGGGTCTGGGCTCGTATCTGGGCAGCGCGCCGCCGTGGCCGGTCTTCAACTCCTACGCCGGCCACTGCCTGTGGTTTTCGGCGCTTCTGGCCCTGGCCGCGGGCTTTTATCCGGCCCTGCGGGCCAGCAGAATGGACGTTGTAACGGCGATACGCTATGAGTAACGACGGGAACAAAGGCCGCGGGCCGATCATCCGCATCCGGGGGCTGAACAAGGCCTACAGGAGCGGCCCGGAGACCGTGCGCGTCCTGAGGGACGTGGACCTGGACGTGTACTCCGGGGACATGATCGCGGTCATGGGCCCGTCCGGGACCGGCAAGTCCACGCTGCTGTTCATCCTGGGGCTCTTGCTTCGGCCCGGCTCCGGAAGCTACAGCATCCTGGGCCGGGACGCCTTCGGCCTGGGCCGGTCCGGCCAGGCGGCCTTTCGTCGCAAGTGCATCGGCTTCGTGTTCCAGAGCTGCAACCTGTTCGAGCGCACCACGGTGTATGAGAACCTGGAATTTCCGCTGATCTACTCCGGGGTCAAGCCCCGGCTCAGGCGCGGCCTGATCCGCGAGGCCCTGGACAGGGTCGGGCTTTCGCACCGCCTGCGCCATCCGGCCAACCAGCTTTCCGGAGGCGAGCAGCAGCGCGTGGCCATTGCCCGGGCCCTGGTCAACCGGCCGTCGATCATCCTGGCCGACGAGCCCACGGGCCAGCTGGACCGGGCCAACGGCCAGCAGGTCATGGAGCATTTCGCGGGCATTGTCTCAAGCAACAAGACGGCCATGATCGTGGTCACCCACGACCCGAGCGTGGCCGCGGTGTGCAACAGGGTCTACGCCCTGGAGAACGGGCGCTTGACGCCCGAGGTGGACAAGGGGGTCCCGGCGTGAGCCGCTGGCCGGCGCTTGCAGCCGGGCTCCTGGTCCTGGCCGTTTTGGGCCCGGTCCAGGCCCGGGCCCTGGACCCGGCCGAGGTCCCGGAGGCCAACGCGACCTCGGCCGCGCCGGACCGTCCCCTGGCCTTCGGGGACTGCGTGGGCCTGGCCCTTGCGCGCTCGCCGTTCTTCAAGAACAGCGAGATCGAGATCGAGGTCCGCGGCCTGGACGAGACCGACAGCCGCTACAAGCTCCTGCCCAAGATCAAGTTCCGGACCCAGGTCTACCTGAACACGCCCAACAACACCTCCTACTCCCGGCACTACACGCTCGAGTTCGCGACCGACAACTACAATCCGGTGGAGGCCTACTTCGACTTCAAGGCCCGCAAGATAATCACCAAGATAGCCTCCTTGAGCCACCTGAACAACATCTCCGACGGCCTGGCCCGGCTGGCCGAGCGCTTCCTGGACCTGGACGCCCTGGCAAAGGCCGAGGCCCTTGACCGGGAGCTCCTGGACCTGGCCCGGGAGAACACCCAGTACGTCAACAGCCGGATCGGCAACGGGGCCTCGGCCCCGCTCGACACGCGCATCGCGGTGCAGCGCGAGGAGCTGGCCGCGCTCGAGCTGGAAAAGACCGGCCAGGCCGCAACCGCCCTGCGCCAGGACCTGAAGGCCTTCATGGGCCTGGATGCGGCCCTGGAGGCGCGCTTTGATCTGCGCGACGCCAGGCGCCAGGTCCTGGCCGGGTTCGACCCCCTGGCCGCGGGCCCGGAGTCGGCCCTGGCCAACAGCCTGGACCTGAAGATCCAGGACCTCAAGGCCGAGGTCCAGGAGCTGAACATCGACCTGGCCAAGGCCCGGTACGTCCCGGAGCTCAAGGCCGGGACCAGGACCACGGACCCCCTGAGCAACGACGTGGACGGCCTGTACTGGTACCTGGGCCTGGAGACGACCATCTGGGACTGGAACGAGCGCTGGCGAGACGTCCAGCGCCAGCGCAAGATACTGGACCAGGCCCGCAACGGGTCCAAGGCCCTGGAGGCCGAGCTGGCCGTGAACTGGCGGCGGGCCAGGGTGGACATGGACTCCGCGGTCTCGGAGATGAAGCTGGCCCTGGCCGAGGAGGTCCTGGCCGAGCTGAACGCCCGCAAGACCGAGATCCGCTACCGGGCCGGGACAGAGGACTTCTCCGAGCACCTCGAGGCCCGCAGGTCCCTGGTCCGGGCCAGGCTCAAGGGCCTGGAAAAGACCCTGGCCTACGAGAAGGCGGTCCTCGGCCTGAGGCATCTGTCCGGAGATCTGTTGAACAGCTATGTACAAGCGAATATTGAAGAAAAGTCTAATTAGCCGCCTGGCCGCCCTGGGGCTCGCGGTCCTGGTCCTTCTGCCCGCGGCCCGGGCCTGGACCGGCCAGAGCGCCGTGACCAGGCCGGTCCCGGCCAAGGCCAGCCCGCACGAGACCGTGTTCCAGGGCAAGGTCTTCTGCTCCCTGACCAGGCCGGTCGTGCCCCAGTTCGGGGGCGTGGTCGCCTCGCTTGCGGTCCGGGCCGGGCAGAAGGTCCAAAAGGGCCAGGTCCTGGCCAGGTGCCGCCTGGAACCCGCGGAGGTCATGGCCCTGAACCAGCGCACCGGGGACACCGAGGTGCGCGGGCTCAAGATTCGTATTTTGGAGATCGACAAGAACATCAGTCAGTTGAACGACAAGAGGCTGGAGGTCCAGGAGCTGGCCAGCCAGGACATGGCCCCGGCCAAGAGCCTGGAGCGCATCGACAAGGAGCTCTCGGCCCTAAGGGCCCAGAAGGAGGAGCTTCTGGCCTCGGTCCAGACCCTGGAGAAGGCCGCCAGGCAGGAGCGCGAGATATTGTCCGCCCAGCTCGGGGCCAGGGTCTCGCCCGGCCGCGCGCCCAGCGAGGCGGTCCTGAGCGCGCCCATATCCGGGCACGTGACCTGGCTGAGCCCGAACATGCGCGAGGGCGCGTTTATCGAGGCCATGAAGCCGGTCCTGCTCATCGGGGTCATGGACCCCATGGTCGTCCGGGGCCAGATATACGAGAACGAGGCCAGCCGGCTCAAGGTCGGCGACCACGCGGCCGTGACCCTGGAGTCCGTGCCCGGCCGGGTCTTCCCGGCCACGGTGGCCCGCATCTCCTGGTCCCCGATCAACCGCGACCTGCAGCAGCCCACCTACTACGAGGTCGAGCTCGAGGCCCCGAACCCGGACCTGGTCATGAAGGAGGGCTTCAAGGCCAGGATCGTGTTCGAGTAGGACCGCGGTCGCGGCCTTGCCACGGACGCGGCCGGGCCTTACAACCCCTGCATGCGCGACCCGGCCCTGAACACCCCCGGACCCTGGCCCCAGGCCCTGGACCTCCCGTTCGCGGCCGGGCTGTGCCTTGCGCTTTTTTGTCTGGCCCATTTCTGGGGCCTGGGCGGCCCGTATCTGGTCAACGACGACGTGCGCCAGCAGCTCTTCTGGATGCTCGAGTGGCGCGACCCCGGGCTGTTTTCCGGGGACCTGCTCGCGGACTACGCCCGGCGCTACGTGCCCTGGGGGGTCCAGGGGGTCTATTGGTCGGCCTGCCTGGTCATGGGCCCCCTGGCCTTTTCCAGGCTTTTGCCCGGGCTGCTGTTCACGGCCACGGGCCTGGGGCTGTTTCTCATCGGCCGCGAGCTGTCCGGCCGGGCCCTGGCCTGGAGCGCGCTTGTGGTCTTTGCGCTCATGCCCGTATTTCTGTTCAACATGGCCGGGGGCCTGGCCCGGGGCTTCGCCGCGCCGCTCCTGGTCCTGTTCGTGTTGTCCTTTATGCGGGGAAGCGCATGGGGCATGGGCCTGTGCCTGGTCCTCCAGGCCCTGTTCATCCCCTACATGTTCGCGCTCTGCGCCGCGTGCTGCGGCCTGGCCTGGGCCTGGGCCCTTTTTCGCGGCCGGTCCCCGGTCTTTTTGGCCCGGGCCCGGCACTTCGCGGTCCTGGTTTTGTGCTGCGTCCTGGTCTGGCTCTGGAGCGCGGACCTGGTCCGCTCCGGGTACGGCCCCCTGGTTTCGGCCTCGGACATGGTCGGCCGGCCCGAGTTCTCGGACCTGGGCAGGTTCCCCCTGTGGCCCGGGGCCTCGATCCTGCGGACCTTTGTGATCGAGCCCTTCGAGTGGCTGGGGCCGTTCCACGAGCTGGGACCGGTCGGCGGGGCCGCGGGCTGCGTCCTGATCCTTTTGCTCGCGGGTCTCGGCGCGCGGCGGGCCGACTGGTCCTGGCCGCCCCGGGCCCGGCAGGCGCTTCTGTTTCTGGCCCTCGGCTCGATCGCGCTCTATGTCCTGGCCAGGGTCTTCGCGCTTCGGCTGTTCGTGCCCTCGCGCTATGTGGAGTACAGCCTGACCCTGTTTCTGTGCCTCTTTCTTGCCGGGTGCCTGAACGGGCTGCTGCGCGGCCTGTGGTCCAGGACCTTCTCGGCCGTGTTCTTGGCGATTGCGGCCCTTGTGCTCGGCGCGTTCAGGCTCCACGGGGTCGGGCTGTACGACTACTCCGCAGACCAGGCCCTTTACCGGGCCCTGCAAAAGACCCCGAAAAACAGCCTGGTCGCCGGGCACCCGCGGCTCATGGACAATGTTCTGGCCTTCGGCCAGAGGCCGGTTCTGGCCTCCTTTGAGCTTGCCCATCCCTGGAGCGCGGGGCTCTGGCGGCAGATCGAGCCCCGCTTGAACGAGACCTTTGAGGCCTATTACGCCAAGGACCGGCAGACGATCGTCGAGTTCTGCCGCAGGCGCGGGGTGGACTACCTGGTGGTGGACGAGCGGGACTTTGACCCGGAGTTCATGCGCAAGGGCGCGTTCTTCGCGCCCTTTGACCAGCGCATAAGGGCCCTGGCCGAGGGCGGCGGCGGATTCGCGCTTCTGTCCGAGCGCGACTTTCCGGGCCCGCGTCTCGGCGGGCTCAGGCTGGTGGACGCGCGCGGGCTTGTGCAGGCCAGGGCCAAGTGATAGCGGAGCGTATTGCCGGGGGGCAGAAACTAAAAGGCCTTTTGCTTTTGGCAGAAGAGCCGCGCCGGGCCCGCAGGGGCGCCCCGTCCCGGAGAGAATTTTCCATGATCGAGCCAGTTGACTGCGCCGGGACCTGGGAGGCCAGGTACATGTTCGCCCAGGGGGTCTTTCACATCCGCCAGAGCGGGGCCCGGGTCTGGGGCGTGGCCTACGTGACCTGGCTCTCGGGCTCGCTCGACACCTACCACTTCGAGGGCCGGGTCAGGGGCCGGGAGATCGACGCCTGGCACTACACCGGACACAGGTTCACGGGGACATTGGCTTCGAGCGGGCTGATGGAGGGCGTGATCCGGCACAGAAACGGCGACCGGTTCAGGCTCAAGGCCAGGCGCGTGGACTAGGCGGCCCGCTTTTCAGGCACGAAATCTAGGACCCGGCCATGAGCTCCGAGAGCCTTTTGGCCGCGATACTGTTTCCCGAAAACTCGTTCTCCCTGATCCTGGCCCGGAAGCCCTCGATCTTGGCCTCGAAGTCCTCGATGGTTTGGTCCAGATCAAGCCAGTCCAGGCACAGCGCGCCGAACCCGGCCCGGGCCAGGAAATGGGCGTTGAAGTACTGCTCGTAGAAGAACCCGGCCGGCAGGCAGAGCACGGGCTTGCCCAGGAACAGGGCCTCGCTGATCAGCGAGTGCCCGCCGCCCGAGATCACGTATTCGCAGCCCGAAAGATCGTCCAGAAAGCCCTGGACCGAGGTCGGCCTGAACACCAGGGGCCCGTCCTTGGCCGCGTCGCCCAGGCCGTAGACCATGGTCCTGCGGCCGCGCCGTTTGAGCGCGGCGAGCAGGTCCCCGGGCTCGCCGCCCCGGAAGTAGACCAGGGCGTGCCCGGCCCGGCCCGGGCCCGCGGCCAGGACCTCCTGCCTGATGATCGGGGGCAGGACCTCGGTGTCCGGGAGCCTGGGCGGCAGGTCGAAGAACGAGCTGACCAGGTAGCGGTCCGAGGCGCTGAACAGGCCTTGGATTATGGACCGGGTCAGGGCCCGGTTGAGCGCCTGGCCCGGTGGCGGCTCGTGCACGGTCCTGGTCAGGACGTGCTGGTGGTCCAGGCTCAGGCAGCTTATGCCCGCGAGCCTGGCCGCCCGGGGGGTGAAGAACTCGTAGTCCGTGAGCGCCAGATCCGGGGCGAAGTCCTCCATGGCCCGGGCCAGGGCCCTGATCGTGGCCCGGCTGCGGGCCAGAACCATGGCCGCCCGGCCTATTGTGCTCGTGAATGCGACCCGGTTTCCGGCCAGGGCCGTGGAGACCATGGGCAGCTCCAGGACCCGGAAGCCCAGGGACCTGAGTTCCAGGACCCGGCCGCCGCCCGCGAACAGGAACTCGTGGCCGGGCATCTCCCGGGCCATGGACAGGGAGCGGGACAGGTGGCCCCGGGAGTCGCCCATGACGCCGTAGAATATGCGGGCCATCAGTAGCCCATGAGCCCGCAGCAGCGCGAGCAGACCGGCATGAGGCCCTCGCGGGCCAGGCTGGAGCGGAACTTCGTGTAGGCCTCGTTGTTCCACAGATCGGTTATCAGCTCGTCCTTGATGTTGCCGACCACGTAGTCGTGGTAGTCGCGGCAGGGCGACATGTCGCCGTTGGAGTCCAGCTCCACGGCCTGGAAGATGGAGATGCAGCGCTTGAACCCGAACAGGCTCTGGTGGTCGGTGTAGTAGGTCTCGAGGTTCTTAGGCCCGGTGATGTTCGGGATCAGGATCACCGGGGGCGCGTTGCGGGCCGAGGACAGGTCCCTGAGGGTCTTGAGTTGCTGGTCCAGAAAGGCGTAGTCGTCCGGCCGCCAGCCCCCGACCCAGCCGCGGTGGAGTTTCGGCTCGAACCCGAAGCGGCGCTCAAAGTCCTTTTCGTGCGCATTTGCGGCCTGCTCGTCGATCCACCAGGACAGGTAGAACACGAACAGGTCGACCTTGTCCCTGAACTTTTTATAGATGTCCGCGAGGTTTTTGTGGTTGTCCCTGGATATGGTGGTCAGGGAGGCGATCAGGGGCAGGTCCTGGCCCAGGCCCTGCCTGTGGCCGCGCACCGCGTCCAGGCCCTGCTCGATTTGGGCGAAGGTGTCTGATCCGCTCACCGACGGCCGGATGCGGTTGTGCAGCTCGGCCGTGTGGCCGTCGATGGACACCTGGAGCAGGAACAGGGGCGCGCGGACCAGGCGTTCGGCCACGGCCGCGACCCGGCTGCCGTTGGTGGCGATGGACGCGGGCAGGCCCAGGCCGGTGGCCTGCTCGATGACCTCCAGGGCGCCGTCGTAGAGCAGGGGTTCGCCGCCCCAGAGGTAGACCAGGGGCTTGTGGCCCTTGGCGGCCAGGTCGTCGAGCACGATCCTGTAGCGCTCGAGCGGCACCTCGCGGGCCTTTAAGGCCCTCAGGTCCTGGTCCTTGAGAAAGCCGCGCTCGCCCCACTGGCCGCACATCACGCAGCGCAGGTTGCACAGGTCCGTGATCCTGATGCTCAACTGGCGGATCTTGCCTGCCGAGCCCCGGGCCGCGTGGAGGTTAAGGGCGCTCAGCAGCCATTTCTCGGCCTGGAGCGCGACCAGCTTTTTGGCCACCCAGGGGTGCTTGGCGTAGCGCCAGAACAGTCTGGCAATGGCCTGGACCCCGATGCTCGATCTCTTGGACATGGAACGCCTTTGCCTGGGCCGCCTTGACACGGGCCGCGATTCGAGACACCTTCCGCCGATCATGGCCGGGCAGGGCCTGCAGCGGCCCGGGCCCAAAAAACGACTCGGCAGGATGGCGTTCTACTAGCTTGGGGCCAAAACCTCAAGCCGGACCCCGGGGGTGAGTCTAGACATTTTCTAGAAAACAATGACGGCCAAGACAGCGGTGATCATCGGCGGCGGCCTGGCCGGGCTGACCGCGGCCCTGGAGCTCTTGAGGCAGACCGAGGTCCGGCCCGTGGTCCTGGAGGCCGAGGACCAGGTGGGCGGCATATCCAAGACCCGCGTCTACCGGGGCAACCGCATCGACTTCGGCGGCCACCGCTTTTTCTCCAAGCACGAGAGGATCATGCGCTGGTGGCGCGATGTTTTGCCCTTGCAGGGCGCGCCGGCCAGGGACGATGTGCTGCTCGGCCGGGACCTGTCCGGGCTCCTGGACCCGGCCGGGCCGGACCCGGAGACAAGCGACCCGGTCATGCTCGTGCGCTTCAGGCTGTCCAGGATTTTGTTTCTGCGCCGGTTCTTCGACTACCCGGTGAGCCTGTCCCTGCGCACATTAAAGAACCTCGGCCCGCTGCGCGTGGCCAGGATCGGCCTGAGCTACCTCCGGGCCCGGCTGGCCCCGGCCCGGGAGCCCGCGAACCTGGAGGAGTTCTTCATCGCCCGCTTCGGCCGCGAGCTCTACAGGCTGTTTTTTAGGGACTACACGGAAAAGGTCTGGGGCGCGCCCTGCCGCGAGCTGCCCGCGGACTGGGGGGCCCAGAGGGTCAAGGGCCTGTCCGTGGCCAGGGTCCTGGGCCATGCGGCCAAGGCCCTGGTCTTCCGGGACTCGTCCCTGGAGCAGAAGAAGACCGAGACCAGCCTGATCAGCCGCTTTCTGTACCCCAAGTACGGCCCGGGCCAGATGTGGGAGGCCGTGGCCGGGATGGTCGGCCGCAGGGGCGGCGAGATCAGGCTCGGGGCCCGGGTGACCGGGCTCGATGTCCGGGACGGCCGCGTGAGCCGGGTCAGGTTCAGGGACCCCGAGGGCGATGAGCAGGCCATCGAGCCCGAGTGGGTCTTTTCGAGCATGCCGGTCAAGGACCTGGTGGCGGCCATGGCCGGGGCCGCGCCCGAGGACGTGACCCGGGCCGCGCAGGGCCTGGTGTACCGCGACTTCGTGACCGTGGGCCTGCTGCTCGGGAAACTGGCCCTGAAGGACGACTCCCGGGGCCCGGACGGCCTGGTTCCGGACGGCCAGGTCCCGGACAACTGGATATACGTCCAGGAGCCGGACGTGCGCCTGGGCAGGCTCCAGGTGTTCAACAACTGGAGCCCGTACCTGGTCGCGGACCCGGACCTGGTCTGGCTGGGCGCGGAGTACTTCTGCACCCAGGGCGACGATTTCTGGGGCCTGTCCGACCAGGCCATCCGGGACCTGGCCGTGGACGAGCTTGCGCGCATCGGGGTCATTGAGCGGGCCGACGTCCTGGACGGGGTCGCCCTGCGCATGCCCAAGGCCTACCCGGCCTACCTCGGGACCTACGCCGACTTCGACCTGGTGCGCGGCTTTCTGGACGGCCTGGAGAACCTGTTCTGCATCGGCAGGAACGGCCAGCACCGCTACAACAACATGGACCACTCCATGCTCACGGCCATGTACGCGGTGGAGGCCGTGCGCGACGGGCTCGCGGACAAGTCCCGGGTCTGGTCCGTGAACACCGGGGACCTGTACCACGAGGACCCCGCGGACCGGGGTCGCAAATGAAGGGCCTGACCGCGCGGCCCGAAAGGTTGTTTCTGGTCCTGGCCCTGGTCATCGGCCTGGCCAGGGTCGTCCTGACCCCGCCGTTCCAGACCCCGGACGCGCATTTCCACTTTTTGCGCGCCTGGCAGCTCACCCAGGGCCGGATCATCAGCCCGCTCAAGGACGACCAGGGCGTGCCCGGGGACATGTTCCCGGCCCGGGTCGTGGAGGACATGTACCGGGCCCTGCAGGGCCTGCGCTGGGACACCGAGGAGGGCGCGGCCTATAAAAAGGGCGTGTCCCTCAAGGCCCTGGCCCCGCTCTTCAGGACCCGGCCCGGCCCCGGGGCCGAGACCTTCCATATCCTGAACCAGCAGGCCATGTACTTCCCCCTGGCCTACGCCCCGCAGATCCTGGGCATCGGCCTGGGCCGGGTTTTGGGCAGTCCGGCCCTGGTCCAGATGTACCTGGCCCGGCTCATGAACCTGGCCGCCTGGCTGGTCCTGGTCGGCCTGGCCATGCGCCTGACCCCGGTGTTCAAGCGCGTGCTCCTGGTCCTGGCCCTGACGCCCATGGGCGTGTTCCTGGCCTCGTCCATAAGCCTGGACGTGGTCACCAACGGCTTGATATTTCTGTTCACCGCCCTGGTTCTGAGGGTCCGGGCCGGGGGCCGGGGGCTTTTCCTCCTGCTCCTTTTGGCCGCGCTTCTGGCCCTGTGCAAGTCCATCTACATCCTGATCCTGCCCTTGTGCCTGATCATTCCGGCCGGGCGCTTCGGCGGTGCGGCCAGGAAGTGGGCCTACGCGGCCCTGCTCATGATTCTGGCGGCGCTGCCCCTTTCGGCCTGGACCAGGGCCAGCGCGCACCTGGGCCACATACCCAGGGAAAAGCTGCGCACCGAGACCTTTGAGCGCCGGGTCGAGCGCATCGCAGACTTCGCTTCGGGCGACCCGGCCGGGTTCGTCGGGCTTGTGGCCCGCAGCCTGGCGGACAAGGTCCCTCACCACACCCTGTTGTCCATGGGCGTCAGGCTCGGCTGGAGCCAGGCCAGCGGCGTGGACTACACCAAGATTCTGGCCGCGGCCTTTCTGGCCCTGCTCGTTGTCGCGGCCCTCACGGACAGCGACCCGAAGTTCTTTGTCAGGCCCCGGGACAGGCTGGTCATCGCCCTGGTCTTGGCCGCGACCGTCACGGCCGTGTACCTGGTCATGCTCCTGATCTGGACCCCGCACGGGGCCGCGATCATCGAGGGCGGCCGGGGCAGGTACATCTATCCGCTCCTGTTCCCGGGCCTGCTCGTGCTCTACAACCGCCGCATGGCCTGGCTCGCGGGACCCGGCGCGGTGAGGCTCGGGGCCTGGTTCCTGGCCGCGGCCCAGGCCTGGATGCTCTGGGCCCTGGTCAGCCGCTACTACTCGGCTTGACAGCGGGCCCTTTTCAGGAAACCCTTGCCCGGTCGAAAAAGGGGGCTTGAGCCGCTGTGCGCCTGGTCATAAGCGTGGACGTGGAGGAGGAGGGCCTGTTCTCGGGCCGCTATCCCCGGCAACCGGCCGGGGTCGAAAACGTGGCCCGGCTGCGCAGCCTGGCCTTCGTGCGCCGTGAGTTCGGCCTGCCCCTGACCCTTATGGTCAGCCACGCGGCGGCCGTTGACCCGGCCTGCCGGGACGAGCTGCTCTACTTCAAGGATGAGCTGGGGGCCGAGATCGGGGCCCACCTGCACCACTGGAACACCCCGCCGTTCGACGAGCGCGCGAACCCCGGCCCCCCGGACTCCCTGGGCCCGGACCTGCTGCGGGCCAAGCTCATGGCCCTGGTCGCGGCCATAGGCGAGAACCTCGGGGTTCGGCCCTGCTCGTTTCGCATGGGCCGCTTCGAGCTCGGGGACATCGCCCCCAAGATATTGCCCGAGCTGGGCATACACGTGGACTCCAGCCTGGCGCCCTTGCGCCTGGTGCAAGGCGGGGTCGATCATTTCCTGGTCCCGGCCGACCCTTTTTGGCTGGGCCCGGAGGGCGCGCGGACCCGGCTCCTGGAGGTCCCCCTGACCACGGTCCCGGTATTCGCCTTTGCCCCGGCCCTGGCCCGCAGCCTGGCGCGCCTTCTGCCCGAGTCCTGGGGCGCGGGGCTCCTGTCCGGGTTCAGGCGGGTTTTGGGCCTTGGCGTGCATCCGGCCTGGTTCGGCCCCCGGGCCATGCGCCTGGCCGCCCTGGCCCACCTGTCCCGGGGCGGGAGGGTCATAAACGTGTTCCTGCACTCCTCGGAGCTTCTGCCCGGCGGCAGCCCGGACTTTCCGGACCAGGCCTCGGTCAACGCCCTGATCGCCAGGCTCAGGGGCTTTCTGGCCTGGCTGGTCCGGGCCATGCCCGTGCACGGCCTGACCCTGTCCGAACTCCATGCCCAGTGGACCGAGCAAGGCGGGCCGGGCAGTGACTGAGCGCGGGCCGCTCCGGGTGGTCTTTCTGCTCCAGGACCTGTTGTTCGGGGGCACCCAGCGCCAGGCCCTGGACCTGGCCCGCAGGCTCGATCCGGAGCGCTTCAAGGTCGAGATCTGGACGCTCATGGCCGGGGAGGACTTTGATCCCCAATCCTCGGCCCCGGGCCTGGCCGTGGTTAGGCTGGGCCGCTCTGCCCGGGTGGGCTTGGCGGCCCTGGCCCGGCTCTTGGCCCGGCTCAGGCGCGAACCCGTGGATATCCTGGTCCTGCTGACCGTGGTCCCGAACATCCACGGCCGGGTCTTCGGCCTTATGGCCCGGGTCCCGGTGATCCTGGGCACCTGCCGGGGCCGGGGCTCGCCGACGCGCCAGCACGAGCGCCTGCTGTGGCCCCTGGCCGACCACGTGCTGTGCAACGCCGCGTCCCTTGGCCGGGTCCTGGTCAGGGACTTCGGCCTGCCCGAGGGGCGGGTCTCGGTCATCGAGAACGGCCTGGACCCCGAGGCCTTCAGCCCGGCCGGGCCGGACGCCAAAAAGAACTCCGGCGAGGGGCCCGTGGTCCTGTGCGTGGCCAGGCTGGCCCGGGACAAGGACCACGAGACCCTGCTCAGGGCCTTTGCCCTGGTCGCTCGAAAACACCCCCAAGCCCGGCTCAGGCTGGTGGGCGACGGCCCGCTGGAGGCGGAGGTCAAGGCCCTGGCCCGAGGCCTGCTGCCCGAGGGCCGGGCGGTTTTCACGCCCGGCAACGCTGATCTGCTCGGGCTCTACCAGCAGGCCTCGGTCTTTGCGCTCAGCTCCAGGCAGGAGGGCTTTCCCAACGCCGTGGCCGAGGCCATGGCCTGCGGCCTGCCCGTGGCCGCGACCGGGGTGGACGGCGTGGCCGAGCTGGTCGAGCACGGGGTCAGCGGGCTGCTTAGCCCGGCCCGGGACCACGAGGCCCTGGCGCGCAACCTGACGCGCCTTCTGGACGACCCGGCCCTGGCCCGGGAGATGGGAGCGCTCGGCCGGGCCCGGGTCCTGGCCCGGTGCTCCATGGAGCGCATGGTCGAGCGCCACCAGGACCTGTTCGACGCGCTCTGGGCGGCAAGAAAAAGGGGGAAGTGAGACTTGGACGCCAAAAAGGTGGCCTATGTGGTCTACTGGTTCCCCAAGCCCTCGGAGACCTTTGTGTTCGGCGAGGTCCTGGAGCTTATGGGCCTGGGCCTGGATGTCGAGGTCCACACCCTGTACGGGCCATGGAGGGGCGAGCTCGGCCCGGCCATGGCCGGGTTCAAGGGCCCGGTCCGAAGGCTCGGGGTCCGGGCCCTGCCCGGGATCGCAGCCGCGCTCTGGGTCTGGCTGCGCCGGGACCCGGCCGCCCTGCGCCGGACCCTGGCCCAGGTCCTGTTCAGGCGCTGGCGCTCCCCGGAGACCAGGCTCGAGGCCTGGTGGGCGGGTCTGTGCTCTTTTCGCCTGGCCCTGGACTTCGAGGCCCGCGGCGTGACCCACGCCCACGCCGACTGGGCCGACGGCGCGGCCACCGCGGCCTGGCTCGCCGCGCGCCTGGCCGGGATACCGTTCAGCTTCACCGGCCGGGCCCACGACCTGTACCCCCCGGACGGCGCGCTTGCGGACAAGGCCCGGGACTGCGCCTTTGTGCGCGTGGACGTGGCCGAGAACCAGAGATACCTGGCCGGTCTCGGGGTGGACCGGGCCAAGATCAGGCTGGTCTACGCGGCCCTGACCATGATTGATCCGGCCCTGGCCGAGCCGGGCTTTGAGCCGCCCTTCAGGCTGCTGGCCATTGGCCGGTTCGTGGACAAGAAGGGCTTTGACGTGCTCCTCGAGGCCTGCGCCCGGCTCATGGGCCGGGGCCTTGACTTTCGCCTGACCCTGGCCGGGGACGGGCCCCTGCGCTCCAGGCTGGTCTCCAGGGCGGCCGCCCTGGGCCTGGGGGATCGGGTCCTGTTTCCGGGCTTTGTCGGCCACGACAAGGTGCCCGGGCTGCTCCTGGCCGCGGACGTGTTCGTCATGCCCTGCAGGGTCAGCGCCTCGGGCGACCGCGACGGCATCCCCAACGCGGTCCTGGAGGCCATGGCCCACGGCCTGCCCGTGGTGGCCTCGAACGTCTCTGGCCTGTCCGAGGTGGTCGTGGACCGGGTGACCGGCAGGCTGGTCCCGGAAAAGGACCCCGCCGCCCTGGCCCAGGCGTTGACCGAGGTCCTCGCGGACCGCAAGTCCGCCCTGGACATGGCCGGCCGGGCCAGGGACATGGTCCTGGCCCGCTTCGACCGCGCGGCCCGGGCCCGGGACCTGCTCGGGCTGTTCATGGAGGATATAAAAGGGCCCTAGGCCGGGGCCAGGCTGTCCGGCCGCCATTTCCAGGCCAGCCAGAGCGCGGGCAGCACGGCCAGGACCTCGGCGGCCTCGCGGAACAGCGCGGCCCGGCCCAAGAAATACAGGGCCGCGCCCAGGGCCGCGGCCGCGGCCAGCCGGACCAGGGACCGGGCGGTCAGCAGGCCGATCTTGGCCTGGGCGTAGCTGACCGTGAACAGGGCCACGAAGAACTTGGTCAGAAGCATGGCCAGGACCGCGCCCTGGAGCGGGGAGCCGGGTATGAGCAGCCGGCAGCAGGCCAGGTTGAAGACCAGGCCGAGGACGTAGAAGGCGAGCAGGGTCTTCTGGCGCTTCAGGCAGATCATCAAATAACCGGCCAGGTTGTGCATGAAGGCCGCGGCCATTGTCGGGACCAGCCAGCGCTGCATCCAGACGCTGTCCGTGAACTTTGGCCCGAAGACCAGCAGGATGATCCGGTCGCTCTCCGCGAAGAGCACGAACATCACCGGCAGGGACAGGGCCAGGAGCCAGCGGGCCGAGCCCCTGGCCAGGTCCAGGAAGCGCGGCTCGTCGCTCTGCTTGAGCCTTAAGAGCAGGGGGAACATGACCCGGCCGAGGAGCATGCCGGTGACCAGGCAGGTCAGGCCGTCCACGATCTGCCAGGTGGCGCTGTACCGGGCCACGCCCTCGGACCCGGCGAAGCTTTGGACAAAGAACAGGTTGACTTTGTTGTACAGGATGCTGGTCACGGCCATCAAGGTGTAGGTCGCGCCGCCCTTCCAGGTGGACCAGAAGGCCGTCAGCCCCCTGAGGCTGCCGCGCAGCCGCACCCGCCTGGCCACGGCCGCGGCCGAGCTGCCCAGGAGGGCCGCGGTCTCGACTGCCTTGTACAGGGCCAGGGCCACGACCGGCGCGCCCATAAACAGCGAGACCAGGCCGTAGCCGAAGCCCAGGCCCGCGCCCGCGCCCCTTATCCTGCCCTCCACGTCCTGGCGGCCCAGGACCTGGCAGGTCACGAAGAACGAGCTGGCCAGGGCCTCCAGGCCCATGCTCGTGGCGATGATGAACACGACCAGCCTGAGGTCCGGGGCGTAGCCCTGCCAGGCCATGAACCCGGCCATGGCCAGCCAGGCCAGGCCGAGCAGCCCGGCCTTGAGCGCGCTGACCTGCAAGAGGATCGAGCTCGGGTAGCCCTGCCTGCGGGCCAGCAGGGTGGCCAGGTGCTGGTTGAGCCCGAACTCGGCCGCGAAGAGCAGTATCTGGCCGATGCCCGCGGCGAGCATGAACTGGCCGTAGGCGGCCGCGGACGAGCGGGCCAGGGCGATGAGAAAGGCGGCCTGGAGGGCCTCCCTGAACCAGTGGGCGCCCAGGAGGTAGCCGAACCTTTTGAGTATGCCCTGCCGGGGGCCGGGGGTGTCCCCGAGGGTTTCGGACATGCGGCCTCTTTGGCTCTTGCGCCGGGTGTTGCGCGGGGTGTTGCCCGGGTCCGGCCCGGCCTTGACTTTTGTCCCCCCCAAAGGGGATACCGATTCCGTTGCGTCCTAGGGGGTTGTAGGGGGCGCGGCCGGAAATATCAAGGCCCGGCGGACCCGGGCCGCGGAGGCGGACCATGGCCGGACAGAGGATACTGGTCACCGGCGGGGCGGGCTACATCGGCTCGCACACCGCGCGCCGCTTGATCGCTCAAAACCGCGATCCGGGCGGGATCACGGTCCTGGACAACCTGGAACGCGGCCATCCGGAGTTCGTGCCCCGGGGCGTGGAGTTCGCGCGCGGGGATTTGCGCGACGCGGACTTTGTCCGGGGTCTGTTCAAGGGCGCCGGGTTCGACGCGGTCATCCACTTCGCGGCCTACTCCTATGTGGGCGAGTCCATGCGCTCCCCGGGCATGTACTTCGAGAACAACGTCTGCGGCGGCCTGAACCTGCTCCGGGCCATGGCCGACTCGGGCTGCCGGGCCATGGTCTTCTCCTCGTCCTGCGCGGTCTACGGCCTGCCCGAGGCCACGCCCATAGACGAGGCCGCGCCGCTCTGCCCGGTCAGCCCCTACGGCGAGACCAAGCGCGCCTTCGAGGCCATGCTCGAGTGGTTCGACCGGGTCCACGGCCTGCGCTACCTGGCCCTGCGCTACTTCAACGCCGCGGGCGCGGACTTCGGGATCGGCGAGCGCCACGAGCCCGAGACCCATCTGATCCCCCTGGCCGTCCAGGCCGCGCTGGGCAGGCGGCCGGGCATCGAAATATTCGGCCAAGACTACCGGACCCCGGACGGCACCTGCGTGCGCGACTACATCCACGTCACGGACCTGGCCGAGGCCCACCTTCTGGCCCTGGAGCACCTCTCCCGGGGCGGGGCCTCCGAGGCCCTGAACCTGGGCACGGGCCAGGGCGCGAGCGTGCGCCAGGTCATCGACCTGGTCCGCGAGGTCTCGGGCCGGGACTTCGAGGTCCTTGACGGGCCCAGGCGGCCGGGCGACCCGCCGGTCCTGGTCGCCTCCGGGGCCAGGGCCCGGGCCGTGCTCGGCTGGCGGAGCAGGAGGGACCTGCGGGAGATGGTCGAGAGCGCCTGGCGCTGGCACCGGGCCGAGGCCTAGTCCGCGGCCCGGCGCAGGACCCGGGCCAGGGCCGCGGCCACGGCCTCGCGGCCCCGGTCGGTCAGGTGCACGCCGTCGGGCCTGTAGGCCGCCTCGCCCAGCCCGGAGAGGACGCCCCTTAAGTCCCTGAAATAGGGCTTTTTGCACAGCCGCTCGGCCAGGGTCGAGTTGACCAGACCCACGTTGTGCCTGAAGGCCAGGAAGCGGTCCGGGGATCGGGCCCCGTCCTCCAGCCAGCGCATGGGCTGCCAGACGACCAGGAACTCGGCCCCCAGGCCGCGGACCGCGCGGCACAGGGCGTCGTAGCGCCTCTCGGCCGAGTCCGCGAAGGCCCTGAGCCCGGGGTCGTCGGGCTCCATGCGCACCGCGGCCAGCCTGAGCTTGTCGTAGAGCTCCTTGGTGAACGAGGCCTGGACCGCGGCGCTCAGCGGCTTGAGCAGCCCGAACAGGCTGTTGTGGTAGTCCTCGATCAGGGCCTTGACCTGGCGGTAGCCGAGGTGGGCGTCCGGGGTGCGGTACTGGGCGAAGTAGGTGCTGTCGTTGGCCCCGTCGTAGAAGACCACGGCCCAGGGCCGGGCCTCGGCCTGGATGGCGATTTTTTGCAGGTACTTGGCCTCCAGGAGCGAGTTGAACGAGTTCTCGCCGTAGTTGACCAGGCTGAAGCACGGCCCGCCGGGCTCGGAGTTGAGCAGCCCGGAGACCAGGCTGGGCAGGGTCATGGCCTGGTCCTCGGTGTCGCTCCGGCAGGTCGAGCCCCCGAACATCCAGACCGTCCTGTTCCGGGCCTGATCCGGGCAGCGCCTGTTGTTCAGGGTCGGCCTTACGCCCTCCTGGTTCAGGAACAGGGCGTAGGGGTCGTAGACCACCCGGCCGCCCTCGCGGACCTTGCCGAAGATCAGGTAGTTGCTGGCGCTGATGGCCAGAAAGGAGACCAGCTCCAGGCACAGGGCCCCGGCCAGGCACCAGGCCGCGATCTTGAGCCCGGCGCCCAGTGTCGCGCGCAGCAGCTTGACCGGCATGGGCCGCGCCTCAGTCCGGCCCGGGGTCCAGGCCCGCGAACAGCGGGCTCTTTATCCACCCCCTGCGGTGGGCGACAAGGGCCAGCGAGGTCCTGAGCACGCCCAGGCCGTAGACCACGGAGCGGGCCGCGCTGATGCACGAGGACTCCCTGTCGTAGCGGGTCGGGCAGGTGATCTCGCCGATCCGGAACCCGGCGTGGATTATCTGGCAGAGCATCTGGTTGTCGAACACGAAGTCGTCGCTGTTGGCCATGAACGGGACCCGCTCAAGGACCTGCCTGCTGAAGGCCCGGTACCCGGTGTGGTACTCCGAGAGCTTGTGCCGGACCAGGATGTTCTGGACCAGGGTCAGCAGCCTGTTGGCCGCGTACTTGTAGACCGGCATGCCCCCGGCCAGGGCCCCGCCGCTGAGGATGCGCGAGCCGAGCATGCAGTCGAAGACCCCCCTGGCGATGGGCTCGGCCATGGCCGTGACCAGCCTCGGGGTGTACTGGTAGTCGGGGTGGAGCATGACCACGATGTCCGCGCCCAGGTCCAGGGCCTTGGCGTAGCAGGTCTTCTGGTTCGCCCCGTAGCCCCTGTTCTCCTGGTGGACAAAGGTCCTGATGCCCATCTCCCGGGCCAGGTCAGCGGTCCGGTCCAGGCTCCTGTCGTCCACCAGCAGGACCTCGTCCACGACCTCGAAGGGTATCTCGTCGAAGGTCTTCTTCAGGGTCGCCTCGGCGTTGTACGCGGGCATGACCAGGACGATTTTCTTGTCCTCGATCATCTCTGGCCGGCCCTTGGGCCAACGGGCTCAGGGAACTGGGTCATTCGCCGTCCCTGACCAGCCGGCGGGCGACGTCCAGGTCGTACAGGGCCATGGGGTTGCGGTTTGTCCCCCGCTCCTGGTACATGGCCGAGGCCTTTTCAACGACCTCCAGGGGTATCCACTCGTGGCGCTCCCAGATGTCCGGGTCCTCCCGGCTCCAGAGCCTGAACTCGATCCGGCCCCGGCTCTCCCGGACGTACATCCTGGTGCCGGGGCTCTGCAGGGAGGGGTGGTAGTAGAGCCCGAGTTCGTCCTTCACTTTCAGCTCCTTTGTCCGTGGTCTGTACGGCCGAGGGTCAGGCGCGGGGTCGGCCCGGACCTGTCCAGACGGACGCCCAGGGGCCCGAGGACCTCCTCCGGGGCCCGGCCGAAAAAAAAGTCCAGCTGGTCCGGGTTGAGCCCGGCCCTTTCCAGGCTCAGGCGACGCATTTCCGCGTCGTACCTCAGCATGCGGCCGAGCTCAAGCGCGGCGGATTGCGCATCAACCCCGTCCAGGGCGTGGACCAGCTCCGCCAGCCGTCCGGCCGGGCAGTTTTTTTCGTGCTCCCGGACCAGCTCCAGGAGCGGATTGTCCGGGCCGAGCGCGTCGGCCCGCGAGAGCCGGTCCCTGTGGTACTCGGCCTCGATCGCCGAGGTGTCCCGGCAGTCGAGCAGCCGGCACTCCAGAGGCCTGTCCGGGTATATGCCGCAGGCCGAGTCTTGGGCCTGGTAAAAGACGCAGGCCGCGGAGCCCGGGGCCGGGCGTATCTTGACGACCTCGGAGTCAAGGGCCAGGACCGCGCCCCTGGGCTGGTCGTGGACCGGCTCGCCGGCCCGCAGGGTGACCAGGTCCTTGAGGCCCAGGGCCCGGCCCGGGCCGATCAGGCCGAGGTCCTTTTTGTGCAGGGCCGGGCCGCCCTTTTTGCAGCACTCGCCGCAGCGGCGGCAGGCCCTGTCCGGGTCGCCGGCCGGGTCCATTTTTTTGTTGCCGACGGTAATCATTTTTGTTTAAGTTTGAAAATCGCGGCCAATGCGGGCCGCTGGCCGTCTGATACCCCGCGTCCGGGACGCTTGACAAGACCCGGGGCGCTCGGCGCTTCCGGCCGCGCGGGCGTTGGCTTTCGAGGCGGCTTATTCTTTTTTGGGTTGACAATTGCTGCGTATCTTTCATACAGTCAGCATCCTGCGGACATTATGGAGGTAAGAAGCCGGCCTCTGGCCGGCAGGGCTGAAGGCGAGCTTAGGCATACGGTGGAGGAAAGGCGTCCTGACCGGGCGGGGGGCGTATTCGCCCGGGCCTGGACGAAGACTACTGTTACGGCTGGTAATTTCCTAACAAACAATGGAGGTTAAGGGAATGGCGAAACACAAAACCCCCATGTTGGACAAGCTCGAGAGCGGGCCTTGGCCCAGCTTCGTGTCCGACATTAAACAGGAAGCTGCGGCGAGAGCCAAGAACGAGAAGGGCATCGACTACCAGATCCCTGCGGACTGCCCCGACGACCTGCTGGGCGTGCTCGAGCTCTCCTACGAGGAGGGTGAGACTCACTGGAAGCACGGCGGCATCGTCGGCGTGTTCGGCTACGGCGGCGGCGTCATCGGCCGTTACTGCGACCAGCCCGAGAAGTTCCCGGGCGTGGCCCACTTCCACACCATGCGCATCAACCAGCCCTCGGGCAAGTACTACACCACCAAATATCTCCGCGAGCTGTGCGCCATCTGGGAGCTGCGCGGCTCGGGCCTGACCAACATGCACGGGTCCACCGGAGACATCGTGTTCCTGGGCACCACCACCCCGCAGCTTGAGGAAGTTTTCTACGAGCTGACCCACAACCTGAACACCGACCTGGGCGGCTCGGGCTCCAACCTGCGCACCCCGGCCTGCTGCCTGGGCCAGTCCCGCTGCGAGTTCGCCTGCTACGACACGCAGACCGCATGCACCACCCTGACCAAGGACTATCAGGACGAGCTGCACAGGCCCGCGTTCCCCTATAAGTTCAAGTTCAAGTTCGACGGCTGCCCCAACGGCTGCGTGGCCTCCATCGCCCGTTCCGACTTCTCGGTCATCGGCACCTGGCGCGACAAGATCCGCATCGACCACAAGGCCGTGGCCGCGTACGTGGGCGGCGAGCTGGCCCCCAACGCCGGGGCCTATGCGGGCCGCGACTGGGGCAAGTTCGACATCCAGAAGGAAGTCGTGGACCGCTGCCCCTCGGACTGCATGAGCTGGGACGGCAAGAAACTGACCATCAATGACAAGGAATGCGTGCGCTGCATGCACTGCCTCAACGTCATGCCCAGGGCCCTGCGCATCGGCAACGACCGCGGCGCGAGCATCCTGTGCGGCGCCAAGGCCCCCATCCTGGACGGCGCCCAGATGGCCTCCCTGCTGATTCCGTTCATCAAGGTTCAGGAGCCCTTCGACGAGCTCAAGGAGCTCATCGAGGGCATCTGGGACTGGTGGATGGAGGAAGGCAAGAACCGCGAGCGCCTGGGCGAGCTCATGAAGCGCCAGGGCTTCCAGAGGCTGCTTGAGGCCACCGGCGTCAAGGCCGACGCGCGCATGGTCTCCGAGCCCCGCACCAACCCGTACATCTTCTGGAAGGCCGAGGATGTTCCGGGCGGTTGGGAGCGCGACATCAACGAGTTCAGAAAGAGACATCTGAGATAAAAGGGGGTATGCACCATGGCTTTTATTTCTTCCGGATACAATCCCAGTAAACCGATGGAGAACCGGATCACGGACATCGGTCCCAGGGATTTCAACGAGTTCCTGCCTCCGGTCATCAAGAAGAACAAGGGCAAATGGGTCTATCACGAGATCATCGAGCCCGGCATGCTCATGCACAAGGCCGAGTCCGGAGACGAGGTCTACACCGTGCGCTTCGGCGGCTGCCGGCTGATGTCCATCACCCACCTGCGCGAGATCTGCGACATCGCCGACAAGTACGCCGGGGGGCACCTGCGCTTCACCACGCGCAACAACGTCGAGATCATGGTCGATTCCCTGGACAAGGCCAAGAAGCTCAAGGCCGACCTCATGGGCCGCAAGTTCCCGGGCGGCAGCCACAGGTTCCCGGTGGGCGGCACCGGCGCCGGCATCACCAACATCGTCCACACCCAGGGCTGGATCCACTGCCACACCCCGGCCACCGACGCCTCGGGCACGGTCAAGGTGACCATGGACGAGGTCTTCGATGAGTTCGTCAACATGCGCCTGCCCGCTCCGGTGCGCATCTCCATGGCCTGCTGCCTGAACATGTGCGGCGCCGTGCACTGCTCGGACATCGCCATCCTGGGCATCCACCGCAAGCCCCCGATGATCGACCACGAGTACATCGACAACATGTGCGAGATCCCGCTGGCCGTGGCCGCCTGCCCCACCGCGGCGGTGCGCCCGAGCAAGATCGAGATCGGCGACAAGAAGCTGAACACCGTGGCCGTCAAGGAAGACCGCTGCATGTTCTGCGGCAACTGCTACACCATGTGCCCGTCCATGCCCCTGGCGGACAAGGAGGGCGACGGCATCGCCATCCTGGTCGGCGGCAAGCTGTCCAACAGGATGACCAAGCCCAAGTTCTCCAAGGTCGTGTGCGCGTTCATCCCCAATGAGCCGCCGCGTTGGCCCACACTGGCCAAGACCATCAGGCATATCGTGGACGCGTACGCCGCGGGCGCCAAGAAATATGAGCGCATGGGCGACTGGGCCGAGCGCATCGGCTGGGAGCGTTTCTTTGAGGTCACCGGTCTCGAGTTCACCGAGCACCTCATCGACGACTTCCGCGATCCGGCCTACTACACCTGGCGCCAGGACACCCAGTTCAGGTTTTAGAGCCTGTAGATAAAACGGCGGGGCGCGGGAAGCCGCGCCCCGCCAAAAAGAGAGGTAAGACAATGGCGCTTCCGAGTGATGCCAAAAAGCAGATCATTGAGTTCTGCGAGTCCAAGGCCAAGTCCAAGTCCAAGTTTTACTTCAACGACTTCACCAAGATCTTCCCGGACGCCAAGGCCCGCGAGGTGAAGAAGGTCCTTACCGAGCTGGTCAATGAGGAGATCATGATCTTCTGGTCCAGCGGCAGCACGACCATGTACGGCCTCAAGGGCGCCGGAAAGCAGACCGCCGCCGAGCACGAAGCCTAGGAAGAGCGCATAGCCCATGGCTGTTGGAGGATTGGCCTTGCCCAGCGCGATGGGCAAGGCTTTTCCTTTCCTGTGAGCGCCCCCGTCATCCGATGAACGTCCCGCGTCTAGTCTTGGCCGGCCTGTCCGGCGGGTCCGGAAAGACCATCGCCAGCCTGGCCCTGTGCCGGGCGTGGTCCGCCGCGGGCCGGCGGATCAAGCCCTTCAAGAAGGGCCCGGACTACATCGACGCCGCCTGGCTGGGCCTGGCCGCGGGCGAGCCTACCACCAACCTCGACCCCCACATGCTCGGCCCCGAGGTCCAGGCCGCGCTGTTCGCGGAAAAGGCCCAGGGCTTCGACGCGGCCGTGATCGAGGGCAACCGCGGCCTGTTCGACGGAAAGGACCTCATGGGCACCTGCTCCACGGCCGAGCTGGCCAGGCTTTTGCGCTGCCCCGTGGTCCTGGTCCTGAACTGCACCAAGATGACCCGCACGGCCGCGGCCGTCATCCTGGGCTGCCGGGGGTTCGAGCCCGGGCTCGAGCTGTCCGGGGTGATCTTGAACCAGGTGGCCAACGACAGGCACAGGTCCATGCTCGTCAAGAGCATCGAGGCCCACACCGAGGTCAGGGTCCTGGGGGTCATGCCCAGGCTGGCCGAGAACCCCATACCCGAGCGGCACATGGGCCTGGTCTCGGACCAGGAGTTCGAGGGCCGGGAGAGGTCCCTGGAGGACCTCGGCCGGGCGGCCGGGCAATGGCTGGACCTGGACGGGCTGTTGGCCGTTGCCGCGGCCGCGCCCGAGTTTTCGGACCCCGGCCCCGTGCCCTGGCCCGGGCCGATTCCCGGACCTGCCCCGGTCATAGGCTATGTCCATGACGCGGCCCTGTGGTTCTACTACCCGGAGAACCTGGAGGCCCTGGAGCGGGCCGGGGCGCGCCTGGTCCGGCTGAGCCTTTTGGACCCCGCGCCGTGGCCGGAGATACACGGCCTGTACCTGGGCGGGGGCTTTCCAGAGACCCAGGCCCGGGCCTTGTCCGAGAACCTGGCCGTGAAAAACACGGTCCTCGGCCTGGTCGGGGCCGGACTGCCGGTCTACGCCGAGTGCGGCGGGTTCATGTACCTCTGCGCGGGCCTTGAGATCGAGGGCCGCGAGTACCCCATGGCCGGGGTCTTCCCCCTGAGCACCCGGTTCTGCCCCCGGCCGCAGGGCCTGGGCTACACCGAGGCCGAGGTGGTCCTGGACAACCCCTTCCTGGACCTCGGGACCCGGGTCCGGGGCCACGAGTTCCACTACTCGGTCTGCTCGGCCCGGGGCTCGCAGACCGGGGACTTCTGCCTGCGCATGACCCGGGGCCAGGGCATGCTCTTCGGCCTGGACGGCATCCTGCGCAGGAACGCCTATGCCGCATACACCCACATCCACGCCCTGGGCGCGCCGTGCTGGGCCCCCAACTTCGCGGCCGCGGCCAAGAGGTTCATGGACTCCCGGCCGTCGCCGGCCGGGCAGCGGGTCAACGCGCAACCGCGCAAACAAAGGCAGAAACATGTCTAGACGCTGTTTTGCATTCCACTGTCTGGTCTTGGCCGCCTGCCTGGCCGCGGCCCTGGTCTTCGGGGCCGATCCGGCCCGGGCCGCCGGGGACAGGGTCCTGGTGAAGCTGGAGACCACCAAGGGGATCATCGTGCTCGAGCTGTTCCCGGACAAGGCCCCCAAGACCGTGGCCAACTTTTTGGGCCACGTGCGCCGGGGCTACTACAACGGGACCATCTTCCACCGGGTGATCAACGGGTTCATGATCCAGGGCGGCGGGTTCGACGCCAACATGGCCAGGCGGGCCGAGGGCGGGACAGTGGTCAACGAGGCGGACAACGGCCTGACGAACGACGTCTACACCGTGGCCATGGCCAGGACCTCGGACCCCAACTCCGCGGCTGCGCAGTTCTTCATCAACGTCAAGGACAACCCGTTTTTGAACCACCGCTCCAAGACCCCGAGCGAGTGGGGCTACTGCGTGTTCGGCAAGGTCTTTTCCGGCAAGCGGGTCGTGGACGCGATCAAGGGTGTGCGCACGACCTCGCGCGGGCCTTACAAGGACGTGCCCGTGGACCCGGTGACCATTGTCAGGGCCGAGGTCCTGGACCAGGCGCCCTAGCCGGAGCGCTCCTCCTCGGCCCTCAGCGCCCTGCGCAGGACCTTGCCGACCATGTTCGTGGGCAGGCCGTCGCGGAACTCGACGCTGCGCGGCACCTTGTAGTGGGCGAGCTTGAGCCTGCAGTGGCGTATGACCTCGGCCTTGGTCAGGCAGGCGCCCGGCCTGGGCACGACATAGGCCTTGATCACCTCGCCCCGGATCGGGTGGGGCACGCCCACGGCCACGGCCTCCTTGATCCCCGGATGGCCGAGAAGGACCTCGTCGATCTCGCGCGGGTAGATGTTCTGGCCCCCGGAGATGACCAGGTCCTTTTTGCGGTCCACGATGAAGAAGTAGCCGTCCTGGTCCATGTAGGCGATGTCCCCGGTGTACAGCCAGCCGTTCCTCAGCGCGTTGGCCGTCTCGTCCGGCCGGTTGTGGTAGCCGCGCATGACCTGCGGGCCCCGGATGACCAGCTCCCCGATCTTGCCCGGGGCCAGGGCGGCCTCGCCGAGCTCCATGTCCACGATTCTGGCCTCGGTGTCCGGAAAGGGGATGCCTATGGAGCCCGGCTTCTTGACCCCTTTGAGGGGGTTCAGGTGGGTCACGGGCGAGGCCTCGGTCAGGCCGTAGCCCTCGACTATCTCCGCGCCGGTCAGCTCCTTGAAGCGCGCGGCCGTGTCCAGGGGCATGGGCGCGGACCCGGACACGCAGTAGGCGATGGACGAGAGGTCGTACTCGGCCAGGTCCTTTTGCTCCAGGAGCGATCCGTACAGGGCCGGCGCGCCCGGGAAGACCGTGGGCCTGATCCTGTGTATCGCCGCGAGCACGTCCTTTGGCGCGTAGCGGGGAAAGGGGACCACCGCGGCGCCGATCAGGGCGGGCAGGTTCAGGCACACGGTCAGGCCGTAGATGTGGAAGTAGGGCATGACCCCGAGCACGATCTCCCGCTCCTCGCCCAGGGCGTGGAGCATGGCCGCGCACTGCTGCATGTTGGCGGCCAGGTTGGCGTGGGTGATCTCGCAGCCCTTGGCCAGGCCGGTGGTGCCCCCGGTGTACTGGAGCAGGGCCATGTCCTGGTCCGGATCGAGGTCCCGGCGGGTGTGCCGGGCCCTGCCCCTGGCCAGGGCCTTCCAGGGCAGGACCCGGCGGTTGTCGAAGCAAACCCTTGGGACGGACCGGCTGCGCCTCTGGCGCAGGTCGTAGAGCAGGTTCAGGGGAAAGCCCAGGCCCTCGGCCAGCCGGGTCAGGAAGTAGGCCTCGACCGGGAGCCGGTCCAGGAGCGGGGCCAGCTTTTTCCAGAGCGCGTCCATGGTGATCATGAACCTGGCCCCGGAGTCGTTCAGCTGACGGACCAGCTCGGTCTCCATGTACAGGGGGTTGGTCATGACCGCCACGCCCCCGGCCCGGAGCACGCCCCAGTAGGAGATGATGGTCTGGGGGCAGTTCGGGAGCATGACCGCCACCCGGTCGCCGCGCTCAAGGCCCCTGGCCGCCAGGTTGGCGGCCAGGATTTCGGTGCGGCGCTTCAGATCGGCGTAGCTCAGCCTGTAGTTCTTGAAGATCACGGCCGGCCGCCCGGGCCAGCGCCGGGCGGCGCGGTCCAGGAACTCGAAGACCGGCCGGATCTCGTAGTCCATGCCGACCGGGGTTTGTGGGTCGTAGAACCTGGTCCAGGGCCTCTGATCGTGGGTCATTTCGTCCTGCGCCGAGCTGCTTGAAGACCGTGATCGTCAGACAAAAATTAATTAATGATCATTGTTTGGTCAATTTCTAATTGTTTTGCGCCCGGCCCCGAACAGGGCCCGGACAGCCCATTGACAGGCCCGGGCGCGGGCTTTTTGACCCCTGCCCGGACCCGGGCTAAAGATTTTCCGGCCCCGGACCGATTATGCAATATATGTTTGACGCGCGTCGCGGCCCGCGGCCGCGGAGCGGTCCGGAGCGAAAAAAGCCTGTGCAAGGGCCGAGTTGAGAGCAGCCGGGCGCCGCGGGCGGCCCTTGCCCGGACCCTGAGGGGCCCGGGCTGGAGCAGGGAAAATCGTTAAGCGAATGAACGAAAAAGGGCAGAACACGTCGTTGGCAAAGATGTTGCATGAACATAGCTCATAAATTTGGGGCGTCTTGCCCGGGTCTTTTGAGCAAGGCGGCCGGCGCGGCCGTGTGCCAACCCGGGCCTGGTGAGGAACCGATGCTTATATCCGAAGGAAAATACCTCAAGCCGAGCAAGAACACCCGGGTCCTGGCCATCCTGGATTCCCTGGCCGGCAACAGCGGCCTGTCCCAGTTCGAATTGGGCCGCAGGCTCAACCTGAGCGGGGCCATGGTCAACCAGTACCTCAGGCAGCTCCAGGAGAGGGAGCTGGTCAGATTTTTGCCGGTCAACGGCAAGAGCTACCGCTACGAGCTGACCGCGAGCGGCGAGAGGTCCCGGCGGGAAATGTTTTCCGACTACTCCTCCGAGACCATCAGGCTGTACACCACGGTCAAGAACTTCGTGCTCCACAAGCTCGATCCCCTGCTGGCCGCGGGCCGAACCAGACTGGCCCTGTTCGGCGCGGCCGAGACCTGCGAGGTCGTGCTCTCGGCCTTGAAGGGCTCGGAGTTCAAGACCGTGGTCCTTTTGGACAACGACCCGCGCAAGCACGGTCATTATTTCAACGGGCACGTCATCTCGCCCCCCTGCGTCCTGGAGAACGCGGACTGCGACGCCGTGGTCATCACCTCCTTTGGCAGGCAGGACGAGATTCACCAGCAACTCGAGTCCCTTTGCACCACAAGGCGGCTTGACATCGTGAGATTGTGAGATGAAAGAATTCGGGTCCATGGTCCTGCGCTCGGGAGTCCGTATCGGAAGGGGCAGCCCCTGTTTCGTGGTCGCCGAGATCGGCAACAACCACCAGGGGCAGTACCCGGTGGCCAGGAAAATGGTCGCCGAGGCCGCCCGGGCCGGAGCGGACGCGGTCAAGTTCCAGAAGCGGGAGGTCACCGCCCTGCTCACCAGGGCCGGCCGCGAGGCCCCGTACACCGGAAAGAACAGCTTCGGCCCGACCTACGGGGCGCATCGCGCGGCCCTGGAGCTGGACATGGACGACATGGCCCGGCTCAAGGAGTACGCCGAGTCCCTGGGCCTGGTGTTCTTCGCCTCGGCCTGGGACGCCCCGAGCCTGGACCAGATCGTGGACCTGGGCGTGGAGCTGCTCAAGATCTGCTCCGCGGACCTGGTCAACGTGCCCCTGCTCAGGCGCTACGCCGAGACCGGCATCCCCACGATCCTGTCCACGGGCATGAGTTCGCTGGAGGACATCGACCGGGCGGTGGCCGAGATCAGGCGCTGTCACGACCACCTGGTCCTGTTGCAGTGCAACAGCTCATATCCCTGCGCGGACGAACACATCGCCCTGCCGGTCCTGGAGACGCTCAAGGAGCGCTACGGCCTGCCCGTGGGCTACTCCGGCCACGAGCGCGGCATCGGCCCCAGCGTGGCCTCGGTGGCCCTGGGCGCCTGCGTCATAGAGCGCCACTTCACCCTGGACAAGGACATGCGCGGCACGGACCACAGCGCGTCCCTGGACCCCGAGGACCTGACCCGCATGGTGGCCATGGTCCGGGAGGTCGAGAAGGCCATGCTGGTCAAGGGCAAGAAGGTCTTTCCCGAGGAGCAGTGCGCGGCCAGGAAGCTCAGGAAGGGCATCGTGTTTTCCAGGGACCTGCCCGCCGGACACGTCCTGGCCGAGGCGGACATCATGACCAGGAGCCCGATGATCGGCGTCTCTCCCCTGCACTGGGACGAGGTCATCGGCGCGACCTTGCGGCGGCCGGTGTCCTGCGAGGAGCCCCTGAGCTGGGAGATTCTGACCCTGGTCGCCCCTGACTGCTTCAACGCCGCCCTGTCCTGAGCCCGCGCGGCCCAGGGCCGCTTCCGCCGATCCGGCCGCTCCCGTGATCAGGGCGCGGCCTGGGCCCGTCTTTTGGTTGATTGATTTTACGTTCTTGCAACCATTTGCAATATAATATTTTTGATTGCGCGCACGGTCTTTGCCGGGCCGCCGGGCAAGCCTTTGGACAGCCGGACGGACCCTGCGGCCGGGCGTCAGCGGTCCCGGCGTCCGCGGTTGTGTTTCTGGACCGCGGGGATTATGTTTATGAATATGAGCGGCGCGCGCATACCCGAGTACCGGGTCCTGGTCGAGCACCTCTGCCCGGGCGTGTTCATCCGTCTGGAGAGGCAAAACTGGTTCGACCACCCGTTTCTGTTCAACAGCTTCAAGATCCGGGACCAGAACCAGATCGAGGCCCTCAAGCTCTTGGGCATCGAGGAGGTCATCTGCGTGCCGGAGAAGAGCGACTGCCTGCCGAACCGCAGGCCGGCCGCGGAGACCGCGGCCCCGCCCGAGACCGAGGCCGCCCCCCCGGCCGAGGCCGCGGAGACGCCGTCCTCCGGGCCCATCGACAGGCTTTGGGAGATCAAGAAGGAGCGCATCAGGCGGCTCCAGCTCAAGAAGAAGCGCATCTTCGAGTGCGAGGAGCGCTACGCCTCGTCCACCAGGGCCATCGACGCCATGACCCGCGAGCTTTTGAGGGGCAAGGCCCATAGCCTGGCCCAGGCCCTGGAGCTGGTCGAGGCCCTTTCCGGACGGTTTTTGTCCGACACCGAGTCCACGATCCATCTGATCAACGTCATGTCCCCTGAGGAGAACATCTATTCCCACGCCCTGAACGTCTGCGTCCTGTCCATGATCCTGGGCAACGAGGCCGGGCTCGGCGAAAGGGACATGGTCGTCTTGGGCATGGGCGCGCTGTTCCACGACATCGGCGAGGCGCGCATAGAGAAGAAGGTCCTGCGCAAGAGGGGCGCGCTGACCAGGGCCGAGCAGGCCCTGGTCAGGATGCACCCCCAGTACGGGACCGAGATGCTCAGCGGCCTTTCCGGATTTCCGGAAAGGGCCTTGCGGATCGTGGCCGAGCACCACGAGTGCTGCGACGGCAGCGGCTATCCCCTGGGCCTCAAGCGCCCGGACATAGACCCCCTGGCCAGGATGGCGGCCATTGCCAACGCCTACGACCGGCACTGCAACCACCCGGACCCGGACCAGTCCCTGACCCCGTACCTGGCCCTGTCCTGCATGTTCACCCAGCAGAAGGCCATCTTCGACAAGGAGCTCTTGTCCCTGTTCATCCGCTGCCTGGGCGTGTACCCGCCGGGCACCGTGGTCCAGCTCTCGGACGGGGCCATCGGCATGGTCCTGTCGACCAATCCCCAGAACCAGCTCAAGCCCAGCCTGGTGGTCTACGACCCCGAGATACCCAGGAAGGAGGCCCTGGTCGTGGACCTGGTCGAGGAGCCGGACCTGAAGGTGGAGAAGAGCATCCGGCCCTCGCACCTGCCGCGCGAGATATTCGAGTACCTGAACCCCAGGACCCGGATCAGCTACTACCTGGACCCGGCCCAGTAGGGCCGCCCGGCCTCCGCTCCCCGGACCTGTCCTGGTCCGGGTTGAGCAGCCTGGCTATGCTCTCGATGAGCTCGTGCTTCAAGATGGGCTTCATGACGAAGTCGCTGACGCCCATGGAGCGGATGCGCTCGTAGGACGCGGCCTCGCTGAACCCGGTGCACAGGATGATCGGGATGTCCGGCCGGATCTTGAGTATCTCCTGGGCCAGCTCCAGGCCGGTCATGTTCGGCATGTACTGGTCGGTGACCACCAGGTCGAAGTCCTCGGGCCTGAACCTGAAGGCCTCCAGGGCCTCGACGCTGCTGGTCCTGGCCACGACCTCGAAGCCGAAGCCGGTAAGCATCTCCTGGCCGATGTCCACCAGGGGCTTTTCGTCGTCCACGAACAGGACCTTGCCCTGGGAGGGCACAAGGACCGGCCTGGGCGGCAGGGCGGGCCTTTTCAGGCCCGCGGCCTTGGGCAGGAAGACGTGGAACTCCGAGCCCTTGCCCGGCTCGCTGCGGACCGTGACCGCGCCGCCGTGGCTCTTGACGATGCCGTGGACCACGGCCAGGCCCATGCCCGTGCCCTCGCCGGGCTTCTTGGTGCTGAAGAAGGGGTCGAATATCCGGTCCAGGACCTCCTGGTCCATGCCGTGGCCGGTGTCGCTTATGGTCAGCCTCAGGTACCAGCGGCCCTGGCCGAGCTCGGCCGGGGGCTGGACCTCGTCCTGCTCGCCCACGTCGGCCAGGGTCACGCCGAGCCGGCCGCCGGACCCCTTCATGGCGTGGGCCGCGTTGGCGCACAGGTTGAGCAGTATCTGGTGGACCTGGGTCGGGTCCGCGGTGATCCCGTCGTCCTTGGCCGTGATCCTGGTCTCGATCTCGATGTCCACCGGCAGGCTGGCCCTGAGCAGCTTGAGGGCCTCCTTTATCAGGGGCGCGGCCTTCAGGCTGCGGCGCTCCTGGGGGCCCTGGCGGCTGAAGTTGAGGATCTGGTTGACCAGGTCCCTGGCCCGGTTGCCGGCCCTGATGATCTCGTCCACCCGCCTGCCCAGGCCCGTGCCCTTGTCCGCGCCCTCGCGGATGATCTCCGCGTAGCCCATGATCACGCCCAGGATGTTGTTGAAGTCGTGGGCGATGCCCCCGGCCAGGGTGCCCAGGGCCTCCATCTTCTGGGCCAGGCGCAGCTGCTCCTCCAGCCTCTTGCGCTCGGTGATGTCGAAGAAGTAGCCCCGGATCTCCTCGACCCCCCGGCCGTCGTCCCGGATCGCGGCCTCGCAGCTGCACAGGGCGAGCACCTTGTCCCGGCCGCGCCCAAAGGAGGTCTCCAGGTTCTCTATCCTGCCCCGGGCCTTGACCATCTCCAGGACGGCCGCGCCCGGCGGGGACTCAAGCCCGGGGCCGAAGACCTCGAAGGCCCTGGCCTCCTCCTGGCCCGGGAACCCGAACATCCGGGCGAATGCGTTGTTGCAGGACAGTATCCTGCCCTGGGCGTCGGCCACGAAGTTGCCGGCCACGTCCTCCTCGAAGAGCAGCCGGTACTTTTCCTCGCTGGCCCGCAGGTCCTGCAGGACCTTGATCCTCTGGTCTATGTCCCGCCTGAGCTTGCGGTTGGCCTGGTCGAGGTCCCTGGTCCGGGCCTCGACCTTCTGGGCCAGGGTCTGGTTGAGCTCGCGCAGGCGGCATTCCGCGTCCCACTTGCTGCACAGGGACAGGGCCAGCTGCCTGAGCTCCTGGGGCCGGAAGGGCTTCTGGAGGTAGAGCAGCTTTTCCGGGGGCGGGATCCTCAGGTTCAGCTCGTTTAAGGTCACGTCGGTGTAGGCCGTGGCCATGACGATCTCGATGTTCGGGTCCAGCTCCCGGATGCGTTCCGCGGTCCAGACCCCGTCCCTGCCCGAGGCCAGGCGCACGTCTATCAGGGCCACGGCGAACGGCCGGCCCTGGTCGATGGAGTCCTGCACGGCCCGGACCGCCTCTTCGGCCTCGGCGAACAGGCTGAGGTCGAAGGAGGCGTACTCCCGGCCGACCGGGCCGCTTGGGGCCCCGCCCTCGGAGAACAGCGCCTCCAGGGTGGCGGGCACCTCGCGTTCCAGGCACAGGATGTCCCGGTAGAGTGTGCGCATCGCCCTTTCGTCGTCCAGGGCCAGGATGCGGTAGGTGGGGATGTTTTCGCCGGGCAAGTCGCTTCTCCGCGGGGCGCGGGTCCGGGACCCGACGGGGTCCCGGCCTTCCGCAGGCCCTGTGTCGCGGCCAATATATTTTAATCGGGCAAAAAAAGGAAGGAAGCCCGGGGAAGCCGACGTCCCCGTCCGGCGAGGGTCTTGATTGCCGGACGGGGACGTCGAGCGGGGGCGGGCGTCAGGGGGCATCAGATGGCTTTTTCCCGATCGTCCCAGGGCTGGTCCGCGCCGGGCAGGGCGCAGATCATGGCCCGTTCAAGGCCCAGGGTTTGGATCACCCTGGGCCGGTCGTCCCTGGCCTTGGCCGTGTCCCGGTACTCGCCGACCAGGACCCGGAACCAGACGCCCTTTGCCGCCAGGTCGACCCTGCGGATGTGGGCGACGAAGCCCTTTTCGCTCAGGGTCCGGCAATGCCTTCGGGCGTCTTTCGGGTCCTGCCAGGAGCTGACGTGCACGCCGTAGCGCGCGGGCTCCTGGGCCTTGGGCGGGGAGTTGGCCGGCCTGACCGGGACGGGCGGGTCGCCCTGTGTGGCGCTCGGCCGAGGGCTAGGCGGGGAAACCGCTGGGGGAGCGGCTTTCGGGGTGTCCCCGGTCAGGCCGGCCTGGCGGAACTGGGCCGCCAATCTGGCTCGCTTGAGGTTTTCAAAGGCCTTTGAGTAATAGGCCGGCGAGGTCTCGATGGCCTTCTCGAAGCAGGTCACGGCCTTGCCGGCCTGTCCCTGGACCAGGAACAGGTAGCCGAGGTTGTTGTAGGCCTTGGCCTCGTCCCCGCCGTATCTGAAGGCCTCCAGGGCCTCCTGGTGGCGGCCGATCCTGAACAGGGCCAGGCCCAGGTTGTTGTAGGTCTTGCTGTCGCCCTGCCCGGCCCGCACGGCCTGGTGCAGGACCTCGGCCGCGGTCTGGTACTCGCCGCGCATGATGTGCGAAAGGCCCAGGTTGTTGAGCGTCTCGGCGTGTCCCGGGTTGGGCGCGGGGTTGAGCGAGAGGGCGGTCTTGAACTCGCTCACCGCCTGGTCGTACTCCCCGTGCTGGTTGTGCAGGATGCCCAGCAGGTCGTGGGTCTTCCACAGCCCGGGATCGGACTCCAGGGCCCTGAGCAGGTGCGCCCTGGCCTCCTCGGCCAGCCCGGCCCTGAAGTACACGGCCCCGGCGCACTCGTTGGCCAGGGCGTGGTCCGGATGTGTTTCCAGGACCTGGCGGAACTCGCGCAGGGCCATGTCGTCCAGGTTCCTGGAAAGCAGCAGCGCGCCCTTGGCCACCCGCAGGTCCGGGTTGTCCGGGTCCTTGAGGATGGCCTTGTTGTACTGGACAAAGGCCAGCTCGGGGTTGCCCTGCCGGATGAGGGCCTCGGCCCTGGCCGCGTGCTGGGCCGCGGTGGCGCCGGGATCGTCCCGGTCCGCGTCGAGCCCGGCCACGGCCCCGGTCCGCGCCGAGCAGCCCGCAAGGGCCAGGACCAGAAACGCCGTCAGGCAGATGAGTTTGCGGGACATGGCCTCCTCCTTTGCCCGGGCTCACTTCAACCGGGCGAAGACATCCATGAGCTGTATGGCGCCCGGGCCCATGATGACCACGAAGAGCGCGGGCAGGATGAAGAGTATCAAGGGTATCAGGAGCTTGACCGGGAGCTTGGCGGCCTTTTCCTCGGCCCTCTGGTAGCGCTTGGTGCGCAGGGTCTCGGAGTAGATGCGCAGGGTCCTGGCCACGCTGATGCCGAACACGTCGGCCTGGCTTATCAGGGTCACCAGGTTGTTCAGGTCCTCGAGATCGGCCCGCAGGGCCAGGGCCCGCAGGGCCTCCTGCCGGTTCTTCCCGGCGCGCAGCTCCAGGGTCAGCAGGGTCAGCTCCTCGCTCAGCCGCGGGCCGGACAGCCTGGTCTCCTGGCTGACCCTCTGCAGGGCCTGGTCCAGGCCCATGCCCGCCTCCACGCTGACCACCAGAAGGTCCAGGGCGTCGGGCAGCTCCTCGAGCAGGGTCTGCTTTCTCTTGGCCGTGCGCCGGGAGCGCCAGGCATTGGGCAGGTAGCAGCCCATGGCGGCCAGAAAGATCGCGCAGACCAGGGTCCAGGTCAGGGACAGGTTCGGGAAAAAGGCCCAGCGCGCGAACAGGGCCGCCCCGCCGAGGCCGGCCGTGAGCAGGGCCTTGAGCCCCTGGAACAGAAAGGCCGCGCCCCGGCCGCGCAGCCCGGCCCGGATCAGGGCCAGGCGCTCCTGGTCGAGCTTGTCCTGGCCCTTGGGCCCGAAGCGCCTGCCGAGCCTGTTCATCAGGCCCGAGAGCGCGTTCATGGCCGGGGCCAGGAGCCCGGACAGACCGCGGCCCTCGGCCCGGCCCGAAGGCCCCGGGTCCTTGCCCATCCTGTCCCGCAGGCGGTCGACGCGGCCGGCGTTGTTCAGCAGGCCCATGACCCCGGCGCAGACCAGCAGGGCGGAGCAAAAGGCCAGTCCCGCGACCAGAAGCTGTATGATTGTCCGTGAGGCCATGTCCCGCTCCGCTCAGACCTTGATCTTTATCAGCCGCTTTATGGCCAGGGCCCCCAGGGACATGGAGGCCAGGGCGCTGCCCAGCAGGCCCCGGCCGATGGCGGTCTGGGTCAGGGGGCGCATGTATTCGGCGTTGATCAGATAAAGGGCCAGGGCGACGACAAAGGGCAGGGCCAGGAGGATGACCGCGGACAGCCTGCCCTCGGCCGAGAGCACCCGGACCCGGCCCTGGAGCCGGAAGCGCTCGCGGATGAGCTGGGCGATGTTGCCGACTATCTCGGCCAGGTTGCCGCCGGTCTCGCGCTGGATGTTCACGGACACGGTGAAGTACTTGAGGTCCGGGCAGTCCACGCGCGCGACCAGGTTCTCCATGGCCCGGCCCACGTCGACCCCGAAGTTGATCTCGTCCAGGGTCGCGGCGAACTCCGGGCCCAGGGGGTCGCCGTACTCGTCCGCGGCCATGCGCATGCCGCCCCCGAAGGTGTGCCCGGCCTTGAGCGCCCGGGCCATGAGGTCCAGGGCCTCGGGGAGCTGGCGCTCGAACGCGGCCATCCGCTTGGTCTTGCGCCGCTTAAGCCAGACAAAGGGCGCGGCCCCGGCCGCGAGCCCGGCCCCGAGCGCGGCCAGACAGGGGCCGAAAAAGGCCTGGACCGGGTAGTAGGCGGCCAGGAACAAGAGGCCCGAGAGCAGGACGTAGACCCCCGAGGCCCCGGGCGAGCGGCCCTGGCGGATGACCAGGTCCAGGCGCCTGGCCCAGGCCTTGCGGGCCAGGAACCTGTTCAGCCAGGGCACCTCGCTCAAGGATTGACGGCGGCGCACGTCCGCGGGCGGGCCGAAGTCACTGGGGATCGCGGCCCCGAGCCGGTCCCGGACCCGCCTCTGGCCCCGGCCGGCCAGGCCGGACAAAAGGTCCATGAGCCCGCTCAGCAGGAGGAAGGTCACCAGGACCACGACCAGGCTCATCATGATCTTCAAGTCCGCCTCCCCTGCCTCAGGCCGCCCTGTCCGGGGCGAACATGTCCGGCCCGAAGACCACGCCCTTGGCCTCCAGCTTGGCCGCGAACCTGGGCCTGACGCCCCTGGTCACGAAACGGCCCTCGACCCGGCCCTTGGAGTTGAGCCCGGTCTGCTCAAAGGCGAATATCTCCTGCATGGCGATCATGTCCCCTTCCATGCCGGTTATCTCCTGAAAGCTCGTCACCTTGCGGCTGCCGTCCATGAGCCGCGAGGTCTGGATGACCACGTCGATGGCCGAGGCGATGTAGCGCTTGAGCGAGATGTCCGAGATGTTCAGCCCGGCCATGGCGACCATGGTCTCCAGGCGCATGAGCGCGTCGCGCGGGGTGTTGGCGTGGACCGTGGTCAGGGAGCCGTCGTGCCCGGTGTTCATGGCCTGGAGCATGTCCAGGGCCTCGTGGGCCCGGACCTCGCCGACGATGATCCTGTCCGGCCTCATGCGCAGGCAGTTCTTGACCAGGTCCCGCTGGGTGACCTCGCCCCTGCCCTCGATGTTCGAGGGCCGGGTCTCCAGCCGGACCACGTGCTCCTGCTTGAGCTGGAGCTCGGCCGCGTCCTCGATGGTCACGATGCGCTCGTTTGTCGGGATGAACCTGGACAGGACATTGAGCAGGGTGGTCTTGCCGCTGCCCGTGCCCCCGGAGATGATCACGTTCAGCCTGCTCTTGACCACGCCCTCCATGACCCTGGCCAGATCGGGGTTCAGGGACTTGAAGGCGATGAGGTCGTCGACCTCCAGGGGGTCCTTGGAGAACTTGCGTATGGACAGGGACGGCCCGTCCACGGCCAGGGGCGGGATGATGGCGTTGACCCGCGAGCCGTCCCTGAGCCTGGCGTCGACCATGGGCGAGGACTCGTCTATCCTGCGGCCGACGTGCGAGACTATGCGCTCGATGATCTTGCGCAGGTGCCCGTCGTCCTTGAACCTGGCCCTGGTCAGCTCCAGCTTGCCGCCCCGCTCCACGTAGATATGGCAATAGGTGTTCACCAGGATGTCCGAGACCGTGGGGTCCTTGATGAACGGCTCGAGCGGCCCCAGGCCCAGGACCTCGTCCCGGACCTCCTCGACCAGGAGCCTGCGCTCGGCCAGGTTCAGGGGCAGCTGCCGGAACTGGTCCTTGAGGATGGCCTCGATTTCCCTGGAGATCAGGGCCCGCAGCTCCTCCTCGGGCAGGTTGCCGATCAGGCTCAGGTCCAGGACGTCCAGGAGCAGGTTGTGGATGTTGGTCTTGGTCTCGTGGTAGTGCTCGTTCTGCGTGGGCGTGACGGCCTCGCGGCGTTCCGGGGCCGGGGCCCTCGGCGCTGCGGGCCGCGGTCCGATCCTTGCCGGGGTCTTGTCCAGCCTGGCCCTGATGTTCATGTCGCCTCCGCCCTGCGGCCGCTTGTCTTGGGCCCCAGGCCCAAGAACCTGAATATCGAGGCCCTGGGCCTGGCCCGGCCGCTCGGGGCCAGGTCCCGGGCCATGCCCTGGAAGGCCCTGGCCGCGGGCGACTTGGCCGCGACCTCGGCCAGGGGCTTGCCCTGGTTCATGGCCGAGAGGGTGTTCTTGTAGTCGTCGGGCACGACCCAGGTCGTCCTGCGGCCGAGGACCTCCTCGGCCTCCCGGATGTCGATGTCCGAGTCCTTGCGCTGGCGGCACACGGCCAGCCGGACCTTGGTCTCCGCGTCCGGGCCGAGCCCGGCCAGGGATTGCAGAAACCTCTTGGCCCTGGACAGGCAGGGCAGGCTCAGGGCCAGGGCCAGGACGACCTCGTCGGCCATGGCCAGCCTGGCCAGGGCCGCGTCGTCCATGTCCGGACCGGCGTCCAGGACCACGCTGCAAAAGCAGCCGCACATCTCGGCCAGGAGCAGCTCCAGGGCCTCGGGGTCCATGTCCGGGGCCGACCTGTCCTCGTTTGGTCCGGGCAGGACCTGGAGCCCGGAGTCGTGGCCGACCATGAGGCTGCGCAGATAGGTCGGGTCGAGCCTGGAGACGTCCTCCATGAGCTCGGCCCAGGTGAAGGAGTAGTCCAAATCCAGGAACATGGGCACGTCTCCGGCCGGCCGGCGCAGGTCCAGGATGGCCGTGGGCCCGGCCCCGAGTCGCTCCAGGCCGTGGGCCAGGTTCACGGCCAGGGTCGTGGCCCCGATCCCGGGCTTGGCCCCGGCCACGGCGATGATCCGGCCCCGGTCCGCGCGGCCCTGGTCAGGGCCGCGCCTGAGGCGGCCGCGGCCCCGGCCGAGGGCCTCGGCGAGCTCGGCGCGGTCCACGGGCAGGCGGACGAACTCCTTGACCCCCAGGCGCATGGCCCGGATGAGCATCTCGGGACTGGCCTCGGAAGAGGCGATGAAGGCCTCCCTGATCGCGCCCGAGGCCAGGGCCTTGCGTATCCCGGCCAGGTCGGCGTCCGGGTCCGGCCCGGGCTCGCAGATGAGTATGCCGGGGTCGCCGGGGGTGAGCCCGGAGACGCGCAGGCCCTCCAGGGAGAGGATCAGCTCGCTGATCTCGGCCTTGGCCACCGGGTCGTTTATGGCCAGGGTGACCGGGGTCTTTTGTTCGTTCATGGCTTTGTCCTTCGGCCGCCTACTTGGGGCCCGGGTTGCCGAGCAGGAGGAGGTCCGGGGCCTTGGCCGGCGAGCCGGCCGTCGGCCTGTTGTGATAGTTGTCCATGACGTTCTGGCCGTATCTGCCGTCCAGGCCGAGCACCGGGCTGTCGTCGGCCGGGCCGGGGCAGAGCTTCTGGTTCTCCACGGCCATGCGCACCGAGGCCCCGAAGGGCTGCTTGGGCTCGCTGGTCACGCAGGCCGCGGACAACAGGGCCAGGGCCAGGAGCAGGATGTTTCTCAGTGTCTTGAACATGGTCCCTGCCTTTGCCCCGCGCCTAGCGGGGCGCGATGTGGCCGTAGCTCCCGTCGAACCCCGCGCCGTCCGCGTCCGGGGTATCGGCCGCGGGCCGGGCCGCGGGCAGGCCGTCCCGGCCCTGCGCGCCCTGGCCCTGGGTCAGGCCGAGCAGATAGAACTCGAAGTCGTCGGGCTCCTTGAAGCCGTCCGTGGGCAGGGTCTGGGCGGCCATGTTCAGCGGCTTGACCAGGTGCGGGGTGACGATGATGATCAGCTCGGTCTCGCTGCGCTGAAAGGTGCTGCTGCGGAACAGGGTGCCCAGGACCGGCAGGTCGCCCAGAAACGGGAACTTGTTCGCGCCGTCGCGCATGGTGTCGTTGATCAGCCCGGCGATGGCGAAGCTCTGGCCGTTGCCCAGCTCGACCACGGTCGAGGCCCGGCGGCTGGTGATGGCCGGTATCTCGAACCCGCTGATGGTCAGGGCGTTGGTGTAGTCGAGCTCCGAGACCTCGGGCTGGACCCTGATGTTCACCCGGCCGGACCCGAGCACCGTGGGCGTGAACTTCAGGCCCACGCCGAAGGGCTTGTACTCGATGGCCGTGGTCCCCAGGCCCTGGGGCACGGGGATGGGTATCTCGCCCCCGGCCAGGAAGTTCGCGGTCTCGCCGCTGATGCAGATGAGGTTGGGCTCGGCCAGGATGCGCACCAGGTTGTTGGCCTTGAGCGCGTCCAGAAAACCGCTGAACGAGCCGCCGCCCATGTCCTTGGTGAACGCCGCGTTTACGTTGTCGGTCAGGGTCAGGACGCCGTTTTCGTCCAGGCCGGTCAAGCCGTTCAGAAAGGAGTACAGGACCAGGCCGCTGGAGAGGTAGGCGAAGTTGAAGCCCATGCGCCGCATGACCGTCCTGGACATCTCGGCCACCCGGACCTCGAGCATGACCTGGTGGACCCCGCCCACGCTCATGAGGTTGACCACCTTGTCCGGGGACACGGCCTGGGCCAGGGACAGGGCCGTGCTCATGTTCACCGCGCTGGACACGCTGCCGGACAGGGTCAGGGACTCGCCCGAGGCAAAGACCTTGATCCCGGTCTCCTCGGGCAGCACGGTGTGGATGAGCCTCTTCAAGTGGGTCACGTCCGGCAGTATCTCCAGGTCGTAGACGGTCATGATCCGGCCCCGCCGGTCCCAGAGGGTCAGGTTCGTGGTCCCGGCCTTCTTGCCGGTCAGATATATCTGGCGCGGGGAGATGAGCAGCAGGTCCGCGTTGTCCGGGGCGGCCAGGGAGACCCGGCCCACGTCGGACCCGCTGTTGAGGATCAGGGACTTGCCCACGGCCAGGCGCACGGTCTGGGGGGCCTCGGAGCTCAGGAGGCTGAACCCGGTCTCGGCGGCCGCGGCCACCGGGCAGAGGGCCAGGGCCAGAAGCAGGGCGCTCAGGGCCAGTGCGGCCCGGGCCCGGTCGGCTGTGGAGCGGTCGGCGTTCATGTCCGAATCCCCCTGGTCCCTAGAAATTTACCTTGGCCCTGCTGGCCCCGGTTATGACCTCCACGCTCAGGCCCGAGGCCCTGAGCGGCTCGGCCCGGCGGCCGGCCGGCCTGAGCGAGGCCAGGGTCTTGGCCACGTCGGCCCCGGAGGTCAGCACGCTGTCCTGGTCCGCTGAGTTGCGCAGGGCGAAGTGCAGGGTGCCCTCGTTGGCGGCCAGGGCCAGCTTCTCGCTCTCCTCGGGGCTGAGCTCCAGGGTGTACACGTCCACGGACGAGGGCTTGCCGCCGTCCGGGGGCTGGACCGTCTCGGCGCCGGTGGCCAGGACCGGGACGTTTTCGAGCACCAGCTTGGTCACCGGCTTGTCCTCGGCCTGGCCGGTGTTCAGGGTGGCCAGCACGTCGACCCTGTTGCCCGGGCGCACGAACCCGGCCAGGCCCATGACCTTGTTGCCCTTGACCGCCATGGCCCGCTTGCCCGGGGGGATGATCGCGCTGATGCCCGGGCCCGAGTCCCTGGGCGCGAGCCTGGTCTCGGTCAAAAGCTCGTTCCTGGCCACGTCCGCGGCGATGACCCGGCCCTTGACCCCGGCGGGGTCCCTGAACGCGCCCGCAGGCAGGCTGTCGGACATCTGCCCGGCCAGCTTGACCGAGGCCGCGTCGATGACCTCGCCCCTCTTGAGGTCCTTGGCCGCGACCACTATGGACACGACACCCGGGATCTGGGCCTCGGGCCTGGCCACCGGCTTCTTGGACCCGGTCCACATGAAGGCGGTGAGCCCGGCCGCGAGCGACAGGACCAGGGCCAGGGCGATCTGGACTATGGCCTTGGCGGACTTGCTCATCTCATCATCCCCCTAGGGGAGGGCCGGGGCCCCGGTTTGAAAGGCCTTGAAGGCCATGGCCGCTGCGGTGCCCGCGGCTATGGCCACGCCGTAGCACAGCCTGGGCAGGCCGGATTCGCCCTCGGCCGGCTGCAGGCGGCCAGAGCTCATGAATATCCACAGGGTCCGGCCCAGGGACCGGAAGACCATTTTTAGGGCCTGGAAGCGGCCGAGCAGCAGGGCCAGGGCGTAGAGCCCCCCGGCCAGGCTGGTGAACAGAAAGGCGCTGAAGGTGTCCGCGGCCCCGAGGCAGGCGCCCACCGCGGCCATGAGCTTGACGTCGCCCGCGCCCATGACGCCCAAAAGATAGGGAACGATCATCAGCCCCAGGCCCAGGCCCAGGCCGGCCAGGCCGAAGATCAGCCCGTCCGCTCCCCGGGTCAGGCCGTGGTAGCAGAGGGCCAGGGCCATGACCGGATAGGTCAGCTTGTTTGGAATCCTCTGGCCCCTCAGGTCGGTGACCGTGGCCACCGCCAGGGCCGAGAGCAGAAATATGCCCAGTCCCGTGTCCGTCATCCCGCGCCCCGCCGTGTTTTTCCGCCCCTCCCCCAGGGGTACGGGGCCTGCGGACCCTCAAGAGAACCTAAGATTCCGCAGGCCCCGAGCCGGAAGTGGAGAACAACGCCCCTTTGTGGTCCGTTCTCTAGGTCGTGCCGCCGCCCATGGCCGAGCTCATGGCCGTGGCGATGTTGTTGAAGGTGTCGCGCACGTTGGTGCCCAGGGCGGTGACCGCGGCGACGATGAAGGCCGCGATCAGGGCCGCGATCAGGCCGTACTCCAGGGCGGTGACGCCCTCTTCGTCCCTAACCAGATTGATGATTCTCTTGACCATGGTCCGTCTCCTTATTTTGAAAATGTTTTTTCCGCTTTTTTTGCGGCCGATGAACAGGCCTTGAGCAACGGCCGTGCCAGAGATTCGGCAACCGGCCCGGCCCTGGCAGTCAACATACTGATATAAAAAGGGATAAATCGAAATGCCCGGCGTTGGAAAAGCTTCGGACCCCGGCCCTGGGCCCGGCCCGCGATCCATTATTTATGGATTTAGCTCGGCCCGCACCAGGCAATGATTTTCTCCGCAGGCCTTGGGCCCCGGGGCCTGGCGGTGGAATCCACAAAAAATGGATTGGCTTGGCCGGGCCGGGCCGGGTCTAGGCGCCGGGGTCGATGCCGTGCTTTTTGATCTTGTTCCAGAGGTTCTTGGGGCTTAGGCCCAGCTGCCTGGCGGCCCGGGTCTGGACCCCGGCGCTGTCGCGCAGCGCGGACACGATCAGGGCCTTTTCGTAGTCCTTCACGGCCTGGCGCAGGGGCGCGCCCGGGGCGGGCAGGAAGGTCTCCCGGGGCGCGCCGGTCCTCTTCAGGGCCTGTTCCACGTCCTTTTCGTCGATGACCCGGCCTTGGCAGAAGATGGCCGCGCGCTCCAGGGTGTTGGCCAGCTGGCGGACGTTGCCCGGCCAGTCCCGGGCGTACAGGGCCTTGAGGGCCGCGGGCGTGGCCCCGGAAAGGCTTGTGCCCAGCCTCTTGTTTATGTTGTCCACGAAGTGCCGGGCGAGCAGGGGCAGGTCCTCCTTGCGCTCCCTCAAGGCGGGCAGGGCGATGGCGGCCACGTTCAGGCGGTAGAACAGGTCGCCCCGGAAGGTCTTTTCCCGGACCATGTCCTCCAGGTCCTGGTTGGTGGCCGCGATAATGCGCACGTCGAAGCGCACCGGCTTGGTCCCGCCCACGCGTTCGGCCTGTTTCTGCTCCACGGCGCGCAACAGCTTGGGCTGGAGGTGCAGGGGCAGGTCCCCGATCTCGTCCAGGAGGATCGAGCCGCCCTGGGCGAGCTCGAACTTGCCCTTCTTGGTCCAGGCCGCGCCGGTGAAGGCCCCTTTTTCGTGGCCGAAGAGCTCGCTCTCCAAAAGGTTCTCCGGGATGGCCGCGCAGTTGAGCTTGACCAGGGGGGCCGCGGCCCGCTTGCTTTGCATGTGGATGACGTCGGCCACCAGCTCCTTGCCGGTCCCGGTCTCGCCGGTGATGAGCACGTTGACGTCTATCGCGGCCACCTTCTGGATGAGCTCCCTGACCCTGTGCATGGCCCGGCTCTGGCCCTTCAGCCGGTCCAGGGCCGCGCCCTTGGACAGGGCCTTCTGGAGCACCTGGACCTGGCCCTGGAGCCGGCGTTTTTCCAGGGCCCGGCGGACGACGACCTCCATCTCGACCAGGCTGAAGGGCTTGGTGAAGTAGTCGTAGGCCCCCTTTTTCATGGCCTGCACGCCGGTGTCCTTGGTCGAGTAGGCGGTCATGACGATGACCTCCAGGTCCGGGTCCGCGGTCAGAAGGTGCTCCATGGCCTCCAGCCCGGACATGCCCGGCAGCTTCACGTCCTGGAGCACCAGGTCGTAGTCCCCGGCCTTGGCCATGGCGATGCCGTCCTCGGCCGTGGCCGCGGCGTCCACCGCGAATCCGCGCTCGGCCAGGGCCTCCAGGAGCATGCCCCGGAAGGCCTCGTCGTCGTCGACCACGAGTATCTTTTCGGCCACCCCTCCTCCCTGGCCGGGCCGGGCCCGACCGCAACCAATCACTAGCACCCATTGCGGGGATAATCCACAAAAAATGGATCAACCTTGCCCGGGCCCTGGCCGCTGTCTCGGCCCGGACCTTGGGCCTCGTCTGAAAAGAAGCCCTTTTTATTCAGGATCTTGACTCGGAGAAAAAAGGCTCCCCGGCCGGGCCGCAGACTTTGGCATGGCCATTGCTCATGTTCGGTCAGGCCGGCGATTGCGCGGCCCGAGGCATTGGGAGGACAGGCATGAGGATGAGGATAAACAGACTCGGCAGATCAGAGGGCGGGCTGGCCGCCGTGGAGTTCGCCTTGATCCTGCCGGTTCTGACCGCTCTGCTTTTTCTCCTCCTGGAGGGCGGTTACGCCATAAAGACTTACGCCACCCTGCTCGAGGCCAGCCGCGAGGGCGCCAGGCTGGTGCTCAGGGACGGCGAGGCCGCGGACGTCCAGGCCCTGGTCCGGTCCCTGACCCGGGACATGGCCGGCGAGGACATCGCCTCCACGGTGACCGCGGACCCGGTGAACAGGACGGTCACCGTGGAGGTCAGCTACGAGTATCGGTCCTTTTGCGGGGAGAACAGCTACTTCCAAACCCTGAACGGAGAGTCGGATCCATATGTCTTCAAGGCCCAGACGACAATGCCGCTCCCCTAGGCGGGACGGCCAGAAGGGGGCGGTGAGCTTCATGACCGCCCTGCTCATCCCGGTGCTCGTGGCCGTGGTCGGCCTGGCCGTTGACGTGGGCAACCTGTACCTGGCCCAGACCAGGCTCCAGGCCGCGGTGGACGCCGGGGCCCTGGCCGGCAGCCTGGAGCTGCCCTTTGATCCGGACCTCGATCTGGGCCTGGTCAACGCCGCGGTCTCGGGCATGGTGGAGAAGAACTTCCAGGCCGCCCAGATCAACAGCGTCAGCGCCGGGGCCGAGGTCCGCAGCGTCTGCGTGCAGGCCGAGGCCCAGGTGAACACCATCCTGCTCGGTGTCCTGGGCATCGGGTCCAAGACCGTGTCCGCCAAGGCCTGCGCCGGGTTCAACAACCTGGAGGTCGTGTTCGTCATCGACAACACGGGCAGCATGAAGGGCGCGCCCATCGACAACACCAAGCTGGCCTGCCTGAACTTGGTGGACCTGATCCTGCCCGACGGCGCGTCCCCGGACACCAAGGTCGGGCTGGTGCCCTTCAGGGGCAAGGTCAAGCTCTCGGAGGCCGTGGACGGCTTTCCGGCCGGGTGCCTCAATGCGGACGGCTCCCTGAACCAGGGCATCCATCCGGACTTCATGGACGACTACTGGGCCCTGCCCAGGTACCTGAGGGACCAGATAACCCTGGACACCTGCTCCGGCATCCCGCCGGTCCTGCCCCTGTCCACGGACAAGTACGAGATCATGGCCGCGATCAACGCCCAGGACGCGCGCGGCGCGGGCTCGGGGACCGTAATCTCCGAGGGCCTCAAGTGGGGCAGGCACGCGCTCACCAGCGAGCCGCCCCTTACCCAGGCCAGCGACTCGGACCGGGTGCGCAAGATCATGATCCTTCTGACCGACGGGGACACCGAGGACGCGACCTGCGGCGGGACCTACGCCCTGTCCTACAATCCCAACAGCTATTGGACCAACGCCTACTACGGCATGGCGGTCACGGACTGCCACTGCGAGGACGGCGGCTGCCTGAACCAGGCCATGCTTAACGAGGCCCAACTGGCCAAGGACGCGGACATAGAGATATTCACTGTGCGCTTCGGCAGCTCGGACGCCACGGACGTGGCCCTGATGAAGGCCGTGGCCTCGAGCAAGCCGGGCACGGACGACCACTACTTCGACGCGCCGACCGCAGGCGACATCGACGACATGTTCAAGCAGATCGGCAGGCAGCTCGGCTGGAGGCTCTTGAACTAGGGGCGCGGCCATGAAGCACATCGACATCTTGAAGCAAAGGCGCGTTAGGGGCGCATTTCGCGGACACCACACCAGGGGGCGGGGGCGATGTTTTTTGAGCTGAAGAGCCGTTTGGCCGGCCTGTTCGGCCGCCAAGGGACCCGGGGCATCAGCGTGGTCGAGTTCGCCCTGATCCTGCCCGTGTTCTTGACCCTGGTCATGGGGGTCATCGAGACCGGGAACATGTTTCGGACCTGGCTCACGGTCCAGAAGGCCGCCCAGTCCGCGGCCCGCTTCGCCACCACCGGCCAGGGGGACGAGGAGGGCACCCGGCTGAGCCAGATCGTGCAAAAGGCCCAAGAGGTCGTGGCCACCCTTCCCCAGGAGACCGAGGTCCTGGTCCGCAGCTGGCCGGGCATGGACACGGCGGCCGAGCCCACGGACAACGACCCGGGCGGGCCCTGCCAGGTGGTCGAGGTCCGGGTCCGGGCGGACTACGAGCCCATCACCCCGCTCCTGGGCCCGCTTTTGCCCGAGGTCATCCCCCTGGTCGGCGCGGACCGCAAGGTCAACGAGCCCTGGTATCCGTGCGGCTGACCGGCTCAAGGGCCCCCGGCAGAGACTCCACGAACTCCCTGATCTGGTCCCGGACCCTGCGGTAGACGGCCAGGGCCTCGATCTCGTTGGCCGCGAACAGGGCCATGCTCGGCGGGTCGTCGAACCCCCGGTGCATCCTTTGGACCTTTCCCGGGAAATGCGGGCAGCTCTCATGGGCGTGGCCGCACAGGGTCACGACCCAGTCGAACTCGACGTCCGGCAGGTCCTGGACCTTTTTTGAGCGCTGGCCCGAGATGTCCACCCCGGCCTCGGCCATGACCCTGACCGCCATGGGGTCCAGGCCGTGCCTGATGAGCCCGGCCGAGAAGGGCGCGAGCTCCGCGGGCTTGAGTTTTCTGGCCCAGCCCTCGGCCATCTGGCTGCGGCAGGAGTTGCCGGTGCACAGGAACAGGATATTGAGTCTGGCCATTGTCCCCCTCTTGAAGGCCTATTTTCCGATCCAGGCCAGGACCTCGGCCCTGGTCGGCGCGCGGCCGGCGCACCCGACCTCCCCGTCCACGGCCACGGCCGGGGTGCTGAACACGCCGCGGCCTGTCATCTCCTGGAGGTCGGTTAGCTTCTTAACCCGGGCCTCGGACCCGGACTCCGCCACGGCCCGGCGCACGATGTCCTCGGCCTGTTTGCATTTGGGGCAGCCGGGCCCCATTACGGTTATCACCATGGCGCCTCCTTTGTCCCCGGTTATGGTCAGACAAGGGCGTTGAACAGGTATCCGACCACGAGGATGCCCGCGCCGACCACCCCTATGAAGATGCCGATCAGCCTGGGCCTCAAGACCTTTCTCAGGATGATCATCTCGGGCAGGGACAGGGCGATGACGCTCATCATGAACGCCAGGGCCGTGCCCAGGGCCGCGCCCTTGCCGAGCAGGGCCTGGATCACGGGCACCACCCCGGCCGCGTTGCTGTACATGGGGATGCCCGCGGCCACGGCCAGGGGCACCGACCACCAGGCCTGCCTGCCCATGATCGAGGCCAGAAGGCCCTCGGGCAGGTAGCCGTGGATGGCCGCTCCAACGGCGATGCCCAAGACCACCCACATCCAGACCTTGCCTGTGATCTCGCGCACCGCCCTCAGGCCGTAGACCAGGCGCTCATGCCAGGTCATGTTTTCGGGCGCGTCCGCGTCCGAGTCGGCGACCTGTCGGACCCAGTCCTCCAGGTGCCGCTCCAGGCGCAGTCTGCCCATGACCCAGCCGGCGCTGATGGCCACGGCCAGGCCCGTGGCCAGGTACAGGGCGGCCACCTTCCAGCCCAGAAGCCCGTAGAGCAGGACCAGGGCGACCTCGTTGACCATGGGCGCGGCGATGAGAAAGGAAAAGGTCACGCCCAGGGGCACGCCCGCGGCCGCGAACCCGATGAACAGGGGCACGGCCGAGCAGGAGCAGAACGGGGTGGCCAGGCCCAAGAGCGCGGCCAGGACATTGCCCGTGAACTGCCTTTTGCCGGCCAGAAGCCGCCTGGTCCTGTGCGGGCTGAAAAAGGACCTCAGCACGC
>JAFGBU010000009.1 GCA_016932995.1 Desulfovibrionaceae bacterium
CCCTGGCCGGCAGCCAGGTCGAACCACATGTGCGCCCGGACACAGTCCTCTGCAAGGCCCAGGCCCTCGGCGTACATGAGCCCAAGCTTGAACTGCGCAGCGAGCTCGCCCTGCTCGGCCGCCCTGCAAAACCACTTCGCGGCCTGGGCCTGATCCTCTGGAACGCCCTGGCCCTCGGCGCACATGACCCCAAGATTGAACTGGGCAAGGCTGTTTCCGCGTTCAGCCGCCTTGCGGTACCAGCCCGCGGCCCGGGCGTGGTCCCGGGTAACGCCCTGGCCCTCGTCGTACATGAACCCGAGCTTGAACTGGGCGTCGGCGTCCCCGGCTTCCGCCGCCTTGCGATACCAGCCCACGGCCCGGCCATGGTCCTGGGCAACGCCCTGGCCTTTGAAGTACATGAGCCCGAGATTGACCTGGGCGTCGGCATTGCCCTGCTCGGCCGCCTTGCGAAACCAGTCCGCGGCCCGGCCATAGTCCTTTGGAACGCCTTGGCCCTCGGCGTACATGAGCCCGAGATTGAACTGGGCGTCGGCGTCCCCGGCTTCGGCCGCCTTATGATACCAGTCCGCGGCCCGGGCGTGGTCCTTTGGAACGCCTTGGCCCTCGGCGTACATGAGCCCGAGATTGACCTGGGCGTCGGCGTCCCCGGCTTCCGCCGCCTTGCGATACCAGCCCGCGGCCCGGCCCTGGTCCTTTGCAACGCCCAGGCCCTTGGCGTACATGAACCCGAGAAGGACTTGGGCCTCGGAATTGCCCTGTTCGGCCGCCTTGCAAAACCAGCCCGCGGCCAGGACATGGTCCTTTGCAACGCCCAGGCCCTGGTAGTACATGAGCCCGAGGCCGAGCTGGGCCTCGGCATGGCCCTGTTTTGCCGCCCGGCGATAGCAGTTCAAGGCCAGGGCGTAGTCGCCTTTCTCATATGCGCCGTATCCCTGCAGAAAGAGATCCGCCGTTTCCGGATCGGTCGCTGTCAGGCCAAGGAGAGTCTTCAGCAACCAACCGGCCATACAGGGTATTTCCTCGCGCTCATGGCCTAGGCCTACCCGGCCCGATCCTTTTTCCGGACATGCGTCCCCCGCAGGCCGCGCTGGCGTCCGGATCGCCTTCCAATATCTGACCGATTATAAAATTATATGAAGTTTGTCATGCGCGGGATGCCCCTTGCCGAGCAGCAGGCCAGGGACCAGGCCCTGTACGACATGGGCCGCGGCCCGCGCTCTGAGAGAGACGTCTCCCTCGCGGCCGCCCTTGGCCTGCGCGCCCGCTTCCGGTTCCTGGCGGGCCTGATAAAGACGATTCTGGCCGCGATCGGGGCCGTGTTCATCCTCGGGTTCGCGCTCATGTTGCTCAAGGGCATGTTCTAGGCCTTTGGTTGGCGCTCTTGGTCCTGCGGTTTGGCCCTAATCCAGGTGAGTGCCGCGAATCGCGCCGCATCTCGATGTCTTTTCCTTCAGCATATCAACGCGCTTCATGGCCGCGACGCCGGGGTTTTAACCACTGTCGCTGCGCGCGCAAAAAAAAGGGAGGCCCAAAGGCCTCCCTGCGTGATCCGTTCGGGGCAACACTCTGTTGCCTCCGGTTTTTTTGCCTACTTGGGCGGCAGCAGTCCGGCCTTCTTGATGATGTCCTTGCCCGCGCCGGTAAGGAAGAAGTCGATGTACTGCTTCACCGCTCCCTGGGGCGCGCCGATGGTCCCCAGATACATCTCCTGGGCGATGCAGTAGCCGTCAGCGCCCGGGGCCTTGCCGTCGATCTTGATCACCTTGAAGTCCGGGTTGTTCGAGATCGCGCCGAAGGAGATGAAGGATATCGCCGGCTTGCCCTTGGCCTCGTCAATGACCCCGCCGGCCGTGGGGCTCACCACGCTGTTCGGGCTGAACTGCGCGTCGCCCATGATCGCCTCGCTGAAGTTCTTGTTGCAGGTCGTGCGCGATTGCGGGATGACCACGGTGATCGGCCCGGCCGCGCCGCCGACCTCGCTCCAGTCCTTGATCTCGCCGGTCATGACCTTCTTCAGCTGATCTTTGGACAGGTCCTCCACCGCGCAGCCCTTGGCCACGAAGACCGCCATGTGGTCCTTGGCCACGAGCACCTCGGTCAGGTTCGCGTTCTGGGCCTTTTCCTCGGCGTTGAACTTGCGCGCCAGGCCGCCCACGTTGCACTTGCCGGCGATGAGCCCGGGCGCGGCGTCCTTGGTCCGGCGGTCGTCGGCCGTGACCTTGATGCCCGTGGCCTTGGTGAACGGCGCGCTGGAGTCGTTGATAAAGGCCCAGTACATCTGCGAGGAGCCGATGTAGTGGATGTCCTCCGCGCAGGCCTTGGAGGCGCTGAGCGAAAGCCCGGCGACCGCCGCCAGGAACAACCCCGCCATCAGTAGTTTCCCTAAAGCCCGATTCATTTCCTAGCCTCCTTGCTTGTTTTTATGTCCATTCCGGAAAATTGGCTTGCCTGGGCAACAGGGCCGGCCCCTACGCCTCCTCGGCCTCGGCCCCCTGCAGCTCCTTGATCAGCTCGTTGAGCTGCTTGGACATGGCCATGAGCTCGTTGACCGCCTTGGACGAGTTGACCATGCCCTCGGCGGTCTCGCCGATGATGTGGTGGACCTCGTCCACGGCCCGGTTGATCTCCTCCGAGGTCGTGGACTGCTGCTCCGAGGCGGTGGCGATCTCCTCGACCTTGGAGGCGCTGCTGGTGACCAGGGAGACGATCTCCTCCAAGGCCCGGCCGGACTGGTTGGACAGCTCGGTGGCCGACTTGACGTTCTTCAGGGCCGATTCCATGCTCTTTATGTTCGAGACCGCGGACTCCTGGATGGCGGTGACCGACTGCTCGACCTCCTTTGTGGCCCCCAGGGTCTTCTCGGCCAGCTTGCGGACCTCGTCGGCGACCACGGCGAAGCCGCGCCCGGCCTCGCCGGCCCGGGCGGCCTCGATGGCCGCGTTCAGGGCCAGCAGATTGGTCTGGTCGGCGATGTCGTTGATCACGTTGATGATCTGGCCGATGGACTCGACCTGCTGGCCCAGGGAGTGCATGTTTTCCTGGAGCGTGACCGCGGAGTCGTGGACATGCGAGATGGCGCCCACGGACTTGGTGACCACGGCCGCGCCGTCACGGGCCTTTGCCTGGGCCTCGCTCGTGCTCTTGGACGCGTCCGCGGCGTTCCTGGCCACCTCCAGGACCGTGGCGTTCATCTCCTCCATGGCCGTGGCCGTCTCGGTCATCCGGCTCCTCTGGACCTCCGAGGCCTTGGTTATCTGGTTCACCTGGCCGGCCAGCTGCTCGGCCGCCACGGACAGGCGGTCGGCGATTTCCGTGGCGTTTGCGGCCACGCCGACCATCTTGACCTGGGCCTTGCGGATCTCGCTCTGGTTCACGCCGATCTCAAAGGCCCCGACCACTTCGCCCCGGCCGTCGGTGAGCGGCTTGGCGTTGATGTCCAGGTCCAGCTTGTCGCCGTTCAACACTATCTGGACGTCGCCGGAGGCGTTGCCCTTGTCCATGGCCAGGCGGCAGAAGCACCTGTCCGTGCCGCAGGCCTCGGAGCGGAAGGTCTTTGCGCAGCTCGCGCCGCGCTCCACGTCCAGGCCTTGCATGAGCTCCTTGGTGTACTGGTTGGCGAACTGGATGTTCAGGCCCGCGTCCACGGTGAAAAAGACCAGGGGGAGCTCGTTGATCAGGTTGGCCAGGCTGCCGGCCACGCGGTTGGCCCCGGCGATGAGCCTGGAGAAGCCTCCGGCGAACCGGGAGGGGTCGGACTGGGTGTCGAGCCTGCCGTGCTCGATGTCCGAGACCACGCGGTCGAACTCGCCGACCGTGCCCTTGATGGTCTCGGCGATCTTCTTCAGGGACTTGCACAGCTGGCCCACCTGGTCCTCCTGGTCCACGTCCAGGGTCCGGTCGAAGTCGCCGGAGGCCACGGCCTCGGCGAACTCCACGCCGCGGTTGATGGGCCGGGTTATGCCCCTGGCGATGATGAACGACAGGATCAGGCCGAGGAGCAGGGCCGCAAGGCTGATCATGCTCATGTTGGTGATGCCCGAGGAGTTGGCCTCCTGGACCTGGTTGCCGAGCTTTTTCTGCTCGGAGCGCAGGGACTGGTCGATCTTGGCGCAGATCTAGGCGACCTGCGGGCCGATGGCCTCCAGCTCGGCCACGATCGCGTTGCGCTCCTTGCGGGTCTTGTAGACCTGGTTGAAGCCCGCGCTGTAGCCGTCGATGATGTCAAAGGCCTGGTTGTTGAGGCCGCGGCGCTTGGCCGAGCGCAGCCTGAGGTCCAGGCCGTCCAGGATGCCCTCGATGGAGACGATGTAGCCCTCGATCTTCTCGAACTCCTTGTCGTCGTTGCTGTACAGGTAGCGCTGCATGGACAGCCGGGTCTTCTCCACGTTCACCAGGGCGTTGCCGCTCAGGTAGGCGGCCATGATCACATTGTCCCCGTACGCCGAGTCCATGATCTCGGAGATGATCGAGCTCAGCTTCTCGCCCTTGGCAAAGAGCTTGTCGGCGTTTTCGGTGTTGGCGCGCTGGATGGTCACGACTTGGTTGAAGCCCCCGTTGTACTTGTTGAGCTCTTCGACCATTTTCTTGACGTCGGCGGCGCGCTCGGTGTCCGCGGCCCGCTTCTGGGTCTCGGCCACCACCGCGCTCAGGGCGCCCCAGTAGCGGGAATAGGCGTCCATGTTGTCCTGGCTTCCGGTGGTCAGGAAGTCCTTGACGTTGATCTGGAGCATGAGCAGGTTCGCCCGCACGCTGGCCACCAGATTGGTGTCCTCGGTGAGCCGTTCGTACTCGGAGAAGTAGCTGGAGTTGTTGACAAGTCCAAGGCCGCCGATGATGCTGGTGACCGATAGCAGGACCAGAACCAGACCGAATCCCAGGCCGATTTTCGAGCCTATCTTCATATTCTTGAACATCTTGTTCCCCTTGTTGGGAAAATCAGGGCCGATTCCGCGCCTTGCGCAGGCCCCATGTGAAACAATGCACAAACCGCTTTTGCTTTGTCTTTGTTATAAAAAAAAATGGTTTATGTTTTCGGGCAAGTCAACAAAAAACATCGGCGTCTTAAAAAAAGAGTTACTGCTATCCAAATAGGCCTGCCCTCTAGGGCTTCGAGGCGTTTTCAGGGCCTTTTCCCGGCGGCTTGGCGGGCCGCCGTTGTGTGGCTTTTTGTCTGTCGCGCCTGGGGATCGCCTTTTTTTCAGGCCCTGTTTCCGGCCCTCTTGGGGACGTTGTTTTTTTGTCCAAAAGGGAACAATCCGCACCCGCCGCAGCATGTTCCGCGGCGGCCGGGCTTCGGCGCGTTGGTTTTGGCCCCTGGCCCGGTCCTTCCCGGCCTTGTTCGCCCGCCGCGCCCGGGGTCCTTTCAGGCCCTCCGCCCGGCTGGCCTTTTGCCTTGAATGGCTGTATGAAACCTGAGCCCTGATCACGAACCGCTGCCGGGCGCGCAAGGCCCTTCCATCCCCGGAAACGGCCGCCCGGCAGGGGGAGCGGCCGGCGCGGCCGCCGGACGACAAGGAGAAAACCCTCAGCCCATGAGCTTCACGATCTGGTTCACCGGTCCTCCGGGCTCGGGCAAGACGACCCTTTCAGGGGCCGTGCACCGGGAAATCGTCAGCCGCGGCCTCAAGGCCGAGCTCTTTGACGGCGACGTGGTGCGCAAGGGCCTGGGCAACGTGCTCGGGTTCGACGAGAGGGACCGCAACCTGAACGTGCTCTACCTGGGATATCTGTCCCAGGTCCTGAACAGGAACGGCGTGATCAGCGTGGTCGGGGCCATTGCGCCCTATGCCGCGGCCCGCAAGCGCAACCGCGAACTGATCCCCAACTATGTCGAGGCCTATTGTTGCTGCCCCCTGGAGGTGCTGACCAAACGGGACCCCAGGAACTACTACCAGCGGGCCCTGAGCGGCGAGATCAGCAACTTCACCGGCGTGAGCGACAGGTACGAGGCGCCCCGGGACCCGGAGCTGACCCTGTTCACCGACCGGGAGACGGCCGAGGAGTGCCTGGCCAGGATATTGGACTGCCTGTCCGGGGCCGGGCTCGTCCGCTGAGCGCGGGCCGGGCCCGGGCAGGTCCGGCCGCCGGGAGACGGATAGCCAGATGCGAAAGATGAGCGCCAGGTTTTACGAGCACATCCTGATCGACTCGGAGACCTTTTCCCTGGCCAGGGACTGGAAGTGGCTCCTGGCCTGGTCCGCGGCCGTCTACGCCACGGTCGTCCTGCTCCACATGCTCGATCTGCCCGACTGGAGCCATCCCCTGCTGAGCGTGGACGGCGAGCACATCATGTCCACCCACGACACCTACTACTGGCTCGCCGGGGCCGAGGGCGTGGGCCGGGCGGCATCAAGCCCCATGGCGGCCCTGGCCCGGGTCCTGGCCGGACTGACCGGGTCCGGGCTCGGCCAGGTGGGTTTCTGGGCCCCTCCGTTCTTCGCCGGGCTCGTGGCCGTGGCCACGCTTTTTTGGGGCTGGCTCTTGGCCGGCCGCGTCGCGGGCCTGGCCGCCGGGTTCGTGGCCGCGCTCGCGCCCGGATTCTTCTTCCGGACCAGGCTGGGCTACTTCGACACCGACATGTTCACCCTCCTGGCCCCCCTGGCCGCGGCCTGGATGGCGGCCTACATAGCTGGGCGATACACGCGGCCCGGCTGGCTGGCGCACAGCGCCGCGGCCGAGGAAGGCCAGCCCCCGGCCCGGATCGCCTGGCTGGCCCTGGGCTTCGGGCTTGCGGCCAGGTTCGGCGGGATCTGGCACGCGAACATCGTGCACCTGAACATGCTGGTCCTGTGGGCCGTGGTCCTGGCGACAACGGTCACTGCCAGGCCCGGGTCGAGGACCAGGGCCCTGCTGACCCTTGCGGTCTTCGCCCTGGCGGCCTTTCCGGGCGCGGACGGGGCCTTTGACTTCTGGCGCGGCCTGGTGGGCCTGATTTCCGGGGACCAGGCCTCGGCCTTTGCCTCGGCCCTGTTCTTCCTGACCGTGCGGGCTAAGACCGCGCACTGCCTGGCCGGTCCGGTCCTGGCCGCAGCTCTGGCCTTGGCCCTGCAGTCCCCCCGGGGCCTGCGCTCCCTTGAGAGGCCGGTCTTGGCCGCGGTCGTCCTTACCCTGGTTGTCCTGGAGTCGGGCCTGCTCTCGCCGGTCGTGAACTTCGCGCTCAAGCTGGCCATCTACCTCAAGCCGGTGTCCGAGGCCGCGGGCGCGGGCGGGGCCGGGCCGATCTATCCGGCCATAGCCCAGAGCGTGCGCGAGGCCGTGAACATGCCCTGGCCGACCGTGTTCTGGCGCATGTCCTCTTCGTCCTGGACCGGGGTCCTGGGCCTTGCGGGCTTTGTCGCCCTGGTCGGCCTGCGGCCCCTGGCCCTGCCGCTCGCCGTGCCCCTGGTTTTGGCCCTGTCCAGCCGCTGGCTCGGCCTGCGCTTCGACATGTTCGGCGGCCCGGCCCTGGCCCTGGGCCTTGGCCTGGGCTGCCACTGGCTGTGCAAGGGCCTTGTGGCCGGGCGGCCCTTTGGGGGCCGCGTCCTGGTCGGGCTTCAGCTGGCCCTGGCCGGGGCCCTGCTGGCGCCCCTGGCCGTGCACTACGCCGGGCTCAGGCCGACCCCGGTCCTGGCCAAGCCCCACGCCGAGGCCCTGCTCAGGCTCAAGGACCTTGCCCCGGCCGAGGCCGAGGTCTGGACCTGGTGGGACTACGGCTACGCGACCCAGTACTACGCCCGCAGGATGACGCCCTCGGACGGGGGCAGGCACTCGGGCCGGGACATCTATCCCACGGCCCTGGCCCTGAACACGGATTCGCCCCGCCGGGCGGCCCGGCTCATAAGGTACAGCGCGGCCCGGGGAAACGACCCCGCAAGGGTCTGGGACCGGATGCCGGCCAAAGAGGTCGAGGCGCTCATCAACGGGCTGGGCGGCGCGGACCCGGGCGGCGCGGACCTGGACCTGCCGGCCGTTGTCCCCCAGTACCTGGTGGTCTGCTGGGAGAACCTGGACCTGGCCCACTGGATAACCTTCTACGGCTCCTGGGACCTGGTCTCTGGCCGCGGCGAGCACGGCAGGATAAACTTCTACCGCCAAAAGTTCCGCTTCAACTCCCGGGCCGGGCTGGTGGACCTGATGGACGGGAGCCGGCCCGTCCCGGTCAGCAGCGTCAAGATACTGGGCGGGGAGGGCGACCTCGGCAGGTCGTACATCTTCAACTTCGGGCCGCACATGCTGGTCAACGCCCAGCGCATGGAGCTCGCGCTCATGGACGACAGGGTCTACGGGAGCATGCTGGTCAGGCTCCTGGTCGGCGACCCCGGCGACGAGGACATCAGCCGCTGCTTCCGCCTGGTCATAGACGATTCGCCGAACGTCAGGATATACGAGGTCCTCTAGGCCCGGGCCCGGACTGGTCATGCTTGGAATAATCATACAGGCGCGCATGACCTCGATGCGCCTTCCGGGCAAGGTGCTGCGCAAGGTCCGGGGCAGGCCCCTGCTCGGGCGTCTGATCGAGGGCCTCGCGCACTGCGCAGGCGCGGACCTCTTGGTCGTGGCCACCTCGGATGAGGCCTCGGACGACGCCCTGGCCGAGTTCTGCGGCCGGGCCGGGGTGGCCTGTCACCGGGGCCCGCTCAACGACGTGGCCGGCCGCCTGCTGGCCGCTGCCCGGGCCCATGGCCTGGAGGCCTTTGTCCGGGTCTGCGCGGACAGCCCGCTTCTGGATTACCGGCTCGTGGACCGGGCCGTGGAGCTGTTCAGGGCCGGGGACTGGGATGTGGTGACCAACGCGCTCAAGCGGACCTTTCCCAAGGGCCAGTCCGTGGAGGTGGTCAGGTCCGCGGCCCTTGAGCTGGCCCATGGGCGCATGGACTCGGCGGCCGAGCGCGAGCACGTGACCGCGCATTTCTACGCCCACCCGGACCGGTACCAGATACTGAACTTCGAGTCCGGGGGCGATTACGGCCGCATGCAGATGTCCGTGGATACGTTGGAGGACCTCTCGGCCCTGGATCGGGTGCTCGGACTCATGACCAGGCCGAGCTGGGACTACGGCTGGCTCGAGCTGGCCGAATTGTTTCGAGCCGCCTCTGAACGGCCCGGCCGGGGCTAGATTTTCGCGGCCACGGCCCACATGTGCGAGGAGAGGCCGTTGTCGGCCAGGAAGCGTTGAAAGGGCCAGCCCAGGTCCTCCCAGTCATCGATAAGCACCCGGCGCAGGAAGGGCCTGTCCCCCAAGTCGAGGTCCCCTTCCAGGGCCGCGTTGCGGACCAACTCGGCGTCCAGCCTGCCGGGGGTGGCGACCTCCAGGACCTTGAAGCCCTGTTGGCTGAGCATGTGGGACAGGGACTTTGGATTGAACAGGTTGACGTGTTCCGGGTCCACGGCCGAGGAGCGTTCGCCGAGCACGGATACGTCGAAGCCTAGCCCGTTGGGGCAGGAGACCACGAGCAGCCCGCCGGGGCGCAACAGGGTTCCGCAGCGTTCCAGAAACACGGCCGGCTCGAAAAGGTGCTCCAGGACCTCGAAGGCCGCCAGCGCGTCCGCCTGCCTGATTTCGTCCCCGACCTCCTCGACGCGTTTTTCAATGACCGTTAGTCCGCGTTCGCGGCAATGTCGGGCCAGTTCCGGGGTTGTCTCCACCACCAGGACCCGGTCGAAGAAGCCCGAGTCCCGGGCCAGGGCGGCGAAGGTGCCGAAGCCCGGGCCGACCTCGACCAGGGTGCCGCCGGGCGCGGAGTGGCGGCGACAGTATTCCTGCAGCCGCTCGAGCCTCGGCCGGTGGATTTTTTCACGCCGGGAGGCCTCGGAGGCCGGAAAGATGTGCTCGGCCCAGTAGCGGTAGTTTTCCGAGTTCGTGTAGTAGCTGTTCATGATCTCCGGGGTGGGCCTGGGGTTCATGAACAGGGTCCGGCAGCCGGGGCATTCGCTGTATGAGAATCCGTACTTTTCGAAGGCCGGCGCGGCGTTTTTGCCTTTGCATGCCGGGCAGGACACGCTGACAAAGGCCTCGGATTGGGACAGGAGCCTGTCCACGTCGCGCAGAAAGGCGGCCATCTGCCCGGCCTTGAGGTCCTTGGGCCGGATTTCATCCTCGGACAGGCGCTCAGGGCGCGGCCCGTTGTCAGCCATGGCCTTTCTCCTCGTGGTCCCAGAGGTTGTCCTTGACCCAGCGGCCGTCCACAAAGCTCCAGACGCGCGGATCGCGGAAGGTGTCCGCGATGCGCGCGAACTGCTCCTCGCTCACGCCCGTGTATTTGAACCAGCGCTCGAGGTCCGAGGGCTTGACGTGGTCGTAGCGCCGCACCAGCTCCACGCCCTGCTCGCGGGTCATGCTCCCGGACCGGATGTCCTTGCACACGTGGTCCGTACAGCGGCCGTATCCGAACTTGATATATTTGAGGTAGTCGTGCCCCCCGTTCTCGTGCATGTCGTCCAGGTTGGAGATGCGCCGGTAGGTGCGCTCGAAGGGTACGGGGCTGGGTTTCCAGCCGTATTTTTCGCTGACCAGGCGCGTATGGGCGTAGGCGTCCCAGTTCAGATAGTTGCCCAGATAGATGCCGCGGATGTCCTGGTCGAAGAGCGTCTGGTCGGAAGGGTATTGATAGAACAGCATGTCCTGGGCGGCGATGCCCTCCGCGCCCAGGAAGTAGTTCCACTCGTACCCGCGCGCGAAGTGCTCCAGCCGCGCGCGGTAGGTGATCTCCTGGAAGTCGTCCATGGAGAACTGGCCTCCCAGGTCCATGTAGCCGTGCTCCCCGTAGATGACCAGGGACACGCCGTGCTGGGCCGCGGCGCGGACGGGCGCGGTCATGATCCCCAGGTGGCCGTGCCAGTTCATGTCGCCCATGACCATGAAGGCCAGCCGGTTGAGTTTTTTGAGCAGTCCCACGCTGGGCGAGTAGATGACGTGATCCGCGCCGAAGACCTCTTTCATGCGCAGCAGGTTTTCCCATCCCGTCGGGGTCCAGTTGTTGGCGTCGTAGGTCGCCAAAAGGGGATTCAGGCCGTATTCGTTCTTGATGACGTGGGTCAGGTAGTAGGAATCCTTGCCGCCGCTTACGGCGATGACGCAGTCGTAGGCCGAGCCGTCCCGAGAGCGGTAGCGCTCCAAAAGCTTGCCCAGGATTTCCCGCCGCCTGGTCCATTCGGACGCGGGTATGGCCTTGCGCGCCTTTGCCACCCGGCAGCCCATGCACACCCCGGCCTCGTCGAACTCCAAGGGCACGGCGCTGCTGGTGGGGTAGACGCACTGGGCGCACCAGCTGACCTTTTTTCTGCGCGCGGCGCTTGTCTCGCTGGGCCCTTTGGCGGCTGCGTCCAGCCGGGCGCGGATTTTGTTTTCGGCCGCGCCGGGCGCGTACCCGGGCTCGCGTCGGAACCAGCGGCCGCCGAGCTTGACCGGGCGCATGGGGATGCCCGCCTCCAGGCAGGCCTTTTTGGCGAACGGGTAGCTCAGTTCAAAGAAGTGGAAGAGGTTCGCCGCGGACACGGCGCTGGCCCCGGCCTCCAGGATGCCCGGGGCCAGTTGGTTGTACCGGCCCGCGCCGCCGCAGGCGATGACCGGGATGGTCGTGGCCCGCACCACCTTGCGCACCAGCTCCAGGTCGTAGCCCTGAGCCGTGCCGTCGCGGTCCACGGAGTTGAGAAATATCTCTCCGGCGCCCAGTTTCTCGACTCGCGCCGCCCACTCGGCCGGGTCCAGTCCGGTGGCCTCCCTGCCGCCGCGGATGAAGACCTCGCGCCGCCCGTCTTCGTGGCGCAGGGCGTCGATGCTGACCACCACGCACTGGCCCCCGAAGCGCTTGGCCGCCTCGGCGATGAACCCTGGTTCCTCCACGGCCCGGGTATTGACGACGCACTTGTCAGCTCCGGCCTCCAGCCGGGCTCGGATGTCCTCGAGGCTGCGGATGCGGCCGCCAAAGGCCAGGGGCATGAAGCAGACCTTGGAGACCTCCCGGAGCACGTTCAGGGCCGTGGAGCCGGAGTACTGCTGTTGCAGGTCGTCGCGGCGCAGGTCGTGGAAGTCCTCGCGGCTGATGTCCAGGAGCACCAGTTCGTCCACGTTCCAGTGGGAGAAGCGCTCGACCGTGCTCATGGGATTGCCGATGACCTGGTGGATGCGGAAGATCTCCGAGCGGACGATGAGCCCGTTCTTGAGCAGCAGGCAGGGGATCAGTCGCGGCCGTACCATGGCGTCAACCTCGAGAGACGATTTGTGTGCATTCCAGTATCCTGTCCATGACCGAGCTCAGGACGTCCAGGCCTGCGTCCTGGCTTTTTTCGGGATGGAACTGCAGGCCGAAGACGTTGTCCCGCTCCACGGCCGCGGTGATCTCCTCGCCGCCGTAGTCGATGACCGCGGCCTGGTCCGTGTCCTTGTCGCAGATCAGATGGTAGCTGTGGGCGAAGTAAAAGCTCTCGCCCTCGGCCACGTCCCTGAACAGGCCGTTTTTTTTGCGGATATGGACGTCGCACCAGCCCATGTTCGGGACGCGCTGGTCCAAAGATTTGGGCCTGAGCCGCGCCACGCGGCCGGGCAAAATCCCCAGGCCCCGGTGTTTTCCGTGTTCCTCGCCGAGGTCCGCGAGCAGCTGCATGCCCAGGCAGATGCCCAAGAGCGGCCGACCCTCGGCCGCGTGCCGCAGCAGGGGTTTCAGCAGGCCCCTGGCGCGCAGGCAGGCCATGCCGTCGCCGAAGGTCCCCACTCCGGGCAGGATGACCGCGGCCGCCGCGGCCGTGTCCTCGGGGCGGTCCGTGACCCGCACCTCGGCCCCGACGCGCTGGAAGGCGGCCAGGACCGAGGCCAGGTTGCCCATGCCCAGGTCAATGAGGGCGATCATGATTTGCTCCTTTTTTTCGCAAGATGGGCTTCGGACTTTTTGCGCAGCAGGTAGCGGTGCTCGCCGTCGCCCCACATGTCCGCGGCCCCGGGCAGGCCGTCGGCTATGGCCTTGTCCAGGTCAAAGGCGTTCTTGGACACGACCTTTTCGTAGTCCAGGCCCAGGCCGTTCAGCAGGGCCTCCAGCTCGCGGCGGCTGGTGTGGCGCTCGCGCGGCACGTACCAGGTGTCGCAGAAGATGAACCGGTTCGGGGGCATATTGATGTCCTCGAGCACGCGCATGGCGCGCTCTTGGGGGATGTGCCTGAAGACCCTGCGCAGGGCCCGGCGCGTGTCCCAGAATATCCCGCCCGCGCCGTAGAGGTACAAGAACCCGGCCCCGCCCGGCCGGATGAGCCTGGCCATCTCGGCCAGGCCGCGCTCCATGTCCGCGGTGTGGTGGAGCACCCCGTTGCAGAACACGAAGTCGAAGCAGGCGTTTTCAAGGTCCAGGGCCAGGACGTCCTGCTCCTTGAAGTCCACGGCCAGGCCCTGCTCGCGGCAGTAGGCCTCGGCCCGGGCAAAGGACCTGCGCTGCGCGTCCACGGCCAGGACCCGGCCCGCCCCGGCCCTGGCCAGGGCGATGGAGTAGCGGCCCGAGCCGCAGCCCAGGTCAAGGACCGCTCTCCCCCGGACATGGGACTCGACGACCCCTTGGGGCAGCCTGGCCAAAAGCAGTTTCGAGCCCTCGTCGGTCAGGGTCTGGTCGTCGAAGCGCTCCCAGAGCTCGGAGTAGACCTCGGAGGTCTGATCCTTCAGGTCCCCGGACCCGGCGGGATGGTCCTGTTGCGCGGGGGGCGGGTATGGGCTGAGGGCCGCAGAAAAGGTCCGGGCTGAGGCGAGCAGGCGCTCGATGTGCTCGGCCGCGAAGGCCACCGGGTCGGTGTGCGTGAATCCCGCGTAGGGCTCGACCGGGTACAAAAAGCGGTACAGCTCATGGCAGACGATCACCGCGAGCCAGGTCTGGCCTGCCCTGGCCAGATCAATGCACAGGGCCGTGAACTCCTCCAGGCGTTGGTAGTAGGCCTGCGTCGTCATGCTGATGCCCCCTGTTGCGCGGCCCCGGCCGCGGCCAGCCGCCGCGCCAGGTCCGCGATGTTTTCCCGGGCCCGGGGCTTGTGCACGAAATGTTCGAGGAAGCCTTGGTCGCGTCTCGGCTCCAGCCGCCCGGCCAGGAATTCGCGCAGCTCGGCGCCCAGGGTCTCGACGTCGTCGTAGATCCGAACCCGCTTTTGGAGCAGGGCCAGGGACACCGGCTCCAGGGGCCGCACACTGTCGGTCAGGGCGAATATCTCGGTGTCGTAGGGCAGGGCTTCGTATAGGGCCGTGGACATGTGTTCGATGACCATGGAGCGCACCCGGAAGTGTTCCATGACCTTGCTGAAGGGCATGTCCAGGCTCATGCGCAGGCCCCGGCACTGTTCGAGCACCGGCAAGGCGGCCAGGGTGTCCCGGGTGGAGGACATGAAGGGCTTGACCAGCACCCGCGCGCCGGGCAGGGCGTTCAGGATGCCAAGCAGGCCGACCTGCTTGGCGGTGATGAGGTCCGGCCGTTCCCGGATCAGGCCTCCCCAGAAGATGGACGAGGTGATGGTCAGGGGAAAAATCACGTCCAGGGTCCGGCCCTTGCAGGGCGCGGCCGTGATCTTGGCGCAGCCCAGGGGGTGCAGGGTTCCCTCGAAGCG
>JAFGBU010000049.1 GCA_016932995.1 Desulfovibrionaceae bacterium
CAGCCTCTTGAGCCGGTTGTTGCGGTTGATGACCCGGCGGTAGAGGTCGTTCAGGTCCGAGGTGGCGAACCGGCCGCCGTCCAGGGGCACCAGGGGCCTGAGCTCCGGCGGGATGACCGGCACGACCTCCAGGATCATCCACTCCGGCTTGTTGCCGGACTCCAGAAAGGCCTCCACGATCTTGAGCCGCTTGGTGGTCTTCTTCTTCTTGGTCTGGGAGCGGGTGTTCATGGACTCCTCGCGGAGCTCGGCCCGCAGGGCCTCGAGGTCGAGGGCCTCGAGCAGCTTGCGCACGGTCTCCGCGCCCATGCCCACGGTCACGGCCTGCTCCCCGAAGTGGTCGATGACCTGGAAGTACTGGTCCTCGGAGATGATCTGGTGCTTCTTGAGCGGGGTATCGCCCGGGTCGAGCACGATGTAGGAGTCGAAGTAGAGGACCTTCTCCAGATCGGCCATGGTGATGTCCAGCAGGGTGCCGATCTTGGAGGGCAGGGTCTTGAGGAACCAGATGTGGGCCACGGGCGCGGCCAGCTCGATGTGGCCCATGCGCTCGCGGCGCACCTTGGAGGCGATGACCTCGACCCCGCACTTCTCGCAGACTATGCCCCGGTGCTTCATGCGCTTGTACTTGCCGCAGTTGCACTCGTAGTCCTTGACCGGCCCGAATATCTTGGCGCAGAACAGGCCGTCGCGCTCGGGCTTGAAGGTCCGGTAGTTGATGGTCTCGGGCTTCTTGACCTCGCCGAAGGACCATTCCCTGATCTTCTCCGGGGAGGCGATGGATATCTGGATGGCCTTAAGGGTCCGGCCCACTACGCCGGAGCCCGGCGTGCCACGTAAAGTGAAGAGCTCGTCCAAGGTCATTGAATTTCCTCGCGGTTACAAAGTTCTGAACGCGAACCCGCCGGCCGGAACCGGGCGGGCCCTACTGAACCCTTAGGGGTTTCTTCTTCTCGTCCTGGATGAGGTTCACGTCCAGGCCCAGGGACATGAGCTCCTTGACCAGGACGTTGAAGGACTCGGGCAGCCCGGCCTCCAGGAAGTTGTCGCCCTTGACGATCTTCTCGTACATCTTGACCCTGCCGGCCACGTCGTCGGACTTGACGGTCAAAAACTCCTGCAGGAGATAGGCCGCGCCGTAGGCCTCCAGGGCCCAGACCTCCATCTCGCCCAGGCGCTGGCCGCCGAACTGGGCCTTGCCGCCCAGGGGTTGCTGGGTGACCAGGGAGTAAGGGCCCGTGGACCGGGCGTGTATCTTCTCGTCCACCAGGTGGTGGAGCTTCATCATGTACATGATCCCGACCGTGACCCTGCTGTGGAAGGGCTCGCCGGTGCGGCCGTCGTAGAGTATGGTCTTGCCGTCGTCGGGCAGCCCGGCGCGGGTGAGCCAGTTCCAGATCTCGTCCTCGGTGGCCCCGTCAAAGACCGGGGTCTTGGAGACGATGCCCTTGTCGAGCGCGCGCAGGGCCTCCACGAGCTCCTCGTCCGAGAGCCCGTCCACGACCTCGGCCACCTCCGGGGTGGCGAAGACCTCCTTGACCTCCTTGCGCAGGACCTTGGCCGCCGCGCCGCTGTCCACCAGGGCCGCGAGCTGGACGCCGAGCTCCTTGGCCGCCCAACCCAGGTGGGTCTCCATGATCTGGCCGATGTTCATGCGCGAGGGCACGCCCAGGGGGTTGAGCACGATGTCCATGGGCGTGCCGTCGGCGAAGAACGGCATGTCCTCCTCGGGCAGGATGCAGGAGACAACGCCCTTGTTGCCGTGGCGGCCGGCCATCTTGTCGCCCACCGAGAGCTTGCGGCGGACCGCGACGTAGACCTTGACCATCTTGATGACCCCGGGGGGCAGGTCGTCGCCCTCGGTGACCTTTTCGCGCTTGAGGTCGTAGACGGTCTTGATGAACTTGACCTGGCGCTCGTAGTCCTGAAGGACCGCCTTGACCGCCTCGTTGACCTCCCGGCTGGAGAACAGGGCGGCGAGCCTCTTGAGGGGCACGGCGTCCAGGGCCTCGCGGGTCATGACGTGCCCGGCCTCGACCAGGACCTCGCCCTTTTTGCGGCCCATGAGGGTCTGCTCGATGCGCTTGTTCTGCGCCTGGACCCAGATCCTGTCCCTGGCTGCGTCCACCAGGGCGGCCATGTGCTTGATCTCCTTGGCGTCGAACGCGGCCAGCTCGTCCTGCTCGATGGTCCTGGTGCGCTCGTCCTTTTCGCCGGACTGGCGGTTGAAGACCTTGACGTCGATTATCGTCCCCTCGATGCCCGGCGGCACCTTGAGGGAGGTGTTCTTCACGTCCCGGGCCTTGTCCCCGAATATGGCCCGCAAGAGCTTCTCCTCCGGGGTGAGCTGGGTCTCGCCCTTGGGCGTGATCTTGCCCACCAGGATGTCGTCGGCCTTGACCCGGGCGCCGATGCGGATGATCCCGCAGTCGTCGAGGTTGCGGAGCATCTCCTCGGAGACGTTGGAGATGTCCCTGGTGACCTCCTCGGGCCCGAGCTTGGTGTCCCGGGCCACGACCTCGAACTCCTCCACGTGCACCGAGGTGAACACGTCCTCCTTGACCATGCGTTCGGAGATCAGGATGGAGTCCTCGTAGTTGTAGCCGCACCAGGGCATGAAGGCCACGAGCAGGTTCTTGCCCAGGGCCAGCTCGCCGTCGGCTATGGCCGGTCCGTCGGCCAGGACATCATTCTTGGCCACCTTCTGGCCGACCAGGACCCGGGGCCGCTGGCCGAAGCAGGAGTTCTGGTTGGACTTGTGCCACTTCTGCAGCTCGTAGTGGACCGCCCCGCCCATGTTCGGGGCCACCCCGTTGTCGTAATTGACGATGATCCTCTCGGCGTCCGCGTAGTGCACCCGGCCGTCGGCCTCGGCCAGCAGGCAGGCGCCCGAGTCGCGGGCGACCACGCCCTCCATGCCCGTGCCCACCAGGGGCTGCTCGGACCTGAGCAGGGGCACGGCCTGGCGCTGCATGTTCGAGCCCATGAGCGCCCGGTTGGCGTCGTCGTGCTCCAGAAAGGGAATGAGCGCCGAGGACACGGACACGATCTGGCTCGGGCTGATGTCCATGAGCGTGACGTCCTCCTTGGGCACCATGGACACGTCGCCGTGGACCCGCGAGGTGACCAGGGGATTGACGAACCCGCCCGTGCCGTTGAGCGGGGCGTTGGCCTGGGCGATGACCTCCTCGGCCTCCTGGGAGGCGTCCAGGAACATCACCCGGTCGCTGACCGCGCCGGCCTTGACCGCCCTGTAGGGGGTCTCGATGAACCCGTAGTCGTTGACCTTGGCGTAGGTCGTCAGGGAGACTATCAGCCCGATGTTCGGTCCCTCGGGGGTCTCGATGGGGCAGATCCGGCCGTAGTGGCTGGTGTGCACGTCGCGGACCTCGAACCCGGCCCGCTCGCGGGTCAGGCCGCCGGGCCCCAGGGCCGAGAGCCGGCGCTTGTGGGTGACCTCGGACAGGGGGTTGGTCTGGTCCATGAACTGGGAGAGCTGCGAGGTCCCGAAAAACTCCTTGAGCACCGCGGCCACGGGCTTGGGATTGATCAGGTCGTAGGGCATGAGCGTGGCCACCTCCTGGAGGCTCATGCGCTCCTTGATCGCCCTCTCCATGCGCACCAGTCCGATGCGGTACTGATTCTCCACCAGCTCGCCCACCGGCCGCACCCGGCGGTTGCCCAGATGGTCTATGTCGTCGGCCGGGCCGTGGGTGTCCTTGAGCCGGACCAGGAGCTTGATGGTCCTTAAGATGTCCTCGTTGGTCAGGGTGCGCAGCTCCAGGGGGTTGTCCACGCCCAGGCGCGAGTTCAGCTTGTAGCGGCCCACGCTGGAGAGGTCGTAGTAGTCGGCGTTGCGGAACAGGTTCTCGAAGAAGTTGGCCGCGATCTCCGGGGTCGGCGGCGAGCTCGGCCTGAGCCGCCTGTATATCTCTATCTGGGCGGTCTCCTTGTCCACGGCCTTGTCCAGGGCCAGGGTCTCGAGGATGGACCGGGACACGTCCAGGCCCTCGGTGAACAGGACACAGAGGCCCTTGATCCCGGCCTCCCGGATGCGCTCCAGGACCTCCACGCCGATCTCCTCCGCGGCCTCGACAATGACCTCGCCGCTTTCCGGATCGGCCAGGTCCTGGGCCAGGACCTGGCCAAGCAGGGAATCGGGGTTGACCTCGATGTCCCGGACCCCGGCCTTGACCAGCCGGTTCCAGACCGGCCTGGTCATGATCTGGCCCTTCTTTAGGACCGTCTTGCCGTCGGGCAAAACCAGGTCCACGAAGGCCTCTTCCTTGCGGTACTGGTCGTCCTTGACCCTGCGCAGGACCCGGGGGCCCTCGAAGAGGTACTCCTCGCGGTCGTAGTAGTAGTCCAGGATGTCCTGCCTGGACATGTCCATGGCCTTGAGCAGTATGGTCGCGGGCATCTTGCGGCGTCTGTCGATGCGCACGTACAAAATGTCCTTGTGGTCGAAGTCGAAGTCCAGCCACGAGCCGCGCATGGGGATGATCCGGCTGGAGTAGAGCACCTTGCGGCTGGAATGGGTCTTGCCCGAGTCGTGCTCGAAGATGATGCCCGGGGAGCGCTGGAGCTGGTTGACGATGACCCGCTCGGTGCCGTTGATGATGAAGGTGCCCTTTTCGGTCATCAGCGGGATGGTCCCGAAATAGATGTCCTGCTCCTTGATGTCCCGGATGGTCCTGTTCCCGGACTCCTCGTCCACGTCGTAGACCACCAGGCGCACCTTGATCCGGATGGGCGTCTCGTAGGTCAGGCCCTTCCCGATGCACTCGCCGGTGTCGTACTTGGGCTCGCCGATCTCGTAGCTGACGTACTCGAGGCTGGCGGTCTTGTTGAAGTCCTCGATGGGAAAGACCGAGCGGAAGACCCCCTCCAGGCCCTGCTCGGCCCGGCTGGCCGGGGGCACGCCGACCTGAAGAAAGGCCTCGTAGGAATCCACCTGGAGATCCAGCAGGTGCGGGATCGGCAGGGCTTTGACTATCTTGCCAAACTGTTTCGTGAGCAGAGCCATTGTTCCCTCATGAATGTTGGTGTTCGGGACGGATTGTCGACTCGGACAACACCCCTCAACGGCACGTCTCCGGCCACGGACCGGAAAGGATCAAGACGCGGGCTGCGGTTTAACTGTTGCTAACCAGGTGCGCAAGACAACGACAAGGGCCCGGGCCAACGGTTCGGCCGCGCGGTCGGCGGGGCGGATTTGCCCCGCCGCATGTTCATTGAACAACGCGCGGCGGCAAATTGCCAGCGCAAAAAGCGCAACTCCCTGCACAGGATTGCGCTCTTTGCGGCTGGGTGGTCAGACTTTTGTCTTCGTTATTTAAGCTCAACTGAAGCGCCAGCTTCCTCAAGCTGCTTGACGGCCTCGTCGGCCTCGTCCTTGGAAACGCCTTCCTTGATGGCCTGCGGGGCCTCGTCCACCTTGGCCTTGGCCTCCTTGAGGCCCAGCCCGGTCAGGGCGCGCACGACCTTGATGACCGCGATCTTGTTGTCTCCGATACCGGTCAGCACGACGTCGAACTCGGTCTTCTCCTCTTCCTCGGCCCCGCCGGCGTCCCCGCCCGCGCCGGGCATGGCCGCCATGGCGGCCATGGGCGCGGCGGCGGATACGCCGAACTTCTCCTCGAGCTCCTTGATGAACTCGGACAGGTCAAGAACGGTCATGTTGGCGATGAAATCGACAACCTGCTCTTTGGTGACGTTGGACATTTATTCATCCTCCTTGGGAAATCCGATTGCTTTGACCTACTTGATCGACTCAGGCTGCCTGCTTCTGGTCCCTGATGGCGTTCAGGGCGTACAAGAAGGTCCTGAGCAGATTCGCGAACAACCCCACGAAGTTCGTGGGCACGGCATTCATGGTGCCGAGGGCCTTTGCCAGCATTTCGGGCTTGCCGGGGAGCCTGGCGAGCTCGCCCAATGCGCCGGCGTCAAGAAACCTGCCCTCAAGGCTCCCGAAGCGGACCGCGAACTTCTTGTTCGCCTTGGCGTAGTCCGCCAGGGTCTTGGCCAGGGCCACGGGGTCCTCGTACCCCAGGGCCACGGCGCAATTGTCCTTGAAGTGCTCGGCCAGGACCCGATGATCGGTGTCCTTGAGCGCCAACCGGGCCAGGGTGTTCTTGACGACCTGGTAATCGACTCCGGCCTCTCGGAGCCTGGCGCGCAGACCGGTCATGTCCTCCACGCTCAGGCCCTTGAAGTCGGTGACGACGGCAATGCTCGCCCGCTGAGCCTTCCCTTGAAGCCTCTCGATGATCTGGGCCTTGTCTTGCCTGTTCATCAACACTCCTCGTATTTTGACCCGGAAAGCCTGTCAAAGCATTGTCTCGGCAGGATATTAAGGCCGCCCTGAAAAGGGCCTCCGCCTGCTGTCTCTGACACAACTTCCCGTGCGACGCCCCCGGGACGGCCGCTCCGTCCCGGCCAGGGCGGGTTATCCTTCCAGAAACTTGCGGATGGTCAAGGGGTCTATCTTGACCCCGGGCCCCATGGTCGTGGCCACGGCCAGGCCCTTCATGTACGTGCCCTTGCTCGCCGAGGGCTTGAGGCGGTTCACGGTGTCCAGCAGGGCGCGGAGGTTCTCCAGGAGCTTCTGGTCGCCGAAGGAGACCTTGCCGATGGGCGCGTGCAGGACCCCGGCCTTGTCCACCCGGAACTCCACGCGGCCGGCCTTGAGCTCGCGCACGGCCTCGGCCACGTTGAAGGTCACGGTCCCGGTCTTGGCGTTGGGCATCAGCCCCCTGGGCCCCAGGATGCGGCCGATCTTGCCCACCTGGGCCATCATGTCCGGGGTGGCCACGGCCTTGTCGAAATCCAGCCAGCCGCCCTGGACCTTTTCCACCAGGTCCTCGCCGCCCACGAACTCGGCGCCCGCGGCCTTGGCCTCGGCCTCCTTCTCGCCCTTGCAGAAGACCGCCACGCGCACGTCCTTGCCCAGTCCGTTGGGCAGGGTCACCGCGCCGCGGACCATCTGGTCGGAGTGCTTGGGGTCCACGCCGAGCCTGATGGCCACGTCCACTGTCTCGTCGAACTTGGCGAAGGCGGCCTGCAGGGCCTTTTTCAAACCCTCGTCCACCGCGTACCTGGCCGAGAGGTCCAGATTGGAGATCGAGCTGCGATATTTTTTTCCGTGTTTAGGCATGGTTGACTACCCTTTCACTTCTATGCCCATGCTGCGGGCGGTGCCCATGATGCTGTTCATGGCGGCCTCCAGGCTGGCGGCCGTGAGGTCCGGGGTCTTGAGCCTGGCGATCTCCTCCACCTGGGATTTGGTCACCTTGCCGACCTTGTCCTTGTTGGGCTCGGGCGAACCCTTGTCCAGCTTGGCGGCCTTGAGCAGAAGCACCGACGCCGGGGGGGTTTTGGTTATAAAGGAAAAGGACCTGTCCGCGTACACGGTGATGATCACCGGGGTGATCATGCCCTTCTGGTCCTGGGTCTTGGCGTTGAACGCCTTGCAGAACTCCATGATGTTCACGCCGTGCTGGCCCAGGGCCGGCCCCACGGGCGGGGACGGGTTGGCTGACCCGGCCGGAATCTGGAGCTTGATCTTGCCGATTACTTTCTTGGCCATGTCTTGATATCCTTAAATGATAGATCCGATGCAGATCCGAAATCTCGCCAAGCGCCGCGGCGGGAGGGCCCTAGCCCTTGGTCACCTGCACGAAATCCAGCTCCACCGGGGTCTGGCGTCCGAATATGGACACCGCCACCCGAAGCTTGCCCTTGTCGTAGTTCACGTCCTCGACCAGGCCGTTGAAGCCGCCGAAGGGTCCGTCGATGACCCGGACCTCGTCGCCGCGTTCGAAGTTGAACTTGGGCCGGGGCTGCTCCTGGCGGTTCTCCATCATGTCCAGGATGGCCTGGGCCTCGCTGTCGCGCATGGGCGTCGGCCGGTTCTTGCCTCCGACGAACCCGGTCACCCGGGGGATCGACTGGATGAGATGCCAGGACTCGTCGGTGAGCACCATCTTGACCATGATGTAGCCGGGGTAGAACTTGCGGGTCGAGGTCCGCTTTTCGCCCTTGACCATCTCCACGACCTTCTCGGTGGGCATGACGACCTCCTCGACGAGGCCGTTGTCCTGTCCGGTGCGCATCATCTCGCGGATGGTCTTCTCCACCCGCTGCTCGAAGCCGGAATAGGTGTGCACTATGTACCAGCGGGCGTTTTTTACGCTCTGGCCTTCGCCAGGACCGATTTCAGTCATCACAACCACGATGTTCCCGGTTTAGGACAGGATGAACTTGACGAGCTTGGAAAGCCCGAGGTCCACAAGCCCCAGGAAAATGGCCATCGCCAGGGTGAACACGATCACGGCCACCGAGGTCGTGACCGTCTCCTTGCGGCTCGGCCAGACTACCTTCTTTATCTCGACCTTGGACTCCTCCAGGAATTCCTTGAACTCCCGGACCTTGGAGACCGCGGTCGAGGGGGCGGCCTTCTGGGACTGCCCGGCCTTGGAGACTTTCTTTTCTTTGGCCATAGAAAACCCTGTCCGTTAGGGAGGTGATTGGCAGGGCAGGAGGGATTCGAACCCCCAACATCCGGTTTTGGAGACCGGCGCTCTAGCCGTTAGAGCTACTGCCCTATCGTCCCTGGACCTACTTGGACTCCTTGTGAACGGTGTGCTTCCTGTCAAAAGGACAGTACTTCTTCAACTCCAGGCGTCCGGTGGTGTTCTTCTTGTTCTTCTGCGTCGAGTAGTTCCGACGCTTGCACTCGGTGCATTGCAGCTGGATGTTGACGCGCATGGCCGGCTACTCCAGGATGTCGGTCACCACGCCCGCGCCCACGGTGCGGCCGCCCTCGCGAATGGCGAAGCGCAGGCCCTGCTCCAGGGCGATGGGATGGATGAGCTCGACGGTAAAGGTCGCGTTGTCGCCGGGCATGACCATCTCCACGCCCTCCTCCAGGGTGACCACGCCGGTGATGTCCGTGGTCCGGAAGTAGAACTGGGGACGGTAGCCGGAGAAGAACGGGGTGTGGCGGCCGCCCTCGTCCTTGGACAGGACGTAGACCTCGCCCTTGAACCTGGTGTGCGGGGTGATGCTGCCGGGCTTGGCCACGACCTGGCCGCGCTCGACCTCGTCGCGCTTGATGCCGCGCAGCAATACGCCCACGTTGTCGCCGGCCTGGCCCTGATCCAGGACCTTGCGGAACATCTCGACCCCGGTGCAGGTCGTCTTCATGGTCGCGCGGATGCCGATGATCTCGACCTCCTCGCCCACGGTGATGATGCCGCGCTCGACGCGTCCGGTGACCACGGTGCCGCGGCCGGAGATGCTGAACACGTCCTCGATGGGCATCAGGAAGGGCTTGTCGATGTCCCGCTTGGGCTCGGGGATGTAGGAGTCGCAGGCGTCGAGGAGCTCGAAGATCGGCTTGGCGGCCTCGTCGTCCACGCTCTCGCACTCCAGGGCCTTCAGGGCGCTGCCCTTGATGATCGGGATGTCGTCGCCCGGGAACTCGTACTTGCTCAGGAGCTCGCGGACCTCGAGCTCGACGAGCTCGAGCAGCTCGGGATCGTCGACCATGTCGCACTTGTTGAGGAACACGACCATGCTCGGCACGCCGACCTGGCGGGCGAGCAGAATGTGCTCACGGGTCTGGGGCATGGGGCCGTCAGTGGCGGCCACGACCAGGACCGCGCCGTCCATCTGGGCCGCGCCGGTGATCATGTTCTTGATGTAGTCGGCGTGACCCGGGCAGTCCACGTGGGCGTAGTGACGCTTTGCGGTCTCGTACTCGACGTGGGCCGTGGCGATGGTGATGCCGCGCTCCTTCTCCTCCGGGGCCTTGTCGATCTCGTCGAAGGCCACGTAGGTGCCCATGCCCTTCATGCTGGCAAGCTTGGTGATGGCGGCGGTCAGCGTGGTCTTGCCGTGGTCGATGTGACCGATGGTGCCGATGTTTACGTGCGGCTTCTTCCGCTCAAACTTAGCCTTACCCATTTTCAAATCCCCCTATTAGATTTGTCTTGCGTTCATCCAAGGGTAAAAAATTGACATCTGGAGCCCACGACCGGATTTGAACCGGTGACCTCTTCCTTACCAAGGAAGTGCTCTACCTCCTGAGCTACGTGGGCGAATCTCGCTTGGCAGGACGTGCGGCGCGGCGGAAGGGCTTGCGGACTGGAGCGGGAAACGGGACTTGAACCCGCAACCCTCAGCTTGGAAGGCTGATGCTCTAGCCAATTGAGCTATTCCCGCTCGGTTCCCGTAGTCCAGCCGGCAGACATTCTCCTGCCTCCTACAGAGTGGTTCGCCTCTTTCAATGGTGGTGGGGGGAGGATTTGAACCTCCGAAGGCGTTCGCCGACAGATTTACAGTCTGTTCCCTTTGGCCGCTCGGGAACCCCACCATGCCTGGAGCTGGCGATGGGACTTGAACCCGCAACCTGCTGATTACAAGTCAGCTGCTCTACCAATTGAGCTACGCCAGCCGTGAACGTTGTTTCATATACAGTCAACAAAAAAAAAGCAAGCCTTTTGGGCCTGATTTTTCCACTCGGCCGAGGCGGATTATAACGCCGACCAGGACATGTCAAGGAAAAACAAAAGACATTTTAAGGCCCGGACGGCCCGCCAAGACAAACCTTTGACTAGGCCCCGGCCAGCGGTTATGTCCCGGCCAATCATGGACACCCCGCCCATCTCGCCGGACAGCCCCTGGCTCGCGCCCATGGCCGGCTACTCGGACCTGCCCTTCCGCATGCTCTGCCGCGGCCTGGGCTGCGCCGCGGCCTGCACCGAGATGCTCAGCGCCAAGGGCCTGTCATACGGCGGCCACGGGACCGAAAGGCTCCTGGCCAGCGCGCCCGGGGACAGGCCCCTGGTGGTCCAGCTCTTCGGCGCGGACCCGGCCGCGTTCGCCAGGGCCATGGACAGGCTCGGCCGAGACGGCTTCGCGCACTTCGACCTGAACGCCGGCTGCCCGGTGAAGAAGGTCCTCAAGACCGGGGGCGGCGCGGCCCTGCTCTCGGACCCGGAAAGGCTCGTCGCCCTGGCCCGGATCATGGTCCGGGCGGCCGGGGCCGGCCGGGTCGGGGTCAAGCTCAGGCTCGGCTTCAGCCAGGGCGAGGACGTGTTCGCGGACCTGGGCAGGCGGCTGGAGCAGGAGGGCGTGGGCTGGCTGTGCCTGCACCCGCGCTACGCCAGGCAGATGTTCTCGGGCCGGGCCGAGTGGGCCAAGGTCCGGGAGCTGGTCCGGGCCGTGGGCATTCCGGTCCTGGCCAGCGGCGACCTGTTCACCGCCGGCCAGGCCGTGGCCTGCCTGGAGCAGACCGGCGCGGCCGGGGTCATGTTCGCCAGGGGCGCGCTCTGCGACCCGGCGGTGTTCGCCCGCTTCGCGGCCCTGCGCTCCGGCCTGCCCGCGCCGGAGCAGACCCCGGCGCAGCTGGCCGAGACCGTGCGCCGGCACGTGGAGCTGGCCAGGGACCTGGACGGAACGGCCCGGGGCCTGAGAAAGATACGCTCCTTCATTCCAAGATACGCCAAGGGCCTGGACGACATCCGCGCCCTGCGGACCAGGCTGGCCCGGTGCTCGTCCTGGGACGGGCTCCTGGAGGCGGCCGGGGACATCGCCCGGCTCGGGCCCGCGGCCCCGGCCCCTGATTGACCTAACCCCCGGCTGGCTATAATGAGAAGACAAAAAGCAGGCGGCAGGCAGGGAAACAGGCAGGGAAACAGACAGGGAGACAGGCGGGCGGCCGTTAAAAAGGAACCAAAATGAGCGCGCAGACCAACATCCTTCTCGAGGCGGGCACCAACGAACTGGAGATCGTCGAGTTCTACATAGAGGAGCCCGAGAAATCCGAGAACAAGCTCGTCCAGGCCGTTGTCCAGGAGGGCGAGGACCAGGCCTACAAGGGCTACTACGGGGTGAACGTGGCCAAGGTCCTGGAGATCATCCGCATGCCCGACATCACCGAGATGCCCGAGACCCCGCACCCTTCGGTGCTCGGGGCCTTCAACCTGCGCTCCAAGATCATCCCCCTGGTGGACCTGGCCACCTGGCTGGGCAAGGAGCGGGTCGAAAAGGAGCCCCCGAAGATCATCGTCACCGAGTTCAACCAGGTGACCACGGCCTTCATGGTCTCGGGCGTGACCAGGATCCACCGCCTCAGCTGGGAGTCGGTGGAGGCGCCCAACAAGTACGTCTCGGCCCTGTCCTCGGACTCGATCACCGGCGTGGTCAGGCTGGACGAGCGCATCGTGTTCATCCTCGATCTGGAGAAGATCGTCGCGGACCTGAACCCGCAGCTCAGGCTCAAGCTGGACGAGACCGTCCAGTGGACCGCCAACGGCAACTTCCGGGCGATCATCGCCGACGACTCGACCCTGATCCGGGACATGATCAAGGACCTTCTGGAAAAGGCCAACTTCCACGTGGAAAAGACCAACAACGGCCAGGAGTGCTGGAACCGCCTGATGCGCATCAAGGCCAAGGCCGAGGAGGACGGCCGGCCGATCACCGACTACCTCAACGTGATCGTCTCGGACATCGAGATGCCCATGATGGACGGCCACAACCTGACCAAGAGGATCAAGGAGGACCCCGTGCTCAGGCGTCTGCCGGTGATCCTGTTCTCGTCGATCATCACCGACAAGCTGCGGCACAAGGGCGAGGCCGTGGGCGCGGACGCCCAGGTCTCCAAGCCGGAGATAACCCAGCTGGCCCAAAGGGCCATGGCCCTGATCCAGGAGCGCCAGGCGGTCTGAGCCGCAAGCTCAGCAGATGCGCGGCAGCTGCTCGCCCTCGAGCATGTTCAGGAGCCTCCTGCCGCCCAGCCCGGTCCTGAGCACGACCTTTCCCGGATTGTCCGCGCCGACCGAGCCGATGCGCCGGGCGGCCCGGCCCAGGGGGTCGGAGCGCATGATCTCGAGCGCCCTCTGGGCCAGACCCTCGGGCAAAAAGCACAGAAACTTGCCCTCGTTGGCCAGGTACAGGGGGTCCAGGCCCAGAAAGGAGCAGCCCCCGCTAACCTCGGGCGATATGGGCAGGGCGGCCTCGTCTATCTCGCAGCCGACCCCCGAGGACTCGGCGATCTCGTTCAGGGTCGTGGCCAGGCCGCCGCGGGTCGGGTCGCGGAGCACGTGGATGTCCGGCAGCTCCCTGATCAGGCGCACGATGAGGTGGTTCAAGGCGGCCGAGTCGCTGACCACCGGGGTCTCGAAGGACAGGCCCTGGCGGGTGCTCAGGACGGCCAGGCCGTGGTCGCCCACGGTCCCGCTGATGAGCACGGCGTCGCCCGGCCGGGCCCTGTCCCCGCTCGGGCCGGGGTCGACGATGATCTCGCCTATCCCCGTGGTGTTGATGAATATCTTGTCCACCGCGGACCTGGGCACGACCTTGGTGTCGCCGGTGACCACGAACACCCCGGCCTTGGCCGCGGCCCGGCCCATGGAGGCCACGATGCGCTCCAGGTCGGCCATGGGCAGGCCCTCCTCGATGATGAACCCGCAGGACAAGAACCTGGGCTCCGCGCCGAGCATGGCCACGTCGTTGACCGTGCCGTGCACGGCCAGGGACCCGATGTCCCCGCCGGGAAAGAATATCGGGTCCACGGTGAAGGTGTCCGTGCTGAACGCGAGCGGGCCCCTGAGGTCCAGCCGGGCGGCGTCGTTCAGCCTGGCCAGCTCCGGGTTGCCCAGGTGCTTGAGAAACAGCTCGGAGATGAGACGTTGAGAGGCCCGGCCCCCGCTGCCGTAATCCAGAAGAACCTTGTCTGAGCTCATGATCGCTTCCGCGCGGCCCGGACCGGGGTCAAACCCCTAGTCCAGCCCGTATTTGTAGTACGCCGCGCAGCTGCCTTCGGTGGAGACCATGCAGGGCCCCACGGGCCTGGCCGGCGTGCAGGTTTTCTTGAACAAAGGGCACTGGTCCGGCCGGATCTTGCCCTTCAGGACCTCGCCGCACTTGCAGCCCGGCAGGGGCGGACATTCGACGACCTCGACGCCGAACTCGCGCTTGGCGTCGAACTCGGCGTAGTCCTCGGACATCTCCAGGCCGCTGGCCGGGATCAGGCCGATGCCCCGCCACAGGGCGTCGGAGACCTCGAAGACCTGGTTCATGACCTGCACGGCCCTGGGGTTGCCCGCGTCCGCGACCACCCTCCTGTACAGGTTGACGACCTCGGCCCGGCCGGCCTTTCTGCTCTCGACCATGAACAGCAGGGAGCGCAGGATGTCCACGGGCTCGAACCCGGTTATGGCCGCGCACTTGCCGTGCTCGCGGCCGATGAACAGGTAGGGCTCGATCCCGATGATGGCCGAGACGTGGCCGGGCAGGATAAAGGCGTCGATGTCCGTGCCCGGGTCGGACAGAAGCGCGGCCAGGGCCGGGGGCACCAGCTTGTGGAAGGACAGGACCCTGAAGTTTTCAAGGCCCCGCTCCCTGGCGGTCAGGATCGTGGCCGCCACGCCCGGGGCCGTGGTCTCGAAGCCCACGCCCAGGAACACGACCTTTTCCCCGGGGTTGTCCGCGGCCAGGCGCAGGGCGTCAAAGGGCGAGTAGACCACGCTCACTCGGCCGCCCTCGGCCTGGGCGGCCTTGAGGGTCATGCCGTTGCGGCCGGGCACGCGCATGAGGTCGCCGAAGGTGGCCACGATCACGCCCGGGGTCCCGGCCAGGTCCAGAAAGGCGTTGACCTCGGACTCGTGGGTCACGCAGACCGGGCAGCCCGGGCCGCTCAGGTGCACGACCTCCTTGGGCAGGACCGAGCGCAGGCCGCTCTGGAATATGGCCACGGTGTGGGTCCCGCAGACCTCCATGAAGCGCAGCCCGGAGTCGAGCGCGGCCTGCAGGCGCTCCAAGAGGCCCCGGCATATCTGCGGATCCTTGAACTGATCCAGTATCTTGAGGCTCAAGTCTGTCCCTGCCACGGCGCGGGCGCGCGGCCCGCGGTTGAATCGCTGTCAGGCATTGTCCAATATACTTCTATGGCCCCGGCGTCCAGGGCCCGGCAAAAAAACCGCGGCCAAAGGCCGACAAAAAAAGCGGAGCCGAGGCCCCGCTTTTTTTGTCGACGAAAACATCAATACTAAACGCAGCCGGTGGGCTTGGGCAGGCCGGCCATTTTGCAGGCGCCCTTGCCCGGGCCGGACGGGAACAGTTCGTAGATCTGCTTCAGC
>JAFGBU010000001.1 GCA_016932995.1 Desulfovibrionaceae bacterium
CGTTGTCCGCGACCACGAAGACCCCGGCCGCGGGGTCCCGGCCTTCCGCTTCCAGGGCCTGCCGGGGCCGGTACTCGATGCCCTGGCCGGCCCGGACCTTGTACGACCTGGGCCTCGGCCGGCCGTTGACCAGGACCTCGCCCCTGTCCCAGGCCCGGCGGCGCAGGTTCAGGCCCGTGCCCGGCAGGGCCAGGACCAGGGCTTGGTCCAGCCGCCGGCCGTCAAACTCCGGTCCGACCACGACCACCGGGCTTGGCTGCTCCAGGTCCATGCCGCCTGGTACGCTTTGACAGCCCGAATGACAACCGCGTACATTCCCGGGCCATGGGCGTATCCGCACTCAAGCAGGTCAAGGCCTCGGCCGGCTCGGGCAAGACCTACCGGCTCACCAGGCGCTTCCTGGACCTGCTCAAGGGCTGCCGGGACCCGGACCCGGTCTCGGCCTGCGCCGCGGCCAAGGCCGGCGGCTTCTCCTGGTCCGAGATACTGGCCGTGACCTTCACCAACAAGGCGGCCACGGAGATGAAGGAGCGCCTGGTCCGGGCCCTGAAGGCCTGCGCCCTGGGCATTGACCCGGACGAGTTGTCCACCGCCCTGCCCCAAGCCAGGGCCCGGGGCCTTCTCGAGGTCATCCTGCGCCGCTACCACCTCCTGAACATCCGGACCATAGACAGCCTCCAGGTGCTCCTGCTCAGGCTCTTTGCCCTACAGTTCGGCCTCAACCCGGACTTCGAGATGGTCTTTGACGAGGACCAGAGGATATTCGAGCCGGTCTTCACCCGGTTCCTGGAGCGCCTGGAAAAGGCAAAAGGCCGCGACCTGCTGGCCGAGGCCGTGGAGTCCATGATCCTGCACGGCCGGGCCAGGGGATTCTGGGTCCAGGAGCGCCTCGGCGAGAGCCTCAAGGGCCTGGTCGGACATCTGCGCGCGGACCCGGGCCCGTACGTGACCGAGCGCTCCCTGATGCTCGAAAGGCTGGAGCGCGGCCGCCGGGACCTGCTCCGGGCCGTGAAGCGCCTGCTGGCCGTGATGCGCGAGCTGAACCTCAAGCCCGTGGCCAACTTTTCGAACTTCCTGGACAAATGCCTGGCCACCGAGAGCTGCTCCAGGCCCCCGGACTCCGAGTACGCCGCCAAGGCCGGGCTGAGGGACTGCCTGCTCAAGGAGAGCAAGGACCTCGTAGGCCCAAGGGCGGATACGGCCTTTGCCGAATTCAAGACCGCCCTGTCCGAGTACGCATACGCCCAGGCCGTGCTCGGCGGGGCCCTGGAGCTGCTGCCCTGCCTGACCATGGCCCGGGAGCTTGCGCGCGACCTGGACCGGTTTCAAAAGAGCCACGGCCTGGAGCCCATATCCTGCCTGGCCCGGGACGCGGCAGACTTGCTCTCGCCGGGCCTGGCCGTGCCCGAGGCCTACTGCCGACTCGGATGCAGGCTCCAGCACCTGCTGATCGACGAGTTCCAGGACACCTCCAGGCTGCAATGGGCCGCGCTCACCCCCCTGGCCGAGGAGTGCCTGGCCAAGGGCGGCAGCCTGTTCTACGTGGGCGACGTCAAACAGGCCATCTACGCCTGGCGCGGCGGGGACGCCGAGCTCTTCGACCAGGTCCTGGCACAGCCCGGCCTGGCCGAGCTGGCCGAGGACCCGCAGACCGAGCCTTTGCCCCACAACTGGCGCAGCCGCCGAGAGATCGTCGAGTTCAACAACCGCTTCTTCTCCAAGTTCGCGGACCAGGAGCGCATATCCGAGCTGGCCGCGGAGGTGCTCGCCAAGGCCCCCCGGGAGGCCGTGGACGACTTGGCCCGCTCCCTTGCCCGCCAGTACCGGGACGTGGTCCAAACGATCCCCCCGGACAGGCCGGGGCTCACGGGCGGCTACGTGCGCATGGAGCGGCTCCCCGGCGGGCCCAAGGACGAGGTCGCCAGGCAGACCCTCTCGGCCATGGACAAGGTCCTGGACCGGCTGGCGGCCAGGGACAGGTTGAAGGACACGGTCATCCTGGTGCGCAAGCACGACGAGGCCGAGATGCTCTGCGGGCACCTGGTCTCCAGGGGCCTGCCGGTGATCACCGAGTCCAGCCTGCGCCTGGACAGGGAGCCCGCGGTGCGCCAGTTGGCGGCCCTTTTGGCCTTCCTGGACCGGCCCGAGGACGACCTGGCCTTTGTGGAGCTCGTCTGCGGGGAGGTCTTTCTGGGCGCGGCCGAGCTTGACCCGGACCAGGTCCTGGACTGGCTCGCCCAGGGCAACAAGAGCCCGCTGCATACGGCCTTCAGGACCGAATTCCCCGAGGCCTGGGAGCGGTTCCTGGAGCCCTTCCTGCGCAAGTCCGGGCTCATGCTGCCCTACGACCTGGCCGTGGAGGCGACAGCCGGGTTCCGGGTCCTTAAGCGTCGGCCCGAGGCCGAGCTCTACGTCAAGCGCTTCCTGGAGGTCGTGCACCTGGCCGGGGAGCGCGGCCTGGGCTCCCTGCCCGCCTTTCTGGACTACTGGAGGGAGCACTCCGGCGAGGAAAAGGTCCCCCTGCCCGAGAACCTGGACGCGGTGCGCATCCTGACCATGCACAAGGCCAAGGGCCTGGAGTTCCCGGTGGTCGTCGTGCCCTTTCACAACTGGCCCAAGGGCAGGGACCGGGACTTCGCGGGCGCGGACCTGGACGGCGCGCGCTACCTGACCAGGCTGGCCAAGGGCCTGGGCGAACCGTACTTCAACAGGCTCGGCCGGGACATCCGCGAGGAGTTCAACCTGCTCTACGTGTCCTGGACCAGGGCCAAGGACGAGCTCTACGGCTTCTTCCCGGCCAAGGCCCAGAGCGCCTCCCCGGCCCTGCGCGCGGTCCGGGCCTTTCTGGACATGGACGACCTAAACCCGGTGCTCGAGCTCGGGCCCAGGCCCCCTGTCCCGGACAAGGCCCCCCCGCGGCCGGAGAGGCCCGGGATCAGGGACAGCGGACCGGCCCCGACAGGGCCCCTGGAGTTCATGTCCTGGCTGCCCAGGCTCAGGGTCCACCGCCACCTGGAAGAGGCCTCCCTGGAGGGCCTGCGCGGCGAGGCCGTGCACAAGGCCCTGGAGCGCCTGAATCCGGCCCTGCCCGGCCAGGCCGACCCGAACGCGGCCGTGCGCCTGGCCCTGGAGGACTTCCCGCGGCTCAGGGCCGCGGCCCGGGACATCGAGGCCCAGTTCCGGGCCATGGCCGACTGGCTCCTGTCCCGCGAGGATCTGCGGCGCTGGCTGGCCGTGGGCTCCAGAGAGGCGGCCATCCTGGACGCCGAGGGCGAGGTGCACCGGCCGGACCTCGTGGTCCGCGGGCCCGAGGAGACCGTGGTCGTGGAGTACAAGACCGGCCGGCCCGAGCCCGGGCACCCGGCCCAGGTCAGGCGCTACCTGGGCCTGATCCGGGCCATGCAGGGCCCGGGCCCGGCGCCCCGCGGGGTCCTGGTCTACCTGGACCAGAAGACGACCGTCGGGGTCAAAGCAGGGGACGTCTGATGCGCCCGGCAAGGATAGTCTCCTGGCGCGGGTGCTTCTTCAAGGGCCTGGTCCGGCTCATGTCCGGCCCGCTCTCGCGCTCTCCGGACCAGTGCCTGGTGATCTTCCCCCACCACCGGCCGGCCCGATACCTCAAGGCCCGGCTGGCCGAGGACCCGGACCTGGCCAAGCCCCTGATCCTGCCGCGCATGGTCTCCTTCCAGGACCTGACGGCCGAACTGAGGAGGCGGCTCGTTGACCGGCCCCTGGCCCGCCTGGACCGGGCCGCACGGCCCGGCCTGGACCAGGTCGGCCTCGTCTACGAGATCGTGCGCGACCTCCGGGCAACGGGCCGGGGTCTTTTGGCCGAGCTGCCCCTGGACTGGGAGCGCTTCCTGCCCTGGGGCGAGCGCCTGGCCGCGCTCCTGGAGGAGTTTCTGCGCCACGGCCTGGACCCGGACAACCTGGGGCACATGAAGGACGAGGTCCCGGACTTTGCCGCGGCCCTGCTCGAGCACCTGGGCGCGATCCACGAGCAGTACGCGGCCAGGCTCCTTGAGCGCGGCCAGACCACCCGGGGCCTGGACTGCGCCCTCATCGCCCGCGACCCGGAGCGGGCCGCGGAGATATTGGCGGGCAAAAAGATATTCATCGCCGGGTTCTACGCCCTGAGCGGGGCCGAGGACGCCCTGTTCAAGAGGCTCTGGAGCGGATGCGGGGCCGAGGTGGTCTGGCACTCGGACCCGGCCCTGGCCGGGTCGGGCAAGGCCCACTGGGCCGTGGCCGAGCACGCGGCCTGGCTCAAGAGGTGGGCCATGAGGGCCGAGCTCGTCGGGCCGAGCGGGAGCGGACCGGAGCCCGCGATCCGCTTTCACCAGGGCTTTGACCTCCACTCCCAGCTCGCGGCCCTGGCCGAGGAGCTGGAGGCCCCGGCCGGGCGCACCGCCGTGGTCCTGCCCGACGCCGCGGCCCTGGGGCCCGCCCTGCACCATCTGCCCAAGCGCGACATCAACATCAGCATGGGCTACCCCCTGGACCGCTCGGCCCTGCACCAGCTGCTCGAAAACATCATGGCCCTGCAGGAGAGGCGCGCCGAGTCCGGGGCCTATGAGCGCCGCGACCTGGCCGAGCTGCTCAGGCACCCGTACCTCAAGATGCTCGACTCGGGCACCGGCCAGTGGCTCAGGCCCGTGTTCAGGCTCTGGGAGGCCGAGCTGCGCAACTCCGGGCCCATGTCCGATCCCCTGGGCTGGCTGCCGGACTACGGGTCCGAGGCCCTGGCCCAGGTCCCGGCCCAGGAGGCCGAGGCCCTGCGCCTGGAGGTGGTCGGACGCTGCCTGACCGAGTTCGAGGACCTGAACAGCCTCAAGGACCTGGCCCGGGCCGTCGAGGGCCTGATCCGGCTGTTGCGCGACAGGGGCGGCGACCTGTGGGCCAGGTACCTGATCGACGCCGAGTGCCTGGCCAGGCTCGAGTCCGACGTGCTCCCGGAGCTCGCCGCAAGCCGGATGAGCCGGGAGCGGCTGTCCGGGGACATCCTGTTCTCCATGCTCAGGAGGCTGTGCGCCGCGCAGCGGGTCCCGTTCGAGCCCGAGCCCCTGACCGGGTTGCAGGTCCTGGGCCTGCTGGAGACCAGGCTGCTCGGCTTCGACAAGGTCCTGATCCTGGACGCCCAGGAGGAAAAGCTGCCCGGCGCGGCGCGCCACGACCCGCTCCTGCCGGACGCCATGCGCCACATGCTCGGGCTCCCGGACACGGGAGAGCGCGACAACGTGGCCGCCTACAACTTCTACCGGCTCATCCAGGGCTCGTCCGAGGCGGTCCTGATCTACCAGAGCGGGACCCAGGCGGGCGTCTTGGACTCCAAGAGCCTGCGCAGCCGGTTCGTGGAGCAGCTCCTGTGGGACCTGGAAAAACGCCGCGGAACCCTGATCGAGCCCGGCTCGGAGCCGCTCAGGGCCGTGGCCTTCAAGGTCGGCCCGGTCCCCTCCCTGGTCCCGGGCCTGCCCAAGACACAGGCCATGGCCGACGCCCTGCTCCGCCTGCTGACCCAAAAGAGCCTCTCGGTGTCCATGCTCGAGGACTATGTCCAGTGCCCCAAGAAGTTCTTCTACCGGTGCCTGGCCAAGCTCAGGCCCCTTCAGGAGCCCGGCCAAGAGAATGAAAAGGCCGCCCTGGGCTCCCTGGTGCACAGGGTGCTCAGGGATTTCCTGGCCCCGTTCAAGGACCGGCGAGTCTCCGGCCCGGACCTGGACCACAAGGCCCTTGCCGCGCTCTACGACCAGGCCCTGGAGCGCGACGAGTCGCTCAAAAACAGGCCCCTGGACATGCGCGTGGCCCTTGCCGTGGCCGGAAGGGCCCGGCTGACCGGGTATCTGAAGGCCATGCCCGAGACGACCGTCAGACACCTGGAACACCCGGTCTCAGCCGGGATCGCGCCGCCCCAAAACCTCGGCCTGCCCGAAACCGTGACCCTCATGGCCCGGCTGGACAGGGTCGACGAACGCGACCGGGCCCTCCTGGTCCTGGACTACAAGACCGGCGGCCTGCCCAAGCCCGACAAGGGGTTCTGGACCGGCGGCCGGGCCGATCTCTGGGAGGCCATGCGCGGCCTGGACCCGGCCGAAAACGCGGACCCGGCCCTGCTGGCCGGGATCACGGCCGCCTCGGGCGGGCTCCAGTTGCCCGCCTACCTTCACCTCCTGGCCCGCTCCACGCCCGAATCCGAGGTCCGCGAGGCCTGCTGGGTGGAGCTTGCCAACCAGGGCCAGGAGGTTTACCTGTTCGGACCCAAGGTGTCCGCAGAGCAACGCCGCCGGGCGATAGATCGCCTGGTCCCGGAGATGATCGGCTTCTGCCTGCGGCACATGGTCCTTGCCCGGGAGTTCGCGGCCGCGCCGGGCAGGCAGTGCGAGTACTGCGACTTCAGCGGGCCGTGCGGCAGATAGATAAGGAGAGAGCCATGCGCTACAGCGAGGCCAAAACGGGCCGGATGTTCGTGCTCAGGCTGGAAGACGGGGACAAATTGCCCCAGGTCGTGGAGGATTTCGCCGCAGACAAGGGCCTCAAGGCCGCGGTCTGCTGGCTGGTGGGCGGTATGGGCGGCGGCCGGCTGGTGGTCGGGCCCAAGGACGGCGCGGCCGCGGTCCCGGACCCGATCCTGAAGACCATTGCCCAGGCCCACGAGGCCGCGGCCGTGGGGACCATATTCCCGGACCAGGACAACAGGCCGGTCCTGCACATGCACGCCGCCCTGGGCCGGGACCGCGAGAGCGCCGTGGGCTGCGTCCGGCCCGGGGTCGAGGTCTGGCTGGTGGCCGAGGTGGTGATCCTGGAGATACTGGACTCGGACATGGTCAGAAGACCGGACCCCAAGTCCAAGCTCGTCCTCCTGGACAGGAAATAGGCCATGAACAAGGCCTCGGTGCTCATCTGCGGCGCGGGAATCATCGGCCTGACCCTGGCCAGGCGCCTGATCCAGGCCGGACGCCGGGACATCCTGATCTTCGAAAAGGAGCCGGCCCCGGGCAGGCACGCCTCGGGCCGCAACTCAGGGGTGCTCCACGCCGGGGTCTACTACGACCCGGGCACGCTCAAGGCCCGCTTCTGCCTCAAGGGCAACAAGCTCATGCGCGCCTACTGCCGGGAGCGCGGCCTGCCCCTGGTCGAGTCGGGCAAGGTCGTGGTGGCCCGCTCCGAGGACGAGCTGCCCGTGCTCCGCGAGCTGCACAAAAGGGCGGTCCAGAACGGGGCCGACGTGGCCCTGATCGACGAGGCCGAGCTGGCCGAGATCGAGCCCAACGCCAGGACCACGGGCCTGGCCATGCACTCCAGGGACACCGCGGTCATCGACCCCGGGGCGATACTGGAGGCGCTGCGCAAAGAGCTTGCGGCCAGCCGCAAGGTGCGCTTCATGTTCTCGACCAGGTTCACCGGCCGGGCCGGGCCGGACTGCGTCCAGACCGACCGGGGGGCCCTGGGCTTTGAGCTGTTCATAAACGCGGCCGGGGCCTACAGCGACCGCGTGGCCCAGGCCTTCGGCCTGGGCCGGGGCTTCCGGCTCGCGCCGTTCAAGGGCGTGTACCGGAGGCTGAAAAAAGAAAAATCCCACCTGGTGCGGGGCAGCATCTACCCGGTGCCGAACATCAAGAACCCCTTTCTGGGCGTGCACCTGACCCGCAACGCGCACGGCGAGGTCTACCTCGGGCCCACGGCCATCCCGGCCCTGGGCAGGGAGAACTACGGGATACTCAAGGGCCTGGACTCGGAGTGGGCGGCCATACTGGCCCTGGACGCGGCCCTGTTCGTCAGAAACGCCAGGTTCCGGGGCGTGGCCCTGGAGGAGCCGCGCAAGTACCTGTTCCCCTTTCTTTTCAGGGACGCCAAAGCCCTGGTCAAGGAGCTCGACCCCTCGGACGTGGAGCCAAGCCCCAAGGTCGGCATCAGGCCCCAGCTGGTGGACCTTAAAAAGGGCGAGCTGGTCATGGACTTCAAGGTCGAGCGCGGGGAGAACAGCGTGCACGTGCTCAACTCCATCTCCCCGGCCTTCACCAGCTCCATGGCCTTCGCGGACATGGTGGTCGCGGACTACTGCGCCTAGCCCCGGCGCCTGGCCGAGACGATCTCCACCGGCTCAAGGGGCGCGTCCTCGAAAAGGCCCCGCCTGCCCGTGGGCGTCTTGGCTATGGCCTCCACGACCTCAAGGCCCTCCAGGACCCTGCCGAACACCGCGTAGCCGAAGCCCTGGGGCGTGGCGTCGCGATGGTTCAGGAAGTCGTTGTCCGCCACGTTGATGAAGAACTGGGCCGTTGCGCTGTGCGGGTCCATGGTCCTGGCCATGGCCACGGTGTAGGCCCGGTTGGCCGGTCCGCCCTTGGCCTCGTTCGGCACCGGCGCGCGGGTCTCTTTCCCGCGCATCTCCCGGTCCATGCCCCCGCCCTGGATCATGAACCCGGGTATCACCCGGTGGAAGATGGTCCCGTCATAGTGCCCCTGATCCAGGTAGGAAAGAAAATTCTCCACTGTTTTAGGGGCCTTGTCCGGCCAGAGCTCCAGGGCGAGGTCGCCCAGGCCGGTCTTGATCTCCACCACGATCTCATTTTTCATCGTCGTCTCCTCCGCCCTCCCGGGCCTGCTTATTCGCGGCCCTGGGGTGGGCCTTGTCGTATATGCGCATGATGTGGCCCAGGTTCAAGTGGGTGTAGCGCTGGGTCGTGCTGATGCGCTTGTGGCCCAGAAGCTCCTGCACGTCGCGCAGGTCGGCCCCGCCCTCCAGGAGGTGGGTGGCGAAGCTGTGCCTGAGCATGTGCGGATGGACGTTCACGGGCAGCCCGGCGGCCGCGGCCAGGCCCCGGACTATGCGGTTGGCCTGCCTGCGGTTCAGCCTCCGGCCCCTGAGGCCCAAAAACAGGGCCGCCTCGTCCGGGGCGGGCGAAAAGGCCCGCCTCTGATCCAGGTAGGCCGAAAGCCGCCTCTTGGAGGCGTCGCTCAGGGGCACGACCCGCTCCTTGGCGCCCTTGCCCAGGACCCTGACCAGGCCGGACTCCAGGTCCAGGTCGTAGATGTCCAGGCCCACGGCCTCGCTGATCCTGAGCCCGGAGCCGTAGAGCAGCTCGGCCAGGGCCAGGTCGCGCAGGCCCTCGGGACCCGGGGCCACGTGGGCCTGCATGACCCCCAGGGCCTGGTCCACGTTGAGCGCCCTGGGGTGGCGCTTGTCCTGCTTGGGGCTGCGCACCGCGGCCGCGGGATTGGACGCGGCCGCCTGGTATGTCTGGAGGTAGCGGAAAAAGGTCCGCAGGGAGGAGAGCTTGCGGGCCACGCTGCTCTTGGCCGCGCCCAGGCGGTGGAGCTCGGCCAACAGGCCCTGGACATGGACCTTGCCCACCCCGGCCGGCTCGGCCAGGGACAGGCCCTTGCGGCCGAGATGGTCCTCGAACTGGGCCAGGTCCGTGCGATAGGAGCGGATCGTGGCCTCGGAGTAGCCCTTTTCCACGGAAAGCCAGGCCAGAAAGCCCAGGCAGACCTCGGGCAGGTTCCTTTCCGGGCCCTTTCCGGGCCCGGACCTACCTGCCCCTCTTGTCCAGGACATAGCAGCTCTTGGGGTTTTCCTTGGCCTTCTTCTTGAGGCTCATGGCTATGGACGAGGCCTCGCCGAAGTGCTCCAGGCGGCCCTCGGGGTTGAAGACCACGGCTATGGACACGGCCATGAGCGGGAACTCGCGCACCTCGCCCTGGCGGTCCGTGGACACGATGCAGCCGCGCTTGCGGTCCTCGGCGTCGTAGAAGCTGGGCACTATGCCGTCGAAGCTGTGGATGATGCGGCGGCAGGCCTCCTCCACCAGGTCCGGGGACATTATGAACACGAAGTCGTCGCCGCCCACGTGGCCCACGAACCCGGCCGGCCCGGCGAACTGACGGATGGTGTTGACGATGACCCGGGCGGTCATCATGAGCACCTCGTCGCCCCGGGAAAAGCCGTACTTGTCGTTGAAGGACTTGAAGTGGTCCAGGTCGCAGTAGGCCAGGGCGAAGTCCTCGCGCCTGTCGATCAGGTCCTGGATGCGCTGGATGATGGACGTGTTCCCGGGCAGCTTGCTCAGGGGGTTGGCGTCCAGGGCGCGCAGGGCCCGGCACAGGGTCAGGTTGATCCGCTCCCTGGCCTCGGGCGCGGAGAACGGCCGGACCAGGAAGTCGTCCACCTCCACGGCCTTCCAGTCGCAATGCCGCTCCAGGTCGGCCTGGTCCAGGCAGATGATCACCGGGACCTGGCGGTAGACGTTCTCGCCCTTGACCATGTTGGCCACCTCGGCCGCGGCGATGTCCTCAAGGCGGTTGTCCACCACCAGCAGGTCCGGGGGCTCGTTGAACAGGGCCTCTATGGCCCCCCGGCCCTTGTCGAAGAAGGTGAACTCCATGTCCTGCGGGGACCAGAGCCCGGAAAGCATGTCCACCAGCCCCCGGTCCGGGGAGATGACAAAGGTCCTCTGGGACCTGGCAAAGGGCAGGCTGCGCGTCGGCTCGACCATGTGCATGGCCTAGCACCGGGACGCGGATTCGTAAAGGAGCGGGCCGGGCGCGCGGCCCTAGAAGGTCAGGTCCGATATCTCCACGAGCAGGTCCGTGAACTCGTCCATGACCCGCTCCAGGTCCACGACCTTGAACCTGAGCAGCTTCAGGGCCTCGGGCGAAAGCCGGGATATGTGATCGTCCCCGCCGTTGCCATACTCAAAGGCCCTGGTCAGGAAGTCCCCGACATTGACCACGGCCGGGTACAGGGGATAGTGCTGGGCCGCTTCCGGCCGGTGGTGGTTGCTCATGGCCTCGCGGATGTTGCCCGGCAGGTTCCAGTGCCTGGCCAGCCAGGCGTTGATGCGGTCGTGGCCGAAGCCCATGACCTTTTTCTCGGCATCGTAATAAGACAAGTCGTCGTGCTCCACGCTGGCCGCCACGGCCTGGTGCAGCTCGGGCAGCTGCACGGCGCTGACCACCTTGCCCAGGTCGTGGAGCAGGCCGGCCACGGCGAACTCCTCGGGGTCGTCCAGCTTGAGCGTCCTGGCCACGATGCCGCAGGCCGTGGAGCAGCCCAGGCTGTGCTCCCAGAGGCCCTTCATGGCCGACTCCATCATGTCGAAGACCGAGGTCGAGATGATCACCCCCCTGATGACGTTGAAGCCCAAGAGCACCAGGGCGTGCTGGATGGAGCTGATCCGGCCCGGGAAGCCGTAGACCGGGGAGTTGACCATCTTCAAAACCTTGGCCGAGAGGACCTGGTCCCTGGAGATGAGCCGGGCGATCTCCTCGGTGGACGAGTCCGGGTCCTTGACCAGCTTGGTCACCTCGTCAAGGACCCGGGGCAGGGTCGGCAGGTCCTTGATGGACAGTATCTGGCCCTTGACGCCGGTCTTCAGGTCTTCCATGGGCCTAGCGCTCCTTGGCCTGTTTTTCGGCCTCCTCGGCCTCCTGGGCCGCGGCCTTGATCTGGAAGTAGGAGCGCAGATGCCCCTTGACCTCCATCATCCACCCATCCCCGTCAAGGCCCCTGAACAGATGGTCGAGCCTCTCGACCCGCTCGGCGAACTTGGTGCCCCCGCCGACCCCGGCCAGGTCCACGGGGTTTCCCTGGACCACTATGCGCTCGACCTTCATGTTCTCCAGGCGCATGATCAGGCCGTCGCTCAACTCCATGCCCTCGGCCATGAGGGTCATGCCGCTGTCGCTTACAACGGGCTTGGCCAGCTTCATGCCCGGCCTGGCCAGCTTCAAGGGTATCTTCTGCATGTCCTCTCCCAGGGCCCGGAATACGGGAACACGGCCCGGCGCGGCCGGGCCCGGACCGCCCGCCGGGGCGGGCCCATAATACATGTCCGCGCACCGCCGCACAAGGCCGGACGGACGCGCCGCGACCGCTCAGCCCAGGCTGTAGTACATGCCCGGCCACTGGCGCACCAGCCCGCGCATCTCGAGCATGACCACGGTCCCGCTGACCTTGCGGGCCTCCCAGCCGAGGGACCGGCCGAGGCTGTCGATGTGCATTTTATCCCGGCCGGCCAAAATCGCGAACAGCTCGGCCTCGGCCGGGCTCAGGTCCGCCGGGGCCTGGGGCGGGGTCCGGACCGCCGGGGCCTGGGGCGGGGCGCTCGGGGCCGCGGCCCGCAGCAAGGCCAGTTCGCGGCCCAGTTGCGGGGCGAGCGCCCTGAGCACGTCCTCGGCCGTCTCGACCAGGCAGGCGCCGTCCTTTATGAGCCGGTTGCAGCCGCCGGATTCGGGCCGGCCGGGCGGCCCGGGGAGGGCGAAGACCTCCCGGCCCTGGTCCCCGGCCAGGCGGGCGGTTATCAGGCTGCCGCTCCTCTCCGCGGCCTCGGCCACGAGCACGCCCAGGGACAGGCCGCTTATTATCCGGTTGCGAAAAGGGAAGTTTCCGGCCTCGGGCCTGATCCCGGGCCCGAACTCGGTGACCACCAGGCCCTTTTCCTCCATGTCCCTGCGCAGGTCCGCGTTGCCCGCGGGATAGTTCACGTCCAGGCCCGCGCCCAGGACCCCTATGGACCGGCCGATCCCGGAGAGCCCGGCCAGGTGCGCCTGCCGGTCTATGCCGCAGGCCATGCCCGAGACAATGGTCAGGCCCGCGGCCGAGAGCTCCGCGCTTATCCGGGCCGCGGCCTCGAGGCCCTGGCCGGAGCAGTGCCTGGCCCCGACAACGGCCAGGCAGGGATTCAAGAGCAGGGAGAGGTCGCCGCAATAGTAGAGAAACGCGGGCGGGTCCGGGATGTGCCGCAGCCTGTCCGGATAGTCGGGATCGGACCAGGTCAGCACGGCCATGCCCTTGGCCCGGGCCGCGCGGTACTCCTGCTCGGCCGCGGGCCTCCAGGACTGGTCCTGAAAGGCCCTGGCCTGGCCCTTGTTGACCAGGCCGCGGCCCAGCCAGGACCCGGCCGCCTGCACGGCCTGGTACGCGCCGTCAAAGGCCTCGAGTACGGCCTTCCAGGTCTTGGGACCGATGCCCGGGGTGTGGCGGACGGCCAAACAGGCGAAAAATTCCTTGCTCTGGTCCGGGGACATGGGCGCTCCCGGCGTCCGGACGGGCAAAACGGTCAAGGCGACCGGCTACCCGGGCAGGTCCTTGAGCAGGTTGCGGGCCAGGCCGGCGGGCTCGGATGCGGGAAACTCGTCCACCAGGGCCCGGAGATAAAAGGCGGCGTTGTCCCTGTCCCCGGCCTTGAGATGGGACATGCCGATCTTGAGCAGGGCCGCGGCGCTCTTCTCGTGCTTGGGAAAACGCCGGGTGACCTCCTTGAAGGCCAGCACGGCCTCAGTGAAGTTCTTTTCCGAATAAAAGGTCTCGCCGATCCAATAGAGCGCGTTGGGGACCAGGGCGCTCTTGGGCTGGCTGGAGAGAAACTCGGTCAGCGCCTTGCGCGCGGCCTGGGGCTGATCGGCCCGGGCCAGGCGCAGGCCCTCCTGGTACAGGGCGTCCGGTCCGGACCCGGCGGCCGGGCCCGGAACCTTGGCCCAGGGCTTTTCCTCGCCGCTCTGGGCCACGACCCGGCCCATTTCAGCGGGCTCGGCCGGGGTCTGGGCCGGGGTCTCGGCCGAGGTCTCGGCCGGGGTCCGGACGACCTCCGGGGCCTGGGGCCTGGACTCGACGGCCTCAAGCCTTTCCTGGATCAGGGCCAGGCGCTCGTCCATGACCTTGAGGCGCTCGTCCACGCGCCTCTCCAGGCCGGCGGCCTTGGATTCCTGGCTGCGCTGGGACTCCTTGAAGTTGAGGAAGTTCTCCTCCAGGCCCTGGATGCGCCACTCGTCGCTGCCCGCCTTGGCCGGGCCGGCCGCCTTGGTGCTCACGCAAGCGGCCGCGGCAAACAACAACCCCAAGGCCAAGACGAGGAATTTGCCCAACTTCATGCCACAGACTCCCGGTTGTCGGCTATCCGATGTTCTGGGAATAGGCGATAGCGGACATTTTTGCAACAATGCCCCGGGCAAGGCGTCTTGCCTCGGACCCGGATTTAAGGCACCCTGGGCCTGGCGCGGACTTTCGGCCGCGCCCAAGCCTTGGAGATAAAGCCGCAATGATCTCGCCGGACAGCCTGAGCCTGGCCCTGAACCTGCTGGGCCCCGCGTTCTTCGATGTCCTGGGCCTGGCCGGCCTGGGCGCCCCGATCCTGGCCACGGCCTGCGAACTGACGGCCGCGGCCCGAAGCAAGGTCCTCGCGGACAAGTACGGCCGCCATGCCTCGGGCATGGGCCTGGCCCTGCTGACCATCTCCCTGGCGGCCGTGGCCGCCGGGGCCGTGGCCGCGGCCGTGAAGCTGCCGAACGTGTCCGTGTGGCTCAGAAACCCCGGGCCCATGCTCTCATCCATCTACGTCCTGCTGGCCGCGAGCCTGGTCTTGAGCGCCGCGTACAGGCTGACCTGGGACAGATCGGCCCGCAAAAAAAACCTGCACATCCTCTTGGGGGCCCTGGCCTGCCTGGCCGGGCTCATGACCGTGTTCGCCTGCCTGGTGGCCGTCCGGGCCGTGGGCCTGGCCTCCCTGTCCCAGGCCGACTCGCAGCCGGTCGATCTCGCCTTGGGCCTCAGCGCGGGCTCGCTCGTCTGGCCCCTGTCCACGATCTGCGCCCTGCTGGCCCTGGCCTACGCGGCCGGCGCAAGCCTCGTCTATCTCCTGTACCGCCGCAAAAAGGACGACTACGGCCGGGACTACTACGCCTTTGCCCTGCGCCTGGGCGCCAGGCTGGCGCTCTGGCCCATGCTCGCCTGCCTGCTCTGCAACGCCTGGCTCTTCGCGGCCCTGCCCCGGAAGCTCACGGCCCTGATCCCTGGGTCGGCCGCGGCCCTGGCCTGGGCAGGCGGCCTGGGCCTGGCCCTGGTCTGCTGCCTGCTCTGGGGACTTGTCGCGCGCAGCCAGGCCCCGCTCAGGCTGAAGGGCCTGATATTCGCCGCGGCCCTGGGCCTCTGGGCCTCCCACAGCCTGCTGCTCACGGCCTTTCTGAGCCTGGGGTTGATGCTCTAGCCGAAAAAAAACGGCGCGCCGTAAACAGCGCGCCGCAAAAACCGGCCCCGGATCCCGGAGGTCGTCAAAGGCCCGCGGGCTCGGGCAAGGCGGCCTTCTTTCTCAAGGACATGGCCAGGCTGTATATCTCGTGCGGGTCCAGGATCAGGATGACCGAACCGTCGCCCATGATCGTGGCCCCGGAAATGCCGTGGATGTCATAGTTGTTGAGGTACTCGCCCAGGGGCTTGATGACTATCTCCTGGCGCTCCAGCAGACGGTCCACGACCAGGCCCAACCGCTTCTCGCCGTCCTGGATCACGACCACCGGCAATATCTCCCGCGCGTCCTTGTTGCCGGGCATCTCCAAGAGCTCGGAGAGCTCCACGATGCCCAACACGTCGCCGCGCAGGGTCACGGCCTTGCGCTGGTTGATCTCCGTGAGCCTTTCGGTCTCGATCTTGGTGGTCTCGGAGACCGCGTCCAGGGGTATGGCGAACATGTCCTCGCCGACCATGACCATGAGCACGTCTATGATCGCCAGGGTCAGGGGCAGGGTCATGGTGATCTTGGTGCCCTTGCCCAGCTCCGAGGTGGTGTGCACGCTGCCCTTGAGGTTCTTGATGTTGGTCTTGACCACGTCCATGCCCACGCCGCGGCCGGAGATGTCCGTGATCTTCTCGGCCGAGGAGAACCCGGGCGCGAATATGAGCTCGATGGAGGACTGGTCGTCCAGGGTCCTGGCCTCCTCGGCGCTGATGACCCCCTTGGTCACCGCCACCTGGCGCATCCTCTCCGGATCAATGCCCCGGCCGTCGTCCTCGACCTCGATGGCCACGGAGTTGCCCCGGTGGTAGGCCCTGAGCCAGACATGGCCCTTGGCGCTCTTGCCCTTGGCCTGCCGCTCCTCGCTGCTCTCCAGGCCATGGTCCAGCGAGTTGCGGATCAGATGCACCAGGGGATCGCCGATCTCCTCGACCACGCTCTTGTCCAGCTCGGTCTCCTCGCCCTCGGTTATCAGGTCCACCTGCTTGCCGCTCTTGCGGCTCAGGTCGCGCACCAGCCGGGGAAACCTCGAAAACACCGTCTGCACCGGGACCATGCGGACCTTCATTATGGTGTCCTGAAGGTCGTCCGAGATCCTGGCCATGGAATAGGTGGTCTCGGTCAACTGCACGGCGACTTCCTGGACCTCTTCCCTGCCGTCCTCAAGGGCCCGGGCGAGCATGGCGTAGCGGTTGCGGTTTATTATCAGCTCGCCGATCAGGTTCATGAGATGGTCCAGCTTCTGGTGATCCACCCGGATGGTGGCCGAGGCCTTGTGCTTGACCCCGGGCGCGGCCGGGCCGGCCACGGGCATGGGCCTCGGCGCGGGCTCAGGCCTCGGCGCGGGCTCAGGCCTCGGCGCGGGCTCAGGCCTCGGCGCGGCCGCGGGCCTCGGCGCGGGCTCCGGTTCAAGCTCCGGCTCCGGTTCAAGCTCCGGCTCCGGTTCGGGCTCGGGCTCCGGTTCGGGCTCGGGCTCGAATTCGACCTCAGGCTCAGGTTCAGGCTCGGGCTCGGGTTCGGGCACGGCCTGTTCAACGCCGGCCGGGTTGATGCGCGCAAGCTCGGCCTGGACCATGTCCTTCAAGATGTCGCACTCCTGCTCCAGGATGCCGAGCATGGCCTCGAAACCGATGTCCGCCTTTCGGCCCTGGTCCACGAGATTGGCCGTGTTCGCGGCGTACTGCCTGAGCTCGTCAAGGCCCATGTAGTTGGCGGAGTTCTGAATGGTCTGCAGGGCCCTGAACAGGGCGTCAACATAGTCCTTCTGGGAGTCGTCCCTGGCCAGCTCCTTGAGCGCGACCTCGATGTGCTCCAGCTGCTGGCCCGCGGCCTGGCTGAATATGGCCACGTCCTCGGGATCGTAGCCCTGGGATGCGGCCGCGGCCTTTTCAGGCCCGGCTCCGGCGGGCTTCGGTTCGGCGGGCGCGGGCGCGGGCCTCTCCCCCCCGGCCCCGGCCGCGGCGGACTGGGCGGCCGCCCCGCCGAGCGCGGACGGCGGGACGAAGACCCCCTCGACGCTGGCCTTTTGCAGCAGGGCGACCATGACCCCGATGTCCATGGGGGTGACCTTGCCGCTCTCGGTATCCACCTTGTCGATGAGGTTCTCGATCAGGTCCACCGAGGCCAAGAGCAGGTCTATCATCTCCTGGCTGGATTCGAGCTCGCCCTTGCGGACCCTGTTCAGCAGGGTCTCGGCCTCATGGGTCAGGGCGTTCAGCTCCTTGAACCCGATGATCCCGCTGTTGCCCTTGAGATTGTGAAAAAAACGAAAGATGTCGTTTATCAGCTCCCCGCCCTCGGCCGGGGACTCGCCAAGGGCGACCAGGGAGCTGTTCAGATCGGCGACTATCTCGTGGGCCTCCTCCATGAAGTCCGAGAGATGGCCCATGCCGACCGTCGTAAGGCTGTACGGGGTCTCGTCGAAGTCGGGATTGGACCCGGCCGCGGGCGCGGCCTCGGGCTCGGCTTCGGCCGCGGCTTCGAACTCGACCGCGGATTCGGGCTCAAGCTCGGCTTCGGGCTCGGGCTCGGGCTCGGGCGCGGGCGCGCCCCCGCCCTCCAACAGGGTGTCGAGCGTATATTTGATGGACTCGGTGTCCACATCGCCCTCGGAGCCGCTCTCGTCGAGGTTGTCGACCATCTGCCTGAGGGCGTCGGTGGCCGCGAGGATGACGTCCATGATCTCGGAGGTCACGGCCATGGAGCCCTGCCTGAGCTCGTCCATCACGCTCTCGGCCTTGTGGGCCAAGGCGTTGATCTTGTTCAGACCCAAAAAGCCGGAGGCGCCCTTGAGGGAGTGCATGGGCCGAAATATCTCGTTCAACAGGCTCAGGTCCTCGGGATTTTCCTCGAGCTTGAGGAGATTGGGCTCGATGGTCTCGAGGTGCTCCCTGGCCTCGGCAAAGAAATCGGCGAGAATTTCGGAATCAAGAAACTCCTGACTCATTCAGGCCCCCGTGTACTTTCAAAAACCGACCCGGCCCCGCGTCCGGGCCGGGCCGAAGCGGACAAAAAACGCCTAGCCAAGGAGCATCCTCACGTTCTTCACCAGCTTGTCCGGCTGGGCCGGTTTGACCATGTACAGATTGGCGCCCACGGTAATGCCGGACTTGATGTCCTTCTCCTGGCCCTCCGTGGAAAGGATGATGATCGGAATGTCCTTGTAGGCGTCCTGTTCCCTCACGGCCTTTATGTACGACAACCCGTCCATGCGGGGCATGTTGATGTCCGAGATGATCAGGTCCAGCTGGCCGGCCCCGTACAGCTTTTCCAGGCCGTCCAGGCCGTCCTCGGCGGTCGTGACCTTGAAGCCTTCCTTTTTCATGATGAAGGCGACCAGGTTGCGGACTGTCTTGGAATCGTCCACGATCAATATATGTTTAGCCATAAATGCCCCCTTGCTGGCTTAGCATCCCCTCCACCAGTTTTTCAATAGAAAGAATGCTGATGAGCTTGTCGTCAACCTTCATGAGCGCGAGAAGCAGCTCGGCGGCGTCGCCCAGATGCGCTGATATGTTCCAGTCTATGTCCTTGGCCTCGGCCCTGTGCATGGCCGCCGCGCTGTGTATCAACAGGCCGACCTGGAGACCCCGATACCGGCAGACGACAATGAACCGCGGCTTGCCCGCCACGTCCGAGCCCAGGCCGAACAAAAGCCTCAGCCTGATCAAGGGCGTCATCCTGCCCCGCAGGTCGATGACCCCGGCGATTAACGGCGACGCGGTCGGCAGCTTGGCCGGCTCGACCAGCCTGATGACCTCCTGGACCACTGATATGGGCACGGCGAACTCCCTGTTCCCCAAGGAAAAGGTTATGAACTGAAGGTCGTCCGCCGAGCGGACGCTGTCGTCCATCCCCTCCCTGTCCTCGGTCTCCTCCGGGACCTCGGCCGGCCCTGAAAACCTGAGCGACTGCTCTGCCTTCGGGTCCACGCGCCTGACCCCGGCCAGGACCTTTTCCTGGTCCAGGCCCACGTACTTGTCCAAAAAGGCCTGTTCCGCCGCGGTCAGATCGCGCGGGTCAGGGGCCTGGTCCGGGACCGCCACCTGTTCCTCGAAATACTTCTCAGGAGTCTTCTTCATGGGCCACGACCTCTTTCGCCAACAGCATATACTCCACGGCCCCGCGCGACTGATCGTCTATTTCAAAAATCAGCTTGCCCTCGGCGCAGGCCTCTCTGAATTTGGTGTCCAAATTTATCACCGTCTCGAAAACCCGGGCGCCGAGCTTTTTGCGCATCATCCTCAAGACCTTGACGCAGGCCCCGGCCCTTCGATCATGCATGGTCGCCAGGGCCATGAACCTCACCGGCCTGGGCAGCACCCCGTTCAAAAGCCTGATGGTGTCGAACAGCAGCCTGATCCCGTAGAGGGCCAGAAAATCGGTCTGGATCGGGATGAGCACCAGGTCAGAGGCCACGATGGCGTTGACCAAAAGCACCCCGACATGGGGCGGACAGTCGAGGAGAATGTAGTCGTAATCCCCACCGACCGCCTCAAGGACCGTGCGCAGGATCAGCCCCCTGCTCTTTCTCTCCCTGAGATCCACCTCCAGTTCCGACAGCCTTATGCCGCCGGGCACGAAATCGAATCCCGCGTCCGGTCGCCTCTTGATGACCCTGGGCCAAAGGGCCGGCGACGCGGTCTCCAGCAGGAACAGATCGCAGGCCGTATGCTCCAGCTCCTCCGGATAATAGGCCAGATGGATCGAGGCGTTGGCGTGCGGGTCCAGATCCATTACCAAGACCCTCCTCCCCATCCGGCCGAGGGCCGCCCCCAGGCTAAGGGCCGTGGTGGTCTTTCCCACCCCGCCCTTCTGGTTGGCCACCGCCAATACCCTTGCAGCCAATTCCGGCCCCTTTCACGCTCAAGGATCGCATTCCCGGCGGCGCGGCCCGGCTTGGGGGCCGCCCGCCGGATCATCGGACAAAATATCCCGGCCGCCGGTCACTCCTCCTTCTTGTATATGATCGCGCCGGGGTGATGGACCGGCTTGAAGACCCTGGAAATGTTGTGCAGCGACTCGGAATGGCCGATGATCAGATGGCCGCCGGGCAAAAGATTGTCGTAAAACGCGCCGATGACCTTTCTTTTCATCTCGTTGTCGAAATAGATTATCACGTTCCTGCAGAACACGATCTGGGAACGCTCGACCCTCTTGAGCTGTTCCCGGTCGCTCAGGTTGATCTGCCCCAAGGACACGAGCTTCTTGACATTGTCCTTGATCTTGAACAGGTCCCCCTGCTTGTCGAAATGCCGGGCCACCAGCTCCGGAGGCGTGCTTCTCAAGGTGTACTCGTTGTAAAGGCCGACCTGGGCCGACTCCAAGACCTTTTCCGAGAGATCGTTGGCCGTGATCTTTATGTCCCAGAGCCCCAGCTCGCTCTTGAGCAACTCGTGAATGATGATCGCTATGGTGTACGGCTCCTCGCCCGTGGAGCAGCCGGCGGACCAGATGCGCAGTCTCTTGGTCCCCTTCTTGCGCAGATCATTGACCACCTCCGCGAGGATATTCTCGTGGAAGACCTTGAGCTGCGGGGGGTTGCGGAAAAAACTGGTCTCGTTGGTGGTGATGACCTCAAAGAGCTTGCCGAGCTCGGCCTTTCTGCCCGGATCGTACTGCAGATAGTGATAATACTCGCCATAGCCCTTCAAGTTCAGGTGCTTGATCCTGTTGGCCAGGCGGTTCTCCAGCAGATACTTCCGGTTGTCGGCGATGAATATGCCGCAGAGGTCGTAAATATAGCCCCTCAGCTGGGCGAACTCGGCGTCGGATATCTTGTGGTCCTTGCCGAGTGATATGGTCTTGGAAAAAAGGGATGACATTTAGCCCCCTGAGCCTTGTTCTTCCTGAATCCTTTCCATGGCCGCCTCCGCGGCCCGGACAAGCTCCGGTTCATCGCAGTTGGAGATGTCGATCAGGGTCTGAAAGGCCGCCGAGCCGCCGATCTCGCCCAGCGATTCCAGAACCTTCAGGACTATCAATCGGTTGGACTTGTGCAGAAGCGGCGCCAAATGGGCCACGGCCTGCGGGTCGCGGCGCGCTCCAAGGGCCTCCACGGCCCTGATCTTGACCCAGTCGTCCCCATCCTCAAGGGCCCGGAGGAGGTGCGGAACGACATCCCCGCTGCAGCATTCGCCCAACTGCTCGACCACCGCGCACCTGACCTCGCTGTTTTCGTCCTCCAGTCCGGCTATCAGGAGCTCGCGGGACTCCCGATCGTCCTCGCAGGCCCCGGCCAGGGCCTCCAGGGCGATCTTGCGGATGTCCGGGACCTCGTCCCCAAGGGCCTGCTTGATGGTTTGGATGTTGGCCCGGGCGTCCAGCTTGCCGATGGCGTATATGGCCATCAGCCGCTGCATGGGGTCCCGGCTCTGGGCCGAGTCCAGGAACCTGGCCGTGACCTCGGGGCCGCCCAGGGTCACGCAGCCCTCGAGCGCGGCCTCCTTGACGTCGTCGTACTTGTGTTCGAGCAGCGCGAACATGCTGTCCAGGGACTGCTGGACCTTGTGTTCGGAGCAATATTTGACGGCGCTTTTCAGGACCTTGCCGTCGGTGTGCCTCGCAAACAGGTCGAGAAAGAAGTCCACGGCCTCGGGACCGGCAAGCTTCGACAACACCCAGGCCATGCGCCGCTGAAGATTCAAGTCCTTGTCCCAAAAGGCGTCCATGAGCAGCCGGGGCACGGCGGGATCGGTCATCCTGCCCATGGCCTCCACGGCCACCTCGGCCCGGGCCGCGTCCGCGGAGTCCAGGTCGGACCTGATGGCCTCGGTGAGCCCGATGTTGGCCAGGTGGCCGACAATCTCGTCCAGACGCTCCTGGTTCAGGTCCCGGTCGATGCCCGCGGCTATGCCGATTATGGCCTTGGAGGCCCTCTCCCCGCCGAGGTAGGCCAGGCCCTGGATGGCGGCGTCCTGGACCTCCTCGTCCTCGTCCTCCACGGCCTTGAGCATGGCCAGGCGCAGGGTTTCCCGGTCGTGGTCCGAAAGCATGGTCAGGGCCTTGCCCCCGAGGATGCCGACCACGGCCTTGACTATCTTGTTGGCCAGGGCGGTCGGGGAATCCGGTATCCGGCGCATGAGCATGGCCACGGCCTTGACGTTGCCGATCTCGGCCAGGGCGTCGATGATCATGGACGCGACCAGGTCCGAGGAACGGTCCATGCCCTTCACCAGGGCGTCCACGGAGCTGGAGTGCTTGATCTTGGCCAGGGCCTCGATGACCGCGTACTGGACCCACTCCTCGTCGCCCATGGCCAGGTTCAGGCATTTGGCCGCCTCGGGCATGGCCAAAACCCCCAGGCTCACCGCGGCCTGGTAGCGCACATTGACCTCCGGGTCCTTCAACAGGGCGTTGCACAGCGGATTGACGGCCAGACTGTTCGCGGTGGTGCCCAGGATGTCGGCGGCGAAGATGCGGATGTCCGGGTCCTCGTCGCGCATGAGGCCGAACACGGCGTGCAGGTCGTCGCAACCGATCACCCGCAGGATGTCCATGGCCATGTTCCGCGAGGGCGCGTTCTCGGACCTGAGCAGCGGGATCACGGACTGGACCGCCTCGGGGCCGGCGATCCTGCGCAGGGCGTTGTCCGCCGCCTCCTGGACCCCGATGTTGCTGGTTTCCAAGAGACCGACCAACAGAGGCACGGCGTCCTTCAGGTCCAGCTCGCCGGCCTGGAAGGCCGCCTCGCGCAGGACCTCGTTGTCGTCGCTTCTCAACCCTTCGAGAATTTCCTTCACGTCCGGCATAGCCCGCACACCCCCGTAAAGCACCCCATCCAGGCCGGTCCGTCCGGCGTCATACGTACAGGTTGTCCATGATCGCTCCGGCCATGTCCTCGATGTCGACCACGGCGTCCGTGATCCCGGCCTCGACCACCGCCCTGGGCATGCCGTAGACCACGCATGTGGAATCACTCTGAGCGATAATCCGCCCGCCGTTTTTTTTCAATTCGCCGGCCCCCTCGGCCCCGTCGCTGCCCATGCCGGTCATGATGACCCCAAGGGAACGGCGGCCCAGGCTCTGGGCCAGGGATTTCAAAAGCACGTTGGCCGAAGGCCTGTACAGGGCGTCCGACGGAGTGTCCGAGACATCCACCTCCAGCCGGCTCGAACGCTGACAAATGGAAATATGCCGCCCGCCGGGCGAGACATAGGCCTGTCCGGGCTTGAAGCGCTCCCCGGACTCGGCCTCCTTGACCCCGATCTTGCACACCCCGTCCAGGCGTTTGGCGAACGGGCCGGTAAAGGCCCTGGGCATGTGCTGGGCGATGAGGATGCCGGCCGGAAAGTCCTCGGGCAGGGCGGAAAGCACCTTCTGCACGGCGGGCGGCCCTCCGGTGGACACGCCGATGGCGACCACGTCGCGGACCTGCACGCCCGAGGGCCGGACCACCGCCTCCGGACGGGCCTTGGCCTCGGCCCTGTCCGGGGTGCGGCTGAACACGAGCTTGCGGTGGGCCACGGACCTGACCTTGGCGATGAGGTCCTTTTCTATCTTGACGATCTCCAGGGAGACCATGGACAGCTGTTTGGGGATGAAGTCCACGGCCCCGAGCTCCATGGCCTTGAGGGTCGCCTCCGCGCCCTCGGTGGTCAGGGAGCTGATCATGAGCACGGGCCTGGGCATTTCCATCATGATCCGGCGCAGGGCGGTGAGCCCGTCCATGCGCGGCATCTCGATGTCCATGGTGACCACGTCGGGGTCGTGCTTGCGGATGACTTCGAGACCCTCTTCGCCGTTGCGGGCCGTAGCCGCCACCTTGATGCCGGGGTCCTTTTCGAGCATTGTGCTGATGGCTTTGCGCATGAAGGCGGAGTCATCAACCACAACGACCTTGATCATCCACTGCTCCTTTGACAGGACCGAAAATAAGGCCGGCACCGTTCGGGGTCTGCCGCAAACAGGGGCCCGGGGCCCGGCCGAAGCAGGGCCGAACGGCTCTTTTCACCGCCCCCGGATTTGAAATGATAGTGTCATATTTCATTTTTCTTGTCTAACCAAAGAAGAGGCATTCCCAAGGCCTCGGCCCTTGCCTTTTAAGGAGCTTTTGGCTATTGACCTCTTCTTCCTGACCGTCGGGATGTGGCTCAGTCTGGTAGAGCGCTGCGTTCGGGACGCAGAGACCGCGCGTTCAAATCGCGCCATCCCGACCAGAAAATCAAGGGCTTGCGGGGTCACCCCGCAAGCCCTTTGCTTTTTTTGGCAATATAAAAACTAAAACAACAAATTCTACCCGCCCGGCCCATTCCCGGCCGCCGCCCGCCCTCCGCCCCGAAAATCCCGGCCAGGCCGCTTTGCCAATTTCCGGTTTTTTATGTAAAAAAAACGCAACAGGAGCGGGCATGGACCCCATCGACACCTCCATATTCGAGCTCTTCAAGATCGGCCCGGGACCGTCCAGCTCGCACACCATCGGCCCCATGGTCGCGGGCGGGGAATTCATAAAGGCCGTCCAAGACCTGGGCCCGGAACTTTTGGCCCGGGCCAGCCGCGTCCAGGTCAGGCTGTTCGGCTCGCTCAGCGCCACGGGCGAGGGACACGGCACGGATCGGGCGGTCATGGCCGGGCTGCTGGGCCAGACGCCCGAGACCTGCCCCCCGGAGTTCCTCGACGGCCTGGCCGACAAAGACGCGGCGCACAACCTGTCCCTGCCCGGCAGGGAAATCGCCCTCAGGGCCCAGGACGTAATCTTCGACTCCGTGGAGCACGACTTTCCGTTCAACAACACCCTGGTCATCGGGCTCCTGGACCCAGACGGCAAGGCCCTGTTCGAGAGGCAGTATTACTCCATAGGCGGCGGGTTCATTCACTGGGAGGGACGCATCCCGCCTAAACGCGGCGCGCCCGCGCACCCCTACGCGACCATGCGCGGGCTGGAAAAGATCATTATTGAGCGCGGATTGTCCCTCAACCAGGTCATGCTCGACAACGAGACCGCGATCAGCGGCCTGCCGAGGCCCAAGATCGTCTCCGGGCTCAGGCGCATGATCCGGGTCATGGACCAGGCCGTTGCCCGCGGCCTCAAGGCCGACGGGGTCCTGCCCGGGCCCCTGGGCCTGGCCCGCAAGGCCAAGGCCATGTTCGCCCACTACCGAAGCTGCCCCCAATCCAGGGGCCGGCTCATGCTCGCCCTGGACGCCTGCGCCTTTGCCGTAGCCGAGGAGAACGCCTCCGGCCACACCGTGGTCACCGCGCCGACCTGCGGCTCGGCCGGGGTCATCCCGGCCTGCCTGTACGTCATGCGCCGGATCATGGACCTGCCCGAGGAAAACCTGGTCAACGGGATGTTGGCCGCCGCGGCCGTGGGCCTCATCGTCAAGCGCAACGCCAGCGTGGCCGGGGCAGAGGTCGGCTGCCAGGGCGAGATAGGGGTCGCCGCGGCCATGGCCGCGGCCATGCTCGCCCAGGCCGCGGGCAAGCCCCTGAAGATCGTCGAGAACGCCGCCGAGACCGCCCTGGAGCACCACCTGGGCATGACCTGCGACCCGGTCGCCGGGTACGTCCAGATACCCTGCATCGAGCGCAACGCCATGGGCGCGGTCAAGGCCTACAACGCCATGCTCATCGCCTGCTCGGAGGCCGGAAACCAGCACCTGGTCGGCCTGGACCAGGTCATCCGGGCCATGGCCGCCACGGGCCGGGACATGTCCGACAAGTACAAGGAGACCGCCCTGGGCGGGCTCGGCGTGAGCATGGTCAACTGCTGACCAACCAAAACAACCCGACCGGACACGGAAAAAAAGCGCATGACCAAAGGCAAAGCCAAGGCCGCCGTCCTGACCACGGCCTTTGTGGTCACCGGGAACCTCATCGGCGCCGGGATACTGGCCCTGCCCATCAAGACCGGGCTGGCGGGCCTTGCGCCGTCCATCCTGGCCATGGTCGGGGTCTGGGCCCTGATGCTCTCCACGGCCCTGATCCTGGCCAACCAAAAAAGCCTGACCCAGGGCAAAAACGCCGATCTGCCGACCTTTTTCGAGGAGCAGCTCGGCCACGCCGGAAAATGGGCCGCGGTGATCGGGAACATGGTCCTGCTCTACGGCATCATGGTCGCCTATCTGAGCGGCGGCTCGGCCATCCTGGAGAGCGTCCTCGGAAACCACGTCCCCCGCCCGCTTCTGATCGTGGCCTTCTTCATCCCGGTCACGACCGTGGCCCTGTTCGGCATGACCGTCATACGCAGGGGCAACGCCGTGCTCGTGCTGGCCATGTGGCTGGCCTTCGGCACGCTCGTAGCCATGGGCCTCGAGCACATGGACCCGGCCCGGCTGGCCCACGTGGACTGGGGATTCCTGCCCGCGGCCCTGCCGATCATGGTCACCTCCTTCCACTTCCACAACATCATCCCCTCGCTCTGCCGGAGCATGGACTTCGACCAGCGCTCCATCCGCAGGGCCATTGTCCTGGGCACGCTCATCGGCCTGGCCATGAACACGGTCTGGGTCCTGGTGGCCATGGGCGCGATACCCGTGGACGGGCTTGGGGACCGGACGCTGACCTACGCCTTTGAGCACGACCTGCCGGCCACGGTGCCCATGGCCGGGATGATCGGCTCCGGCGTGTTCAGCGCCGCGGCCCTGGTCTTCGCCTTTGTGGCCATCAGCACCTCCTACATGACCAACGGCCTGGCCCTGAGCAGCTTCTTGGGCGATCTGGTCAGGCTCCCCGGGACCAAGGGCCGGATCAGCGCCGCCTGCCTCTCGTTTCTGCCGCCCCTGTGCGTGACGGTCATCGACCCGGACCTGTTCCTCAAGGCCCTGGACCTGGTCGGCGGGGTGGGCATAAACCTGATCTTCGGCATCCTGCCCGGGGTGGTGGCCTTCAAGCAGGCCCGCGGCAGGGCGAGGCCGGCCGCGCTGGTCCTGATCCTGGCCTTCGGCCTGCTCCTGGCCTTTGAGCTCGGCCAGGAGACCGGCCTGTTGCGCAACCCCAGCGTCGGGCACTGGAAGGCGACGATCAGCCATTGAGGCCGGGCCCAAGGACCAGGGACCGGGCGCAACCGCCCCTGGACAGCCGGGGCGGATGCGCATTACCCTTCATCCGGACAAGGCGGCCTAAACGGCCGATGAAACCATGAACAGCCCGGGAGGCGATTATGGTCAACGCCATAGTGCTCATGAACGTGGAGCCCAAGATGATCAACGAGGTGGCCCAGAAGCTGGTGGACATAGACGGGGTCAGCGAGGTCTACTCCGTGGGCGGACGCTTCGACCTGGTGGCCATGGTCCGGGTGCCGGACAACGAGGCCCTGGCCAGGGTGGTCACCGAGCACTTCCTCCAGGTGGACGGCATCAAGGCCTCCGAGACGCTCATCGCCTACCGCTCGGTCTCCAAGTTCGACATGGAGCGGCTCTTTTCCGTGGGCGCCTGAGCGGAGCGGGAAAAAATGGGCCGCGGTGCGCAATAATTACCCGCGCCCCGGCCGCCCACCGCGGATAAATCAATTTTATCGATAAGTTGACCCTGGCACGGGTGTTGCTTCAGTAGTCTTGAAACCAAGCCCAAAGGAGGTTTTGAGATGAAGCGCATCCTGACACTAGGGCTGGCCTGCCTGATCGCGGTCGGCCTTTCGGCCCCGTCCCCGGCAGGCGCGACCCAGCCCAAGGCGCCCTGCGACCTGGTCCTCAAGGCGCCTGCCGGGGCCAAGGCCACAAAGACCCCGGTGGCCTTTTCCCACGCCGGGCACAAGGCCCTGGACTGCAAGGCCTGCCATCACAAGTGGGACGGCAAGGGCGATCTCAAGGGCTGCTCGAGCAAGGGCTGCCACGCCAACTTCAAGGCCAAGAAGGGCGAGGACTCGTTCTACGCCGCGTTCCACGCCACGGCCAAGAACAGCTGCCTGGGCTGCCACAAGGACCTGAAGAAGGCCAACAAGGCCGCCGGGCCCACGGCCTGCGCCAAGTGCCATCCCAAGTAGCGGTCCCAAGCCAGCGGTCCGCCGGCCCTGAAAAAAGCAAAGGCCCGCGCCGTGTCGGCGCGGGCCTTTGTCCGGACCCGGGCCGCCCTGCCGCGTTTTAAGATATCCTCACCGCCTCGGAGACCTCGTCCAGGACCTGGACCCTGGCCAGGGCCGTCTGGAGCTGGCCCAGGCCCCGGACCTCGACCGTGAACTCGATGGTCGAGGTGCCGTCCACGTCCGAGTGGATGGCCCCGGAATCGATGTTCACGTTCTCCTCGCTCAACACCCCGCAGATATGGGCCAACACGCCCTTCACGTTGCGGCACTTGATCCTGACCCGGGCCGGATAGGGCTTGTCCTCCTGGCCCTCCCAGGTGACGCTCAACAGCCTCTCGGGCTCGAACTTCTTGACGTTGGCGCAGGAAGTCGTGTGGATGGTCACCCCCCGGCCCCGGGTGATGTATCCGATGATCGGCTCGCCCGGCAGGGGGTTGCAGCAGCTGGCGAAACGGATGAGCATGTTGTCCACGCCGCTTATCTTGATGCCCTCGCCCTTGGTCCTGGCCGGCTCGGCCGCGGCGCGCTCGCGGACCCGCTGCTCCTCCTCGCGCTCCTGCTGCTCATCCTCGCGCCTTTCGCCGTGCAGCATGGTGTAGAGCCTTCTTATGACCTTCTTGGGCGTGATGCGCGAGTAGCCGACCTGGGACAGGAGCTCGTCCACGCTGCCGTAGTTGAACTCCACGGCCAGGCGCAGGAAATGGCCCTCCTTCATGCCCTTGGCCACGTTGATCCCGACCTTGCGGCCCTCCCGCTCCAGGAGCTCCTTGGCCAGGACGATGCTCCTGGCGCGCTCCTCGGTGCGGACGTAGTGCTTGACCCGGGTGATGGCCTTGGCCGTCTTCACGAACTTGAGCCAGTCCCGGCTGGGCTTGCGGTTCTTGTCCGTGATTATCTCGACCCGGTCGCCGTTCTTGAGCGCGGTGTTCAGGGGCACCAGCCGGCCGTTGACCTTGGCCCCGGCGCAGTGGTCCCCGACCTCGGTGTGGATGGAGTAGGCGAAGTCCACGGGCGTTGCGCCCTCGGGAAGCTCCTTGATGTCCCCCCGGGGGGTGAACACGTAGACCTCGTCCTGGAAGAGGTCGAAACGCAGCGAGGCCATGAACTCCCTGGGGTCGGCCAGCTCCCGCTGCCAGTCCAGTATCTGCCTGAGCCAGGAGAAGCGCTCGGCGTCCCTGGCCGCCCCGGCCTTTTCGTGGCGCTCCTTGTACTGCCAGTGCGCGGCCACGCCGTGCTCCGCGACCCGGTTCATCTCCTCGGTGCGGATCTGGATCTCTATGCCCTCGCCCTCGGGCCCGATGACCGTGGTGTGCAGGCTCTGGTACATGTTGGCCTTGGGTATGGAGATGTAGTCCTTGAACCTGCCGGCCACCGGCTTCCAGATGGAGTGGATCAGGCCCAGGGTGGCGTAGCACTCCTTGATGCCGTCGACTATGACCCTGAAGGCGATCAGGTCGTATATCTGGTCCAGGCTCAGGTTCTGTTGAACCATCTTGCTGTAGATGCTGTAGAAATGCTTGGTCCGGCCAAAGACCCTGGCCTTGATCCCGTTCTTTTCCAACATCTCGCTGACCAGGCCGATGACCTTGTTGATGTAGTCCTGGCCCGCGGCGTGGTAATGAGTCACCCCGTCCTGTATCTGGGCGAACACGTCCGGCTTCAGGTACTTGAGGCAGTAGTCCTCCAGCTCGCTCTTGAGCATGTGCAGCCCCAGCCTGTTGGCCAGGGGCGCGTAGATGTCCAGGGTCTCCTGGGCCACGAGCTGGCGCTTGATCGTGGGCTGGAACTCCAGGGTGCGCATGTTGTGCAGCCTGTCGGCCAGCTTGACCATGAGCACGCGGATGTCCTCGGCCATGGCCAGGATCATCTTGCGCATGTTCTCGGCCTGGGCCACGGCCTTGGACTCGAACTGCATCTTGCCGATCTTGGTCATCCCGTCGACGATGTCGGCCACCTCTTCGCCGAAGAGCTCCTCGATCTCGTCCACCGTGGTCCCGGTGTCCTCGATGGTGTCGTGCAGAAGCCCGGCCGTGACCGTGGCCTCGTCCAAATGCAGCTCGGCCAGGATGTTGGCCACCTCCATGGGGTGCGAGAGATAGGGCTCCCCGGACAGCCGGACCTGGCCCTCGTGGACCTGGGCGGAAAACACGTAGGCCTTGCGGATCAGGTCCAGGTCCGGGTTCTCGATGTACGAGGCGACCTTGTCGATTATCTCGTTTATGCGGATCATGCGCTAACGGTCCTCGACCCTTCTCTGCAAATCCTTGGGGATCCACCACTGGTTGAAGTTGTAGCCTATGCCCGCCGGGGCCGGCTCGACCCCCTTGATCCTGGCGTGCAGTATGGGCAGGGACATGGGCACGTACAGGAAACAGTAAGGCTGGTCCCGGTGCAGGACCTCCTGCACCCGGTCGTAAATCTCCTTGCGCCTGGCCTTGTCCAGGGTCCTTCTGCCCTTTTCCAGGAGCTCGTCCAGCTCCGGGCTCTTGTAGCCGATGAAGTTGAGCCCGCCCGGGACCGCCTTTGACGAATGCCAGACATCATAGATATCAGGGTCTTGTGAAATACTCCAGCCCAATATGACCGCCTCGAAGCGGCCCTTGTCCACGAACTCCTTGATGAACGCGGCCCACTCCACGGTCCGGACCCTGACCTTGATGCCCACGGCCCCGAGCCTGTGGATGAGGATCGTCCCGGCGGCGATGCGCTGGGAATTGCCCTGGTTGGTCAGGATGGTGAACGAGAACGGCCTGCCGTCCCTGTCCAGGACCCCGTCGTGGTCCGTGTCCGTCCAGCCGGCCTCGGCCAGCAGGGCCTTGGCCTTGGCCGGATCGTACTCATACGGGGCCAGGCGCTCGTTGTAGGCCCAGGTCCCGGGCTTGTAGGGCCCGACGCCCGGCACGCCCAGCCCGGACAAGACCCCCTTGACCAGCTCGCGCTTGTCTATGGCCATGGCGATGGCCCGGCGGACCCGGACGTCCTTGAACAGGTCGCAGGACAGGTTGTAGCCCAGATAGCTGTAGCTGAAGGACAGGTACTCGTACTTCCTGAAGTTCTCCTGCCACCACGGGGAGTCTGTCTGGCGCAGGTACTGGGTCGGGGTCAGACCCATGGAGTCCAGGTTCCCGGCCGCGAGCTCCATGAACTGGGTGGATTGGTCCGGGATTATCCGGTACACGACCTCGTCGATGTACGCACGGCCCTCGAAGTAGTCCGGGTTGGCCGTGAGCACCAGGCGCCTGCCCGGGACCCACTCCTTGAGCCTGTAGGCGCCCGCGCCCAGGGGCCGGCGGCTGTACTTGGTGTCGAGCAGGTCCTCGGCCTCGAGGGCGTGCTTGGGCAGGATGGCGTGGGCCCAGGTGGTCAGGGCCCGGGCGAACGGCTTGTCGTACACGACCTCGAAGCAGTAGGGGTCCAGGACCCTGAACTCCTTGACCGCCTTGTAGTCCTCGGCATAGGCCGTGGGCGTCTTGGGGTCGATCATCAAGCGATAGGTGAACTCCACGTCCTTTGCGGTCAGGGGCCGGCCGTCGAACCAGCGGATGTCCTGCCTGAGCCTGAAGCGCAACAGGCGGCCGTGGTTGAGTATCTCGTAGCTCTCCGCGGCCCAGGGCCTGAGCTCGATGTCCTTGTCGTACTTGAGCGGGGCCACGTAGATGTGGTCGGCTATCTCGTGCGAGGCCCCGTCCGTGGCCAGGGGCGGGATGAGGTTGCTCGGTTCGCCGAGCATGGCCTGTATGATCCGGCCGCCGCTGACCGGGACCGAGGCCCCGGGCCGCTCCCGGCCCTGATCCGGGGCGCGCCGGCCGGACAAGTCCCGGCCCTCGCACCCGGCCACGAGCAGCGCGCAGGCCAAGACGGCCAAAAGACCGCCCGCGGCTTTGCGCATCGACAAGGGCATCAGGGCCATGATCCTCTCTCCAGGCGAAGGTCAAAGGCAAAAGACCTTAACGAGGGCATAAAAAATCCGACCAGGCCTTGACAGGACATGCACTTCTTCTAGTATAACGGCGTACCTTAGGGTTCGCCGATCAAGTCGCCGGCCGGCAAGTTGCTGGATACCCCTTATCCGGGCCGGAATGCAAATACGCCCAGAAGGAGTTTTCCCATATAAATGGCCAGTCCTGATGACGCCATCGTCAAGAACATACTAGACAATTTCGTTTCCCACACCATACCAGACTATATACTGGAAGGGTCGCGCGAATTGGCGGAATCCGGCAGGGTTCAGAAGATCAGCCTCAAGAAGCGGGACCAGTATCTCGACGTGGACGGGCAGGTGCAGGGGGACGACTTCCAGGTCTACACCTCGGAACTGGGCCTGAACCTCGAGGACAAGACCGTCAACTACTATTGCAACTGCCCGGAGTCGTTCTCCGGGGTCTGCAAACACGTCGGCGCCACGGCCCTCAACATACTCAAGACCCTCAAGGAGGACTCCGGCGAAAGGCCGCCCGTGCCCAGGACCGAATGGAGGCAGACCTTCAGGAACTTCTTCGCCACCGAGCTGGAGCCCGAGGCCGGCAGGCACTACCTGGTCTACCGGCTGTACCCCGAACCCGGACGCCTCCAGGTGGCCTTTTTCAGGGCCCGGCAGAACAAGTCCGGCCTGTCCACGGTCCAGACCCCGGTCACCCTCCAGGACATCGCCAACAACCCCGACTGGAGCGAGACCGCGCCGTCCCTGCCCCGCGTGGCCCAGCTCATCGGCCACTACCTCGACTACGCCGGCCACAGGGTCGACATCCCGGCCGGCCTGCACTCCTGGTTCTTCAGGGCGGTCAAGAACGACTACTACCTGTTTCTGAGGGACACGGACCAGCCCGTGCGCATCGAGAACAAGACCATGCAGCTCAAGCTCTCGCCGCAGATATCCGAGAACGGCCTGAGCTTCGACATCCTCCTGTCCCAGGAGGGCAAGCCGCCCTACCGCATCGAGGAGGACCCCGAGATATACTTCTACGGCAGGCTCCCGCTGTGGGTCTACTGGAAGGGCGTGTTCTATCCGGTCCAGACCGGCCTGGACCCGGTGCTCATCCAGAACCTGGTCGAGCACCGGCCGTTGATCCCCCACGCGGACATCTCCGAGTTCCTGGACCGGGTCTGGACCCGGATACCCAGCTCCGACCTCTACGGCCAGGAGGAGTTCCTGGAGCGGATGAAGCCCATCTACGCCCCGGCGACCTTCAATCCCAAGCTCTTCCTGGACGAAGAGGGAAGCCTGCTGGTGCTCAAGATAGAGAACATCTACCAGACCGCGGACGGCGAGGTCTCCCTGCCCGGCCCCAACCCGGACCTGCAGACCGGCAGCTACCACGCCAAGGGCAAGTCATTCCTCATCCGCAGGGCCCAGGACGAGGAGGCCGTGCTCTTCGCCGAGCTCCAGGGCATGGGCTTCCAGCCCAGGAACAACCAGACCTGGTTCATGGAGCAGGAGGCGGCCATAAACTTTTTGCTCGACTACTACCCCATGCTCCTTGAGGCCTACCGGGTGTACGGCGAACAGAACCTGTCCCGGTACAAGGTCCGGGCGGCCAAGCCCAAGATCGTGGCCGAGCTCGAAACCGACGAGGAAAACAAGTGGTTCAACCTGGACCTGGCCGTGGAGTACGACAACCAGAAGGTGCCCATAGACAAGATATGGAAGGCCTGGACCTCGGGCAAGCGCTACGTCCAGCTCAAGGACGGCTCCTACACCAGCCTGCCCGAGCCCTGGCTCAGGGCCCTGGGAGGCAGGCTCAAGGCCCTGGGATACCCGCCCGACAAGCCGCCCCAGAAAAACTTCCAGCAGTTCGAGATCCCGGTCCTGGACAAGCTCCTGGAGGAGATACCCCAGACCAGGACCGACGCCTTCTACGTCAACCTGCGCGAAAAGATCACCAACTTCCAGAGCATCAGGCACATCGACCAGCCCAAGGGCCTGAACGCCAAGCTCAGGCCCTACCAGGTCAGCGGCCTGAGCTACCTGAACTTCCTGCGCGACTATGGCTTCGGCGGCATACTGGCCGACGAGATGGGCCTGGGCAAGACCGTCCAGACCCTGGCCTTTCTCCAGCACGTCATGGAAAAGGGACACCGCGGCCCGAACCTGATCATCGTGCCGACCTCGGTGCTGCCCAACTGGGAACGCGAGACCGCCAAGTTCACGCCGGACATCAAGCTGTTGACCATATACGGCGCGCGGCGCGAGGACCTGTTCAAGAAGATCAAGGACTCGGACCTGATCATCACCACCTACGCCCTGCTGCGCCGCGACCTGGACGAGCTGCTCAAGTACTCCTACAAGGTCATCATCCTGGACGAGGCCCAGAACATAAAAAACCCCAACACCATAACCGCGCGCTCGGTGCGCAGGCTGAAGTCCGACATGAGGCTCTGCCTGTCCGGCACGCCGATCGAGAACAACCTCTTCGAGCTCTGGTCCCTGTTCGAGTTCTTGATGCCCGGATTCCTGGGCTCCCAGCACGCCTTTCAAAAGGGCATCGTCAAGCCGATCAAGGACGGCGACCAGGAGACCCTGGACTACCTGCGCAGCCGGGTCAAACCGTTCATCCTGCGCCGGACCAAGGCCGAGGTGGCCAAGGACCTGCCGCCCAAGATCGAGACCACCTACTACTGCGACCTGGACGAGGAGCAGCGCGCCCTCTACGGGGCCCTGGCCAAGCGGCTCAAGGAGCAGGTCTTAAAGGACGTCGAGGAAAAGGGCATGGCCAAGAGCCAGATGTCCATCCTGGACGCCCTGCTCAAGCTGCGCCAGATCTGCTGCCATCCGAGGCTTCTGAAGCTGGACATGCCCGGGCTCAACGCCAACCTGCCCTCGGGCAAGTTCGACGCCTTCAAGGACCTGGTCACGGACATAGTCGAGGGCGGCCACAAGGTCCTGGTCTTCTCCCAGTTCGTGCAGATGCTCCAGGTCATCAAGTCCTGGCTGAACATCCAGGGCACGCCCTACGCCTATCTGGACGGATCGAGCAAGGACCGCTTCGAGCAGGTGGACCGCTTCAACGAGGACCCGGACATCCCGATCTTCCTGATCTCCCTCAAGGCCGGGGGCACCGGCCTGAACCTCACGGCCGCGGACTACGTGATCCACTACGACCCGTGGTGGAACCCGGCCGTGGAGAACCAGGCCACGGACCGCACCCACCGCATCGGACAGAGGAGGCAGGTCTTCGCCTACAAGATGATCTGCCAGAACACCGTGGAGGAGAAGATACTCAAGCTCCAGGAGCAGAAAAAGGGCGTGGCCGAGTCCATCATCCCCGGCCAGTCGGCCCTCAAGAACCTGACCCGCGACGACCTCGAAATGCTCTTCGAAGTCTAGGACCTACTCCGGCCGCTCCCCGGCCGCAGCCCGCAGGAACCAGCCATGGCCATGACCGGAATCTACGACGCGGCGACCCACGCCTTCGAGCCCCTGCACAGGTTCTGGGAAGACCGCAAAACCCACAGGTTCACGGCCGGGGTCCTGGTGCTCGTGTTCCTGGCCACGCTTCTGGGCATCGAGCTGGCCCGGCGCGGCCTGCTGCCGCCCGGGCTGGCGGACATCACGCCCACCAACCACTTCCGGGCCGTGGACCTGGCCTTCGGCCTGGTGCTGGTCATCGAGGTCGTGAGCCTGATCTTCGCCATCCCCTGCTCCATATCCTGGAGCGTGGGCAAGCAGATAGAGATACTGTCGCTCATTCTGCTGCGCAGCGCGTTCAAGGATCTGGCCGCGTTCCCGGAGCCGATCTCGGTGATCGGGCACACGGACACCCTTCTGCGCATCTGCTCGGACGCCGTGGGCGCCCTGGCCGTGTTCGTGATCCTGGGGATATATTACCGGCTACAGCGAAAACACCGCGACGCCATAACCCAGGGCGAGAGCCGCTACTGCTTCGTGGCCGCCAAAAAGATCATCGCCCTGGCCCTGCTGGCCGCGTTCGCGGGCCTGGGCTGCGTCCACGCCTGGAAGGCCCTGGCCGGGGGGCCGAACGGAGACGAGTTCTTCCCGGCCTTCTACACCCTGCTCATCTTCAGCGACATCCTCATAGTCTTTCTGTCCCAGAGGCACCTGCCCACCTTCAGGGCCATATTCCGCTACTCCGGCTTCGCCCTGACCACGGTGCTCATCCGCCTGGCCCTGAGCGCCCCGGCCTACGTCAACTCGCTCATCGGCGTGGCCGCCGCGGCCTTTGCCGTGGGGGTGGTCCTGGCCTACAACTCGTTTTATTCAAACGAGGTCTGCTGACCGGGCCGCGGGCCGGGTCAGAAGGGCACGTCGTCCATGCCGCTGGCCTCCGAGGGGAAGGCCGGGCCCAGGTCCTCGTCCGGTTCGGGCTGGCCCTCGGCCTGGGCCGGCCTCTGGCGGGCCTTGGCCTGGGAGGCCTGTCCGGGCTGCGGGCCGCCCGGAGACTGCCCTTCCTGCTGCTGCCTGCGGTCCAGGCCCTGGACCCTCTGGGCCACGATCTCCGTGGTGTAGCGGTCCTGGCCGTCCTGGCCCTGCCACTTGCGGGTCTGGAGACGGCCCTCGACCAAAAGCAGGGAGCCCTTGGACAGATAGTTGGAGCAGAACTCGGCCTGCTGGCCCCAGACGACCACGCTGTGCCATTCGGCCCGGTCCACCCACTGGCCGCTCTGCCTGTCCTTGTAGCCCTCGTCGGTGGCCATGCGCAGATTGGCCACCGCCTGGCCCGAGGTCGTGTAGGACAACTTGGGGTCCTGCCCCAACCTGCCGACCAGAAGGACCTTGTTCATACTGCCGGCCATACTCGCTCCTCATGCTTGCAGGCCCCCGGACCGGGCCGGGGCCTATAGTTTACCCGCCTTTTCCTCGAGGCCGTCCAGGGCCTCCTCCAGCTCGTAGCTCAACCTGTCCGCCTCAGCGGGCCGCCAGTCCGCGAGCCCGGCCTCCAGGCGCAGGCGCAGGGAGTCGGCGGCCTTTATCTCCGGGCCCAGGGCCCGGGCCGCGCTTTGGGGCAGCATCCCGATGCCCAGCCTGTCGGCCAGGGCCTGGGTCATCTCCAGGACCCCGGCCCGGGGCTCGGACGGCGCGCCGTCGGCCCAGGCCAGGCTGCGCAAAAAAGGCCAACGCTTCTGGACCTCGGCCGGATCGTAGGTCACGGCCATTACCCGTATCTGCAGCACTCGTCCCATCGCGCGCCCCCCAAAAGGCTATTCGACCTCCTCCCACTCGCTCTGGACCTTGGTGACCACGTCCTGGATCAAGGAGAGCTGGTCCTCGGGGCACACGCCTATGAGCGGCTGCCCGGCGTCCACATTGTCGCCCCGGTGGAAGTAGACCGAGTAGATTATCCCCCCGGGCCCGGTGTAGGGCAAGACCGTCTCCCGCTTCATGCGCGAGACGATGAACACCTCCATGCCGTCCCTGAGCTTGACCGAGCGCTTGCCCGAGACCTTGAGCTTCTGGTCTATCTCCGGGACGAAGTAGTACTTGGCCTTTTCCGGGGCCGGGAAGAGCGACAGGGCCTTCTTTAAAATGAGCTCGATGACCTCCTTCCTGGTCAGGAAGTGGCGGATCACGGCCAGGGGCTCGCCGGCCTCCACGAACCTGCCCTCGAGCTCGACGTGGACCTCGACCACCTCGCCCTTTTCCGGCGCGCAGAGCGGCTTCCTGTTCTTCTCCCTGGTCAGGTGGGCCAGAACGGTCCCGGGCTTCTCCTTCCAGGTACCGCTGCGGCCCTGGACCTTGTCCCCGGGCCTTATCCCGGCGAACTCGACCACGCCGGTGTGCGGGGCGGCGATGACTATCTCCTCGTACGGCGAGGCCTTGATATCCTCGAGCAGTCCCTTGACGTTCAGCACTTGCACGACCCTCGGCCCGCCGGTCGAGACCGGCTCAGCGGTAGTAGAGGTTGCGGCCGCCCATGGTCATGAGGGCCTGGTACAGATTCCTGCCTATCTCCCTGCGGTCCCATACACCATGGATGTGCCCCCTGGCCAGGGCCTGATACGCGCCCTGGTAGTGCGGCGGCGTCTCCAGGCCCGTGGTCTCCAGGATCACGCCCGGCCCGGCGAACCCGATGTTGGAGGAGCGCACCGCGAACTGGTACGGGGAGCAGCCCAGAAACGAGGCCACGGGCCCGGCGTAGGAGTTGGTGTCGTAGAGCACCAGGTACAGCCCCCCGGCGTCGATGTACCGGCGCACGGCCATGACGCAGCGCGGCATCTGGATCACCCCGTGGGTGCCCTCGTGGATCCTTATTCCCGCGGTGCCGTGCACGTAGGCGATGAGCGGAAAGCGCTTGCTCATCGCCCTCTCGGCCGCGAGGATGAACTTCTCCCCCTCGGCGGCCCCCACTGTGCCCCCCCTGAAGGTCGCGGTCAAGACCGCGACCACGGCCTTGACGTCCTGCATCTCGGTCTCGAAGGTGACGCAGGCGCTCTTTCTCCCGGAGTTCTTCTTGGCCTGCTCCAGCTTGAGGCCGAAGCCCTCGTAGCTCAGGGGGTTGACGGACTCGATCTCGGAGTTGAACTCCCGGGACGGGGAGTAGTTGAAGACGTTGTGCAGATACCACTCGTACTCCATGGGGAAGTGGTGGCCGCAGCAGTCGCAGACCCCGGCGAACTCGCCGTACAGGTCCGGGGCCCAGAGGTCCCGGCAGCCGTGGGTCTCGGCGTTCGGGCAGGTCACGGTCCTGTCCTCGCGGCTCTTGGGGCTCAGGTAGGCCCACTCGCCCTCGGGCCTGCAAAGGCCCTCCTCGGGCCGCGACAGGCGGGTGAGCCTCTGCCTGGCCTCGTCCGAGGCCAGGCGCTCCCGGCCCGAGACCCGGTCCAGAAAGCTGCGCACCGGCCGGCCCACGCGCTCCCTGACCAGATGGGCCTCGGCCCCGATCTCCTCCATGACCCTCTGCATGCGCCTGCGGTGCTTGCCCAACAGGTCGTGGCGAAAAAACGAGTTGATCCCCCAGACCGCCCCCTGGACCGCCATCCAGGCCCTGCGCAGGACCGAGCGCCCGTCCAGGCGGGCCTTTCGGCTCATGGCCCGGTACTTGCGGCGTCGGCGCAGGACCAGCCGCTCCCTGGCCTTGGCGTTCAGGGTCCAGCGCATAAAGATGTTCTCGACCTCAAAGGCCTCCCGGTTCGCGCCGCGGCGCATGGCCAGGGCCCTGAACAGCTTCATGCCCTTGACCGCGCCCACGACCTCGTTGGTGGCCATGATCAGCTCGCCGCGCAGCAGCTTGAAGAAGTCGTAGTCCTGGACCCGGGCCCCCAGGGCGGGCTCGGGCACGATCCTGTCCACGTACCCGAAACGCAAATTGTCCGCGGCGGTGATCTTGAGCAGGCGCGCGCACTTGTCCGCCAGGGCCGGGGGGGCCTTCTGGCCCAGCCTGAGCCCGGCCTCGATGGCCGCGGCGCCCTCGGGCGAGATGACCGAGTAGTAGCCGTGGGAGAGCATGAGCCTCTTGTCGGCCAGGGCCACGGCCTCGGCCCCGCCCGAGCCGCCCTCGGAGACGACGCAGATCACCGGCACCTTGAGCGCGGCCATCTCGTAGAGGTTCCTGGCTATCTGCTGGGCCGCGCCGGGATAGTCCTCGATGGGGTAGGCCCCGGGCGTGAACACGAAGCTGTGCACCGGGATGTTCTCGGTCTCCGCGACCCTCATGTAGTGCAGGGCCTTGGCGTTGCCCCAGGGCTTGACCGAGCCGCCGTTGCGGAACTCCTCGCCGTGGCCCTTTTCCTGGCCGATGACCATGACCGACTGGTTGACCACCCTCTCGCCCACCCGGCGGGTGAAATAGGCCCTGGCGATGAGCATGCTCGGGTCGATGCTGAACTCGTCCTTGCCCCCGATCTCGGTGTAGTTGTCGTAGACGTTCTCCAGGATGTCCTTGAGGCAGACCCTCTGGGGATGGCGCACGATGCGCACCAGGTCCATGGGCGTGAGCTCGGCCGCGAGCTTTTTCTCCAGAAACGCGAACAGGTCCTCCAGCTGGATCAGGCGCCGGAGCTGCTCGTCCGGGTCCATGGCCGACCGGCGGTCCAGGAACTCCCCGAGCCTGGAGTTCATGAGCCGGTGGTTGGCCCCGCCCTTGGGCCCGAACACGTCGTTCACGTAGGCCAGCCTCGCGGCCAGCTCGCGCAGCCTCTTGTCGATATCCATCAGCCTAGAATTCCAAAATGTTTTGGTTCTTCTCCAGGAGAAAGCCGATATTGGAGCGCATCTCCCCGCCCCCGGCCGCCGCGCCCTCCAGGACCAATTCGTTCAGAAAGCTTTTGCCGCGCTCCTTGGCCTGGGCCAGGTTCTCGCCCCAGACAATGGCCAGGGCCAGGTTGGGGTCGAAGTCCATGGGGATGTCGTAGGCCGCGTCCCGGGGCACGTGGCTGTGGACCGTCAGCCAGGGCCGCTCGGCCCACTGGAAGCGTTCGATGCGTCCGGCCCAGGGCGCGAAGCGCTCCCTGGGGTCCTCGGCCACGATGCGGTACTCCACGCCCACGCCCTCAAAGGACAGGTCCTGCTGGGAGTAGCCCAGGGGCTCGCCCAGGGCCAGGCGGATGTGCTCGGAGACCAGGTCCACGCCCGGCTCGCCCCTGAGCCTGGCGATCGCCGCCGAGACGCCGTTCTCGACCTGGATGCGGGTGTTGACCTCCATGAGAAAGGGCTCGCCCTTGGGGGTGACTATCCACTCCCAGGTGCCCACGCTGTCGTAGCCGACCTCCGCGGCCATGGCCAGGGAGTTGCGGGTGATGGCCTCCAGGACCCCGGCGGCGTCGAAGTAATAGCCGATCTCGCCCGGGACGAAGCCCGGCGCGACCTCGATGCGCTTCTGCCTGCCCAGGCTCTGGATCGAGCAGTTGCGCGTGCCGAAATGGACGTGGTTCCTGCCGCCGCGCTCGGAGACGATCTGGACCTCCAGGTGGTTGAAGTCCAGGATGCGCTGCTCGATGAGCACGCCCTCGTCGTTGAAGTGCCGCTTGGCGTAGTTGCGCACCCTGCGGAACACGGACCTGAAGCGGTCCATGTTCCAGACCTCCTCGATGCCCATGCCCCCGCCGCCGGCCGAGGCCTTGACCAGGACGCAGCCGCTCTCCACGCCCTGCTCGTCCTGGAAGGCGAACAGGGCCCTGGCCAGCTCCTCGGCCTCGAGCTCGTCGTAGACCGGCCTATCCGAGCCCGGGACCGTGGGCACGCCCAGGCTGCGCGCGATCCTCTTGGTGCTTATCTTGTCGCCCAGGTCGCGGATGGCCCACCAGGAGGGACCGATGAAGGTCAGGGGCCGGTCCCTGGCCGCGGTCCGGCGCGCGAAGCGGTAGTCCTCGGCAAAAAACCCGTATCCCGGATGCACGGCCGTGGCCCCGGCCGCGTCGGCCACGGACAGTATCTCGTTGGCGTCGTGATAGGACTCGATGCGGTACAAGGCCTTTTCCCCGCCCAGCTCGCGGGCCAGGGAGACGTGGCCCGAGGCCAGGTCCCCGGCCGTGGCCAGAGACACGAAGTCCAGGCCCAGACCGCAACAGGCCCTGATGATCCGGGTGGCGATCTCGCCCCTGTTGGCTATGAGTACCTTGTGCTTGTTGGCCGGCACCGGAAGGTCCGCTACTCTTCCGCCCTCTTGGCCTTGCGCAGTTCGATCAGCCGCTTCTGGACCTCGAGGACGAGCTTGTCCAGCCTGATCTGCTGATGGCGGTCCAGGTCCACGAAGTTGACGCCCACTATGCCGTTGTCAAGGACGCGCATGATCTTGCACCTGACCCCGCCGAGAAACAGCTTCCTGTTGAGGAAGAACTCCAGCTCCAGGGCCTTGCCCTCGCGCAGGGACTTGGACTCGTCCATGAGCGCCACGCCGCTGGCGCTCACGTCCTTGACCGCAAAGACCCGGCCCGTGCCCACGATCCTGGCGTCGAAACCCGGGACCCTGGTCCTGAAGGCCTTTCTGAGTTGCTCGTCCTCGTCCGGCATGTTGACCGAAAAATCCATTTCGATCCCCCTGATGGCTAGTTCCCGGTGACCCGCTTCTCGAGCACGAACTCCACCCGCCTGTTCTTGGCCCGGTACTCGTCGGTCGAGTTCGGGAACAGCGGCTTGAGATCGGCCAGGCCCGTGGCCATCAACCTGTTCGGTCTTATACCCATTTCAACAAGAAATCTCAACACGTTGACGGCCCGAAGGGCGGATATCTCCCAGTTGTCCCTGAACCGCGAGCCGGCCGACGGATTGACGTCGTCGGTGTAGCCGATGATGTTGATGGTCTGGTCCGGATGCTGGATGAAGAAGTTCTTCAGCTCGCCGACCAGAAGCCTGCCCATGGGCGTCAGGTCCACCTGTCCCGGGGGGAAGAGCACGTCCCCGGGCACCCTCAGGGTGATGAGCCCGTCCTCGAAATTGGCGCTCACCAAGCCCTCCACGCCCTTCTTGGTCTGCAGGGTCTTGACGTCGGCAAAGACCTTGCGCTGGGACTCGATTATCTGGCGGCGCATTATGGCCTGGTCCAGCAGGACCCCGGCCTCCTCCCTGGTGATCTTGTGGGTCGCGATCTTCTCCATCTTGCCCTGCAGGGCCCTGGTCACCGAGGTGAAGGTCTCGGAGAACTTGTCCACGTCCAGGGTGGACATGGAATAGAGAAGCACGAAAAAAACGAGCAGGAGCATGCACAGGTCGGCAAAGGTCGTCAACCAGTCCTTGGACTCCTCCTCTTCCTCCTCCTCGGCCAGGAAACTTATGTCCTCGTATTCTTCGGACATGGCCTACTCGCGCTCCTTGGGCGGCAAAAAGGACGAGAGCTTCTCGTAGACCAGCCTGGGGTTGTTGTTCTCCAGGATGGACTTGGCGCCCTCGAAGATGACCTCCAGGTGGAGCTGCTCCTGCAGGGTCCTGGCCCTGAGCTTGGCCGCTATGGGTATGAAGATGATGGTCGCCATGAGCGAGCCGTAGAACGTGGTCAGGATGGCCACGGCCATGGCCGGGCCTATGGACTTGGGATCGTCCAGCCGGGAGAGCATCTGGACCAGGCCGATGAGCGTGCCCATCATCCCGAATGACGGGGCCAGGCCGGCGAGCCTCTTGAACACCTCCTGCCCGACCTTGTGCCGCCGTTTCATGGACGTTATCTCAATGACCAGGGTGTCCCTGATCAGCTGGGGGTCGGCGTTGTCGGCTATGAGCTGGCAGGACTTCTTGAGCAGCGCGTTCTCGGTCTGGACGTTCTCCAGGGCGAGCAGGCCCTCGCGCCGGCTGATCTCGGCCACCTTGACCATGATGTTGATGACTTCCTTGACCTTGACCTTGCGCGAGGTGAACATCTTGAAACCGGCGGTAAAGGCCTGTATGACCTCTTCAAAGGGAAAGGCCACGCAGATCGAGGCCAGGGTGCCGCCGATGACGATCATCATGCCCGGGACGTTGATGAACACATTCAAGGCGCCGCCCAGGAAAATGGCGCCGACCACCAGCGACAGACCGAACAGCAAACCCAAAAGCGTGGCGAAATCCATAAGACGATCCTACCTTGGTCCAGCTAGCAATTGCACGGCGCTTCAGCGCGACCCCCCCGGCCCCGCCGCCGAGATTCCGTTGATCTGCAACACAGGGGGCCCCAGTGCTCGAACGTGAGAATATCCAAAACGCTGTATCCCTCATACAGGAAAACCTGGACAATGTTCAAGCCGGGACAACGGGCCTGGTCCTGGGCTCGGGCCTGTCCGGGGTCGCCGAGTGCATCGAGGACCCCAAGAGCATGGAATACAAGGACATCCCCGGTCTTCCCCAGGGCACCGCGCCCGGCCACCAGGGCCGACTCGTGGCCGGGACCATCTCCGGCCGGCCGGTCCTGGCCCTGTGCGGCCGCTTCCACCTCTACGAGGGACTGTCCGCGGCCCGGGCCTGCGCCGGGATCCGCGTGCTCGGCGGCCTGGGCGTGCGCAGCCTGGTCCTGACCAACGCGGCCGGGGCCCTGAACCCGAACTTCGAGATCGGCTCGTTCATGTGCATCATTGACCACATCAACCTGACCGGCCAGAGCCCGCTCACCGCGCTCGAGCCGGACTTCCGGGGCCGGCGCTTCCCGGACATGTCCCGGGCCTACGACCCCGAGCTGATCCGCGTCGCCAGGGCCCAGGCCAAAGGCCTGGGACCGACCCTGGAGCTCGGCGTCTATCTCCAGGTCCCGGGCCCGAACCTGGAGACACCGGCCGAGACCCGGGCCTTCAGGGCCCTGGGGGCCGACGCCGTGGGCATGTCCACGGCCATAGAGACCATCGCCGCCAGGCACCTGGGCATGCGCGTGCTCGGGATCTGCTGCCTGACCAACAAGAACCTGCCCGACTGCATGCAGGAGATAGACGAGGACACGACCCTGGAGCGGGCCGGCCGCGCCTCAGGGGACCTGGCCAGGCTCCTGCAGGCGGTCCTGGCCGGGATCAAGGCATAAAGATCAGGACGAGCGGGCCGATAAGCGCTACGAGGGGCGCTGCCGGATCAACCCGAGGTCAAGGATGCTGCAAATGAGGACAAAAACGATCATTCTCGCCCTGGCGGCCCTGGCCGTGCTGGCGGCCGGGGGCTGCTCCTGGACCAAGACCAAGCGGGGCATCAAGAACACCTACAACGAGATGTTCGACAACAAGCCCACGGCCAGCCCCCTGTACATTGAAGACGACACGCCGATCATCGAGCTCAACTACGAGGCCGCGGACGAGCTGGTCAGCGATCTGAAAAGCGACATCCCCAAGACTTCGCGCATCTACAGACGGCCGTTCCTCAACGCCGACGACCCCGGGGACAAGGCGCCCCTGGGCCGGGTCGTGGCCGACCAGGTGGCCGCGTACCTGGCCCAGAAGGACTTTCCGGTGGTCAACGGCCCGCCCCCGGCCCCGGCCCCGGCCCCGGAGGCGAAGAGCGCTGAGGAACAGGCCCAGGCCCAGGCCGAGACACAGGCCGGGGGACAGGGCGAGGGAAAAGAGGACCAGGGCCTGTTCCGGCCCAAGGACACGGCGCTCAAAAAACCCATGGACGCGGTCCTGGAGGGCTCCTACACCGTGGGCGAAAACGTGATCTACGTCTCGGCCACGGTGACCCTGATAGAGGACGGCACCGTGGTCTCCGGATATCAATGGACCCTGCCCATAAACCGGAACACCAGGGAGCTTCTGCCCCGGCTCAAGGACCCGGGCGGGCTGAGCCCGTCGGTGTCCACCAGGCTTGGCGACTGAACGGGCTGCGGCTCAGCCCCTGACAATGGCCGGCCCGGCCGAGGCCCCGATGCGCTCGGCCCCGGCCCGGAGCAGGGCCAGGACCTGCTCAAAGGTCCTGATCCCGCCGCTGGCCTTGATCCCCACCTTTGGGCCCGCCGCGGCCCGCAACAGGGCCACGTCCGCCACGCTGGCCCCGGCCCGGGCGAACCCGGTGCTGGTCTTGACAAAGGCCGCCCCGGCCTGTTCGGCCAGGCCGCAGGCCAGGACCTTTTCCCGGTCATCGAGCAGGCAGGTCTCCAGGATCACCTTGACCGGACAGGGGGCAACGGCCCTGACCACGGCCTCGATGTCCCTGGCCACGGCCGCCGCGTCGCCGGACTTGAGCGCCCCGATGTTCATGACCATGTCCACCTCGAAAGCGCCCTGGCGCACGGCCTCGGCGGCCTCCAGGGCCTTGACCCGGCTCAGGCCCGCGCCCAGGGGAAAACCGGCCACCGAGACCACGAAGGGCCCTTGCCCGGCAAGCAGGGCCGCGGCCCTGGACACGTGCCAGGGGTTCAGACACACGGCCCTGAACCCGAAACGCAAGGCCTCTTGGCAGAGCCGCTCGACGTCCGCGGCCGAGGCCTCGGGCCTGAGCAGGGTGTGCTCGATGAACGCGGCCGCCTGGGCCGGGGTCGAGGGCAGATCAAGGCGCGGGCGGGTCATGGCCCTATGTGCCCCACAACCGGGCCCCGAGGCAAGGCCGGGGCCTAGTTCCTGGCCTGGTAGCGGGCCAGGTGCCTTTCGAGCCGCCGGCTGAAGGAGGTCAGGACGTAGCAGACGATGAAGTAGAGCACGAGCATGGTCAGAAATATCTCCATGGGCGCGTTCATGGTCCTGTTGTTGACCTGGGTCGCGGCGCGGGTGAGCTCGTTGACCCCGATGATGTAGGCCAGGGAGGTGTCCTTGGTCAGGCTCACAAACTGGTTCACGAACGAGGGGATCATGTTCCGCAGGGACTGGGGCAGGATGACGAAGCACATGGCCTGGACATGGCTCAGGCCCGAGCCCCTGGCGGCCTCCATCTGGCCCTTGGGCAGGGCCAGGACCCCGGCCCGGACGATCTCGGCCACGTACGCCCCGGTAAAGACCACAAAGGCGACGAGCGCGCTCTGGAACTCGGGCATGGTGTGCCCGAGGACCACCGGGGCCAGGAAGTAGAACCAGAATATGCACATCAACAGGGGCACGCCCCTGATGATCTCGACGTAGACCAGGGCCGGATAGTGCAGCCACCAGCGCCCGGACAGGCGCATCAGGCCCGCGGCCAGGCCGAGCCAGAAGGCGAAGAATATGCCGAGCAGGGCCAGGATGATGCTCATGGCCAGGCCGCCCAGCGCCCCCTCGGGGAAGGCCCCCCAGAGGAAGTAATCCATGTTGTCCCAGACCACCTGCCAATGCATCCGAGGGCTCCTAGTACTTGACCTGCAGCATGAAGTGCTTGTTGTACATGGTGATGGCGAAGGAGACGATCAGCGAGATGCCCAGGTAGAGCAGCGTGGACACGGTGAAGGCCTCGAACCCGTGGAAGGTGTAGGACTCGACCTGCCTGGCCATGTAGGTCAGGTCGGCGACCCCGATGGTCATGACCAGGGACGAGTTCTTGATCAGGTTCAGGAACTGGGAGATGAGCGGGGGGATGATTATCCTGAAGGCCTGGGGCAGGATCACGTAGCGGTAGGCCTGGACAAAGGACAGGCCCACGGCCCTGGAGGCCTCGATCTGGTTCCTGGGTATGGAGAATATCCCGGCCCGTATCTCCTCGGCGATGAACGCCGAGGTGTACACGGTCAGTCCGATGACGCCCGAGGCGAACTCGTAGTCATGGGCGTAGAGCCACTTGTTGACCGCCTCGGGCAGGATGACGTTGCACCCGAAGTACCAGAAAAAAAGCTGCACCAGCAGGGGCGTGTTGCGGAAGAACTCGGTGTAGGCCAGGCTCAGCCACTGCAGGGGCCTTATCCTGGTCATCCTGAGCACGGCCACGACCGTGCCCATGAGCAGGGCGAGGACAATGGACACGGCCGAGATCTTCAAGGTGACCACAAGGCCCTTGACGATCCAGTCGGCGTACTCGCCCTTGAGCACCAACTGCCAATTGAACTGATAGTTCAAGATGATCTTCCGACGTGATTTTGGGGCGCGCCCTTTCGGGCGCGCCCCAATCTATGCAAAGCGCCCGGTTGAAAACACCCCGGCGCCTTCAGAACGAACTAGGGCCAGATCTCCATCTGCCAGGTCAGGGGCAGATAGTACTTGGTGTCCGGACCGAACCACTTGTCGTAGATCTTCTTGTACTCGCCGGAGGTCCACATCTCCATGAGCGAGGCGTTGACGAAGTCGCGGAAGTTGGACTCGTTCTCGGGCAGGCCCAGGCCGTAGGGCTCCGCGGCGATGAAGTCGCCGACGATCGCCCACTGCTCGGGGTTCTCGTCGGAATTCTTGAGACCCAACAGGATGGTCGAGTCCGTGGTCACGGCCGAGACCTTGCCCTGCTTGAGGGCCAAGAAGGCCTCGGGATAGCCCTCGAACGAGAGCACCGTGCAGTCGGGCTGGACGGCCTTGATGTTCTTCTCCGAGGTCGAGCCCTTGGCCGTGCCGACCTTTTTGCCGGCCAGGTCAGCCGCGCCCTTGATGCCGCCGTCCTTCTTAACCAGCACCTTCTGGCCGTCCATGAAGTAGGTGATGGAGAAGTCGATGACGTCGTCGCGGGATATCTTGTGGGTCATGGTCGCGGCCGCGAGGTCGATGGAGCCCTGGGCGACCATGGGGATGCGCGTGGCCGAGGTCACGGGTTTGAGGTCCAGCTTCACGCCGAGCTTGTCGGCCAGGTACTGGCAGATGTCCACGTCAAAGCCGATGATCTGATTGGACTGGGGATCGACATACCCGAAGGGCACCACGGCGTCCTTGACGCCGGCCACCAGGACGCCGCGCTCCTTGACGACCTCGAGCAGGTCCTTCTTGGCCTCGGGCGCGACGGCTCTCTGCGCCGTATCGCCCGTGGCGGCCTTGTCCGGGGCCTGGGAACAGCCAAAGGCCGCGGCCAGGCCCAACACCAGCATCAAAACGACAACCCTGCGCAATCCTAGCATGTTCTACCTCCTGAGATTTGTTATGCAGCCGACCGCACCCACAGCGCCCGTCAAAGAATTTCCTTGAGAAACGCCTTGGTGCGTTCATGCCTGGGGTTCTTGAAAAACTCGTCCGGAGGGGCCTCCTCGACCACCTCGCCGCCGTCCATGAACACCACCCGGTCCGAGACCTCCCGGGCAAAGCCCATCTCGTGGGTCACGCAGAGCATGGTCATGCCCTCGCGGGCCAGGTCCTTCATGACGTTTAAGACCTCGTTTATCATCTCCGGGTCAAGGGCCGAGGTCGGCTCGTCAAAGAGCATTACCTTGGGCCTCACGGCCAGGGCCCGGGCTATGGCCACGCGCTGCTGCTGGCCGCCGGAGAGCTCCACCGGGTACTTGTGGGCCTGGTCGGTTATCCCGACCCGCTCGAGCAGGCCCAGGGCGACCTCCTCGGCCTCGTTCTTGGGCATGCCCTTGACCTTGATCGGGGCCAGGGTGACGTTCTTCAAGACCGTCAGGTGCGGATAGAGGTTGAACTGCTGGAACACGATCCCGATCTCGGCCCGCAGGGAGTTGACGTTCACGTCCCTGTCGTGGATGTCCTTGCCGTCAAAGCGGATGGTCCCGGACTGGTACTCCTCGAGCCGGTTGATGCACCGGATGAAGGTGCTCTTGCCCGAACCGCTGGGGCCGCAGATGACCAGGACCTCACCCTTGTTGACCTCCTCGGTGATGCCCTTGAGCACGTGGAACTCGCCGTACCACTTCTGCAGGCCGTTGACCTCTATCATCGCCATCAAGGATTCTCCAACCGGGCGGCCTCAAGGCGGAAACGCCCCGCTTGAAAAGCCGCCCGCAAGGCGCGGCAAGGCTGCCGAACGCAAGAATTCGGTGCAGGTTACTGCTTATCCCAAAAACGAGAAAAGTCAAGGACTAAGAAACTTGGGCCCTGGAGGGCAAAACCGAAACCGACCTTTTATATTGAACTTTTCTCCACCAGCGGGTAGATGTGGGGCTATAATCCCACACCCAAGAAAAAGGGGCTCCAGATGACCAAGCGGACCGCCGGACTGATTCGGACACGTCTTCTCCTGGCAGCGGGCGCACTGGCCCTGGTCCTGTCCGCGGCCTGCTCCAAGCCCGACGACAAGCAGCACACCGCCCCGCCGGTCCCGGTGAGCACGGTCAAGGCCGTGGCCAAGGACGCGCCGGTGACCCTCCACGCCGTGGGCACGGTCAAGGCCTCGGACTCGGTGACCATCAGGTCCAGGGTCAACGGCCACATAGCCAAGATACACTTCCTGGACGGCGAGGAGGTGGCCGCCGGGGACCTGCTGTTCTCCATCGACCCGACCTCGTCGCTGAGGCTCGACCAGATGGGCGCCCTGGCCGACCTGTCCAAGGCCAGGGCCCAGGCCGAGCAGGCGGCCAAGGAGATGGCCCGGTACAAGAGCCTCTACGCCCAGGGCGTGGTCAGCAAGGACGAGTACGAACAAAAGGCCACGGCCGCGGCCACGGCCCGGGAGGCGGTCCACTCGGACCTGGCCACTGCGGCCAGCGCCGGCCGCATGGCCGGTTTCGCCAAGATCAGCGCGCCCATCGGCGGCAGGGCCGGCAGCGCCCTGATCGACGAGGGCAACCTGGTCAACGCGGCCCAGGACGACCTGGTGAGCATCAAGAAGATCGTCCCCTCGGACGTGGAGTTCTCCATACCCGAAAAGGACCTTTTGGACGTCAAAAGGCACTTTGTCACCGGCGTGCTCGAGGTCTTTGCCCAGCCGCCCGGCGGGGAGGAGCGCAGGGAGGGCGGCCTGCTGACCTTCATAGACAACTGGGTGGACCCGTCAACAGGCATGATCAGGCTCAAGGCCCGCTTCCCCAACCAGTCCCAGAGGCTCTGGCCGGGCCAGTTCGTGAGCGTGACCATGGTCCTCACGAACATAAAGGACGCGGTGCAGGTCCCCATGACCGCGGTCCAGGACGGGCCTAACGGAAAGTTCGTCTACCTGGTCAAGGAAAACAAGGCCGTCCCCCAGGCCGTGAGCACCGGGTTCGTGACCGACGAGGGGCTCATGGTCATTGAAAAGGGCCTGCAAAAGGACGACGAGGTCGTGGTCGAGGGCCAGATCAGGCTCTATCCCGGGGCCAGGGTCCTGATCCCCGAACAGCAGGCCAAGCCCGGCGAGGCCAAGCCCGGCGAAGCCAACCCCCAGGGCAAGGCGGACAAATCCGGAGGCGCGGCCTCATGAACGTGACCGAGCTGTTCATCAAACGGCCGGTCATGACCTGTCTGCTCACCCTGGGCATGGTCTTTTTCGGCATCGTGGCCTACCTGAGCCTTCCGGTCAGCTACCTGCCGGCCGTGGAGTTCCCGACCATCCAGGTGACCGCCCAGCTGCCCGGGGCCAACGCCAAGACCATGGCCTCCAGCGTGGCCTCGCCCCTGGAGCGGGAGTTCTCGGCCATCGCCGGGCTCAACTCCATGAGCTCGGTCAACTCCGAGGGCCAGAGCCAAATCACCCTCCAGTTCGACCTGGACCGCAACATCGACGACGCCTCGATGGACGTGCAGGCGGCCATGACCAAGGCCAGCGGCTCCCTGCCCGACGAGATGACCGACCCGCCCTCGTTTTCCAAGGTCAACCCGGCGGACTCGCCCGTGTTCTACATGGCCCTGACCTCGCCGACCCTGCCCCTGTACACGGTCAACGACTACGCCAAGACCTTCCTGACCCAGACCATATCCATGATCCCGGGCGTGGCCCAGGTGCTCATCTACGGCGAGAAGAAGTACGCCGTGCGCATCCGGCTCGACCCGCGCGCCCTGGCCGCGCGCGGCCTGGGCATCGACGAGGTGCGCCAGGCCGTGTCCGCGGCCAACGTCAACCTGCCCCTGGGCGGTCTGGAGGGGCCGGACATAAACCTGACCATCGACGCCCCGGGCCAGCTCTACCGGGCCGAGGAGTACAAGCCGGTGATCGTGGCCTGGAAGAACGGCCAGCCGGTGCGCCTCAAGGACCTGGGCCTGGTGGAGGACGGGGTCGAGTCCGAGCGCTTCAGCGCCTGGAACAACGGCCGCAAGCAGATACTGGTGGCGATCAAGCGCCAGCCGGGTTCCAACACCATCGAGGTGGTCGACGCGATCAAGAAAAGGCTCCCGGCCATCAAGGCCCAGATGCCGGCCGCGGTGAACCTGGAGATCATCTACGACATGAGCCGGTTCATCAAGGACTCGGTGGACGACGTGAAGTTCACCCTGTCCCTGGCCGTGGCCCTGGTCATCCTGGTGGTCTTCGTGTTCCTGCGCAGCCTGGCCGGCACGTTCATCGCCTCGGTGGCCATACCGTTTTCCATCATCGCCACCTTCGCGGCCATGTTCGGACTGGGCTACACCCTGGACAACCTATCGCTCATGGCCCTGACCCTGTCCGTTGGCTTCGTGGTCGACGACGCCATAGTCATGCTCGAAAACATCGTCCGGCACCTGGAGATGGGCAAGACGCCCATGCGCGCCGCCCTGGACGGGGCCAGGGAGATCGGATTCACGATCATCTCCATGACCCTGTCCCTGGCCGTGGTCTTCGTGCCCATCGTGTTCATGGCCGGCATCGTGGGCCGAGTACTGCACGAGTTCGCCATGACCATCGCCCTGGCCATCCTCATCTCCGGCGCGGTCTCCCTGAGCCTGTCGCCCATGCTCTGCTCGCGCACCCTCAAGACCGGAAGCCGCATGGCCGAATCGGACCGCCTGTTCAACTGGCTGCTCAACCTGTACAAGAGGTCCCTGCACCTGGCCATCGACCACCGGGGCAAGACCATGATCGCGGCCGGCGCGGTCCTGGGGCTCACGGTCTGGGCCTTTATGGCCGTGCCCAAGGGCTTTCTGCCGACCAACGACATCGACTACTTCTTCGGCTTCACCCAGGCCCGGCAGGGCATCTCCTACCAGGCCATGCTCGACCGCCAGATCAGGCTGGAGCCGATCTTTCTGGCCGACCCGGACGTGATCATGGAGAACCAGATCATCGGCGTGCCCCTCCAGAACCAGGGCATGACCTTTGTCATGCTCAAGCCCCAGTCCGAGCGCAAGCGCGGGGCCGACGAGGTCATCCGGGACTTCATGCCCCGGGCCAACTCCATCCCGGGCCTGATGTGCTTCCTGGTCAACCCGCCCATGATCCAGATCGGCGGCAAGCAGGCCAAGGGCGACTACGTGTTCACCCTCCAGAGCCCGGACACCGGGGTCCTCTACTCCGAGGCCAAGGAGTTCCTGGCCGCCCTGGCCAAGCTGCCCCAGCTGAGCGGCGTCAACAGCGACCTGCAGATGGCCAACCCCCAGGTGGAGCTCAACGTGGACCGGGACAAGGCCGCCAGCCTCGGCATATCCATGAACGACGTGGAAAACGCCCTGTACACGGCCTACGGCGAACGCAAGATATCGACCATCTACGCCCAGAACGACGAGTACAAGGTCATCATGGAGCTTCTGCCCGAGTTCCAGAGGGACGCGCGGGCCCTGTCCATGCTCTACGTGCGCTCGGACTCGGGCAAGCTGGTGCGCCTGGACGCCGTGGCCTCGTTCAGCCTCGGCCTGGGCCCGGTCACGGTCAACCACACCGGGCAGCTGCCCTCGGTGACCGCCTCGTTCAACGCCGGCCCGGGCGTGGCCCTGGGCGAGGTCACCAAGGCCGTGTCCGACCTGGCGGCCAGGACCCTGCCCGAGAGCGTGAGCACCCAGTTCGAGGGCACCGCGGGCGCGTTCCAGGAGTCCATGAACAGCCTGTACTTCCTGCTCGCGCTGGCCATCGTGGTCATCTACATCCTACTCGGCTGCCTGTACGAGAGCTTCATCCATCCCCTGACCATCCTCTCGGGCCTGCCCTCCGCGGCCCTGGGCGGGCTTTTGACCCTGATGGCCTTCGGCTACGAGCTCAACCTCTACGGATACGTGGGCGTGATCATGCTCATCGGCATAGTCAAGAAGAACTCGATCATGGTCGTGGACTTCGCCATCGCCGCGGAAAAGGAGGGCAAGACCCCGGGCGAGGCCGCGTTCCAGGGCTCCATGGTCCGCTTCCGGCCGATCATGATGACCACCCTGGCCGCGATCATGGGCGCAATGCCCATCGCCCTGGGCTTCGGGGCCGGGGCCGAGGCCAGGCGGCCCCTGGGCCTGGTGGTCGTCGGCGGCCTGGTCCTCTCCCAGCTGGTCACCCTGTACCTGACCCCGGTCTTCTACACCTACATGGACCAGCTCCAGAACTGGCTGAGGCGCAAATCGTCCGCGGCCGGGCACGCGGAGGAGGCCTAGAACCCATGCCCCGAAAAGGCCAGACGGTCCATCCGTTTGTCCGGGAAATGGCCCGGGAGGCCGAGGCCGGCAGGATCAGCCGCAGGGATTTTTTGCGCTACGCGGGCCTGTTGGGCGTATCGGCCGCCGCGGCCGGGGCCCTGTTCGGCCCGGCACAGGTCCTGGCCGGGACCGAGGCCGGCCTGGTCCACAAGGTCGAGCCCCTAAGCGATGAATCGCCCTTCGAGATCAAGGACCTGCTCATCAAAAAGGCCGAGGACGCCTGCGCCAGGGCCCAAAAGGCCGGCGAGTCCCGGCGGTTCATCAACGCCGGCCGGGGCAACCCGGACTTTTTGAACACCACGGCGCGCAAGGCCCTGGCCCTGCTGACCCTGTTCGCGGCCCTGGCCGCCGAAGAACACGGCGAGACCCGGGACCTGGGCCTGAGGATTTCCCAAAAAGGGCTGTCAAACAGGCTGGACGCCTTTCTCAGGGGGAATGCGGACGCGCCGGGCGCGGCCTTTTTGAAGTCGGCCATGGACCACGCGCGCATGAACCTGGGCATGGACCCCGACCAGGCGGCCTTCGAGATCATCGACGCCGCGCAGGGCGACTTCTATCCCGACCCGCCGCGCATCCTGCCGGTGACCGAGAAGATCGTCAGCGAATACCTGAACAAGGTCCTCTTCGCCGGAAGCCCGCCCAAGGGCAGGTTCCGCCTCTTCGCCACCGAGGGGGCCACCGCGGCCATGGTCTACATCTTCTACTCGCTTAAGATCAACAAGCTCCTTGCGCCCGGCGACTTCGTGGCCATACTCACGCCCATCTTCACGCCCTACCTGGAGATGCCGGTGCTCAAGGAGTTCGGGCTGGTCAACGTCAATGTCCAGGGCGACGAGAGGTCCGGCTGGCAGATCCCGGACAGCGAGCTGACCAAGCTAAGGGACACGAGGATCAAGGCCCTGTTTTTGGTCAACCCGACCAACCCCACTTCAGTGTCCCTGGACCAAGACAGCGTGTCCAAGATCGCGCGGACCATCCGCGACCACAACCCCGATTGCCTGGTCGTCTCGGACACGGTCTACTCCGGCTTTGTCGAATCCTTTTTCAGCCTGTGCTCCGAGTTGCCGAAAAACGTCCTTGGGGTATACTCATTCTCCAAGTATTTCGGGGTCACGGGCTGGCGCCTGGGCGTGGTCATGGTCCACGAGGACTGCGTGGCGGACAGGCTCATCTCCAGGCTCCCGGCCAGGGACCAGGCGGGCCTGGACTTCCGCTACCGCCTGGTCTCGACCACGCCGTGGGAGATCAAGTTCATCGACCGCCTGGAGATCGACAGCCGCGACGTGGCCCTGGCCCACACCGGCGGGCTGTCCGGGCCCCAGCAGGCGGCCATGTGCCTGTTCGCCCTGTTCGAGATCCTGGACCCGGAAAACGAATACAAAAAATCCGTCACCGGGCTGCTCAAAAGACGCTGGGAGGCCCTGTACGGGGCCCTCGGCCTGACCCCGCCCGAGGGCCCGCAAAGGACCCGCTACTACGCCCTGCTCGACCTGCTCCAACTGGCCGAGGCCGGACACGGCAAGGACTTCGCCCAGGCCCTGGCCAAGCAGGACCCCTTGAATTTCCTGTTCAGGCTGGCCGAGGAACACTCCATGGTCTGCCTGCCCGGCCAGGGCTTCGCCGGGCCGAGATGGTCCATCCGGGTCTGTCTGGCCAACGTGGCGGAAAAGGACTGCGCGGCCATCGGCAAGGCCGTTTCGGCGCTGCTCGACGACTACGCCCGAGGCTGAGGCGCGGCCCTGAAATAAAAAAGGCCCGGCCGATGATCGGCCGGGCCTTTTGCTGTTCAAGGATCAAGATCACTTGGCGTTGAGTCTGTGCTCCTGCGGAAAGACCGGCAGATACCGGTAGGACAGGGAGAGCACCAGGGCGCCGTAGGCCAGGATCATGAAGCTCGGGGCCCATTCCGCCCAGTTGGGCACGTAGGTCTGCCAGTTGTCAAAGGGCAGGACCGGCAGGGCGATGGTCTGGACCGTGAACACGTAGCGGTTGATGACTATGCCGCAGCAGTCCAGGATGGCCGCCAGATACAGGAGCGAGGGGCGGTTCCGGATGGCCGGGGTGATGAGCATGATCGCCGGGATGACCCCGCACAAGAACAGCTCGGACCACATCAGCCACTTGCCGTAGATGTTGCCGTAGAACATCTCGTCAAAGGTCAGGCCCACGCTGGGCAGATACCCGGTGGCCCAGGCCCAGGTGTCCAGGAGCTTGAAGAACATGTACAGGCAGAGCATGGAGCCGGCGATCTTGCCCATGAGCGACTTGACCTTGTACTCGACCAGCTTCTTGCCCGAGACCTTCTCCAGCAGGGTGCAGATGAGCACCGCGAAGACCGGGCCCGAGGCCACGGCCGAGAGCACGAACAGGAAGAAGGTCCAGGGCCAGATGAAGAAGCCCTCGCGGAAGGCGTAGGGCCGGCCGATGAGCACGCCGTACATGCCGCCCAGGGAGCCCTGGTGGAAGGTGGACAGATAGGTGCCCACGCCGACGAACAGGGCCATGTTCACATGCATGTTGTGGGCCAGGTGCCGCAGGAAGGGTATCCTGTTCAACTGCTTCTGCTCGAAGATGAGCGGCAGGTACTCGATGATCAGCACCATGCAGTAGCAGGTGATGCAAAAGATAACTTCCGTGAGCATGGAATGCACGTTGGGGTGCCAGTACCCGAACCAGGCCCGGCCCGGCTGGCCGATGTCCAGGGTGAGCACGAGCATGGCGCCCGAGTAGCAAATGAACCCGATGATGACCGTCAGGTTGACGATGTTCTTGAGCTGATCGATCTTCAGGATGTATTTGAGGAAGCCGGTGAAAAAGGCCCCGGCTCCCAGGGCGATGACCGCGAGGTCAAAGGTGATCCAGAGACCGAATCCGAAGTAGTTGTCCAGACCGGTGACGCCTATCCCGTTGTAGAGGATGATGAACGCGGCGTATATGCCCCAGAGGAGGAATACGCCGACGGCGCCCAGCCAGAGCATGAACTTGCCCAGCGAGCACCTCTGCACTCCCTCGGGGAAGAGTTTGCTGTCCATTACCGCCCTCCCTTAATGCTTCTTGGCGTGGGGTTCTTCGTTGGCCAGGTAGTTGTCGCCCTGCTTGCGCACCCAGTCGCGCTTGGTCAGGTAGTAGACCTGGGGGTCGAGGCCGAGCTTCTCCAGGAGCCTGAACGCGTACTTGCCGTGGGCCAACTGATGGACCTTGTGCTCGGGATTGTTCAGGTCCCCGAAGGTGATCGCCCCGGTGGGACAGACCTCGACGCAGGCCGGAGTGTAGTAGCCCTCGGGAAGCTCGTTGGGATCGATGCCTTCCTGGCGGGCGCGCTCCTTGGCCTTGAGGAACCGGGTGTGGCAGAAGTTGCACTTCTCGACCACGCCCCTGGGCCGCACCGAGGTGCGCGGGCTGAGGGCCTTGTCCATGCCCTTGGGCCAAATGGGGTCGAACCAGTTGAAGTACCGGGCGTGGTATGGACAGGCGGCCATGCAGTACCGGCAGCCTATGCACCGCGGGTAGATCTGGCTGACGATCCCGCCCTCCTCGTTCTTGTCCGTGGCCACCACCGGGCAGACCGGCACGCAGGCCGGATTGCCGCACTGCATGCACGGCCTGGGCAGGAACGCGACCTCGTGATCCGGGTAGTCCTTGCGGTTGGAGAGCTCGTATACCATCAGCCAGGTCAGGGTGCGCATCTTGTTGCTGGGGTCGTCCCGCTCAAAGGTCATGGACGGGAGGTAGTTCTCCTTGTCCTGCCTGACCATGGGGGAGATGTTGTTCTCCACCTGGCAGGCGACCATGCATGCGCCGCAGCCCGTGCACTTGTCCACGTCTACGACCATCCCCCATCTGACTTTGAACTCTTTCGCGTGTCCGTGTGACATGACGGTTCCCCCTACATTTTGGCGACGTTCACCGTGGAGCCGGCCCAGGTGGTCAGGCCCGACCCGGGCTCGATGCGCGCGGTGAGGATCTTGTTGACGTTATCGCCCTTGCCCTTGGAGAACTCGTCCCAGGCGGTGTGCCCGAACCCAAGGGGAACCGCCACGACTCCGGGCATGACGCCCTCGAAGACATGGACCAGGGCCTTGCATTCGCCTCCCGCGCCGGTCAGCTTGACCTTGGAGCCCTCGGAAACGCCGAGCTGCTTGGCGGTCGCCTTGCAGACCTGGACGCACATGACACTGCCCTTGAGCTCCGTGTCCCTGATGGTCGTCGGGTTGTGGGGCGGGGTGGCGACGTGTCCGGAGCCGACGTTGAGCCGCATCACCGGGGCCACGGCCACCGGGGCCGTGGCCTTGGCCGGGAACGCCGCCTGGCCCAGGGTCGCGGCGCCCAGGGAGACGCCGCCCGAGACCTGGCCCGAACGGGTGAAGGCCGCGCCCGCGGCCAACTCGTCCCAGTTGCCGCCGATGGCCTCGACCTTGGCCTTGAGCACGTCCTCGAAGGTCTCGAAGCCGAGGTCCTGGCCGAGCTTGGCGGCCAGGCCCAGGATGACGTCCGGGGTGGACCTGACGTCCAGCTGCGGTTCGGCCACAGGCGCGCCCAGGCAGTAGGTGAACCGGCCGAGGCCGTAGGGGGTCTGGAGGTCGTCGAAACGCTCGTAGGGATGCGGCGCGGGCAGGATCAGGTCCGCTCCGGCCGCGGTCTCGTCCAGGTAGGTGCTGAAGCTGACCACGAATCCGGCCTTGGCCAGGCCCGCGGACATGGTCTCTGCCTGGGGCAGGGCGTAGACCGGGTTGGCCTCGTAGACCATGGCCACCTCGGGGGCCTTGGCCTTGCCCGCGGCCACGGCCGCCAGGTACCCGGCCAGATCGTTGCCGAGCGCCTGGGCCGGGCCCATGGCCCCGGACACGACCTTGGGGGCCTGGGGCAGGGCGACCATGCCGCCCTTGGCGTTGAACCTGCCCAAAAGCACGTTCAGGGCCGCTCCGGCCGCGAATCCGGCCGCGCCGCCGCCCAGGGCGCCGGGCACGACCACGGGCCGCTGGGCCTCCATGAGCGTCTTGGCCACGTCGGCCAGGACAGCGGCCTTGACCCCGGTCATCTTCTCCACCTGGCCCGGGGTGAACTTGGCCAGGACCAGGGACTTGAACTCGGCGAAGTCCGCCGCGGAGGCGGAGGCGCCGTTCTTGATCAGGATTGCGGCCAGGCCCAGGGCAAAGGCGGCCGCGCCGCCCGGGGCCACCGGGACCCACTTGTCGCAGACCGCGGCGGTGCGGGTCTGGACCGGCCCGGCGTAGACATATTTGGCCGCGGCCTCGGCGCCCAGCGGATGCGTGGCGTCAAAGGCCTTCTGGTTGCGCACCGTGGGGCCCCAGGAATCCAGGGCGTCGGCGCCGATGAACAGCACGCAGTCGGAATCCTCGATGTCGAACCCGACCTGGCCCGAGCCGTTCATGGTCTCCCGCCACGCCCTGCCGGCCGCCTGGGCCTCGCCGGGCATGTAGTAGAAACCGCTCTGGCCGAGCTTGGCCATGAACGCGGAAAAGACCTCGTTGGCGGTCCCGGAGTCGTCCCCGGAAATGAACAGGGCCTTTCCGTCGCCGCCGGCCGCGGACTTGAGCTTGGCGGCCAAGACCTCCAGGGCCTCGTCCCAGGACACGGGATCGTACTTGCCCTCGCCGGTCTTCTTCATCGGGCCCTTGACCCTGGCCGGGCTGTTCATGAGCTGCGCGCCCGAGGCGCAGAGCGGGCAAATGCCGCCGCCGCTCAGGGGGTTGTCCTTGTTGCCCTTGGTCCCGTAGGGCGCGCCGCCCACGGTCTCGACCTTGACCGCGCAGCCCGAGGCGCAGAGCTTGCTCACCGTGGGCACGGCGCTGTCCGCGCCCTTCTTGAGCCTGGGTATCCAGCCCCAGTTCTGCGTCCAGATGGACACGTCATCGGTCAATTTCCAAATCACCGGCGTGAAAAGCGACCCAACGGCGCCTCCAACGGCGAAAGTGATGAATCTTCTGCGATTCAAACCCATCTCAGCACCCCTTTTTTACTTATGGCAAACGTAACAGGCGTTGCTGACGCCGCCCTCGGCATGACAACGCTCGCACTGCCACATCTTCATGGTCTGCTTGCTGTAGCCGGTGATCACGTTCCGGTAGTGCGGGGGCGGCGTGTCGGAATCGCCCAGGTTGGGATGGCAGTCAGTGCACTCGAATCCGTCGTGCGCCTTGTGCGAGAAATAGACGTTGTCCGGCTGGTACTGATAGATGAGCCAAGGCACCGCCCGGCCCTTCTCCAAAAATTCCTTGACGTACTTGGCCTCCGCAGGGTCCTGGCCCATCAGATCGGTATGGCACTCGGCGCACTGCTCATTGCTCGGCAGGCCGGCGTAGGAGCCGTCCTCCCTGAAGAAATGGCAGCCAGAGCATTCCATGCCCTGCTCCTTGTGCACGGTGTGGCTGAAACGGATCGGCTGGTCCTTCTGGCAATAGATAACCTGCGGAAAGATTATCCATAAAAAGACTGCGGACAGCACGAAACCGATCAGGAATGGAATTGCCCCGCCACTCCCTTTCGACGCTCTTTTTTCCTCCATAACCTCGCCCCACAACTCCTAAAAGTTTATAAGGAAAAACCACGTAGTTAATTCCCTGATTCCTTACGGCACCTTTGCTTTCCGTGTCAAGGGGATATGCCGATTTGAACGGCTCTTTGCCCGCCGCGTACGCAGTCTCGATATTAACTCCTCCAAGTCCAAGGCGAAAAATCACTTCACCCGGCCATAGACGTCGTCGAAGCGCACGATGTCATCCTCCCCCAGATAGGGGCCGGTCTGGATCTCGATGATGTCCAGGGGCACCTTGCCGGGATTGCCCAGGCGGTGCACCGAGGTCTTGGGGATGTCTATGGACTGGTTCTCCACCAGGGTCCTCTCGACCCCGGCCACCTCCACCGCGGCCGTGCCGTGGACCACGACCCAGTGCTCGGTCCGGTGGTGGTGCATCTGGGAGCTCAGCCTGGCCCCGGCGTTGACCCGAATCCTCTTTATCTTGTAGTGCGGGCCCTCCTCAAGCACGCAATAGCTGCCCCAGGGCCTCTCCACCGTGGGATGGCTCTCCACCAGGGGGCTGCCCTGGGACCTGAGGGTGGCGACCAGGTCCTTGACCTGCTGGACCTCGGCCAGGGGGCAGGCCAGGGTCGCGTCCCTGGTCTGGACCACGATCATGTCCTCGAGGCCCACGGCGGCGAGCTTTCCGCCCCTGGAGATGAGCAGGCTGCCGCTGCAGCCCATGGCCAGCACGTCCCCCTGGACCACGTTGCCGCGCCGGTCCTTGGTCCCCAGGCGGTGCATGGCCTCCCAGCTGCCCAGGTCGTCCCAGTCAAAGCCGGCCTCGACCACGGCGATGTTGTCGATCTTCTCGACCACGCCGTAGTCAATGGACACGCTCGGCAGCTCCCGGTAGCATTGGGCCAGGCCCTTTTGGGCCCGGGCCAGCCACCAGTCCCAGATCTCGGGCGTGAACCTGGCCACGGCCTTGAGGAACTCGCGGCCCCTGAAGGCGAACATGCCGCTGTTCCAGTAGTGCGCGCCGTCCCTGACAAAGGCCTTGGCCCTGTCCAGGTCCGGCTTCTCCACAAAGGCCGCGACCGTGAAGGCCTTGTCGCCCAGGGGCTCGCCCCGCTCGATGTAGCCGTACCCGGTCTCGGCCTGGCGGGGCCGGACCCCGAAGGTCACGAAACGGCCCTGGCCGGCCAAATCCAGGCCGATCCTGAGGCAGTCGGCCCAGGCCCCATGGTCCTGGATCAGATGGTCCGAGGGGAAGACCACCACCCTGGCCTCCCTGTCCGCCTCGAGCACGTGGTCCAGGGCCAGCAGCACGGCGGGAAGGGTGTTCCGGCTCAGGGGCTCGGACAAGACCTGGGCCTCCAGGCGGGTGTCCAGGTCCCTGACCTGCCTGCGGACCTCGAACACGTGCTCCTCGTTGGTCACCACCCAGACCTTGGCCAGATCAAAGCAGCCCAGGATCCGGTCCACGGTCTGCTGGAGCAGTGTCCTGCTGCCGTTGAGGGCCAGGAGCTGCTTGGGCAGGAGGCTGCGCGACAGGGGCCAGAGCCTGGTCCCGGACCCGCCGGCCAAGATGACCGCGTGGCAGCCTTCAAAGCCCGGGGCGGGCCGTTTTTTGTCCTCAGGCATGTCTGCGGCTCCTTGGGATCGGACCGGGCTCAAACATCGGTCTCGGGATCAAAGGAAAACGGGGATTCGATCTGGGACAGCCTGGGCAGGGAGCGGTCCTTGTCCGAGAGGATGAGCTCCTTGAACGGCCAGCTCACGCCCAGGTCCGGATCGTTCCAGACGATCCCGGAGTCGTGCTCCCGGGAATAGGGCGCGTCGACCTTGTACAAGAACTCGGTGTCCTCCTCCAGGGTCAGGTAGGCGTGGGCAAAGCCCCTGGGCACGAACAGCCTGTAGAAGTTGGCCGCCGAGAGCTCCGTCTCGAAGGCCTTTCCAAAGGTCGGCGAGCCCTTGCGCAGGTCCACGACCACGTCCAGGACGCGGCCGGCCACCACCCAGACCAGCTTGGCCTGGGCCATGGGCGGGACCTGGAAGTGAAAGCCCCGGAGCACGCCCGCGGACCGGGAATAGGCCTGGTTGTCCTGGACGAAGTCGCAGTCCAGGCCCAAGGCCGCGAAGTCCCTCTTGCTGTAGCTCTCAAGGAAAAAGCCCCGCTCGTCGCGGAGGACCTTGGGCTGTATGATGAAAAGTCCGGGAAACGGCGTCTTGCCTATTTCCACGAGCCCTCCTCAGGCAACGGGCCGGACAACCCCGCCCAGCCGTTCCCATTAGCCGAGTTCGCACCGCGATTCAAGCCAAAGCCGAGCGGGGCCGGACAGGGCGTATTCACTTTTCGCCCTTGCTCTGCTAGAAAAAAAATAGGCCAGGCTCTCCAACGCCTTTGAGAATCAAGGTCAGGGACAATGAATTTCTTGGACATCATCCTGTTGGCCGCGGCCGGTTTCTTTGTCTACCGGGGCTTCAGGCGCGGCTTCGTCAAGGAGATCGTGTCCCTGGGCTCCATCGCCCTGGGCGTGTTCGTGGCCTCGCGCTACCACGGGCTCATCGCGCCGCACATCAGCGTGTACCTGTCCAACGAGACGGGCATCAAGGCGGCCAGCTACCTGCTGGCCTTCGTGGGCACCCTGGTGGTCTGCTGGATCATCGCCAAGATTTTGAAAAACTTCCTGGAGGTCACCGTCGGCGAGTCCCTGGACCAGGCCGCCGGGGCCCTGTTCGGCCTGGCCGAGGGCGTGCTGGTCTGCCTGGTGATCCTGCTCGCGCTCAAGTCCTTTCTGCCCAACGCCGCGTTCGTGCGCGGCTCCAAGCTGGCGGTCAAGTCCGAATGGATGCTCGGCTACCTGGCCGACTTCACCCCGGAGGCGGTGCGCAAGACCCTCGAAAAGAGCGGCATAAACATGCCCGCCGGTCAGCCCGACACCCGGCCGGACCAGGCCCCGGCGGACAAGGACAAGGCCGGCGCCCTTTGAGCCTCTGAGGCCCCCGGGCCGCCCCGGTCCGCCCCGAACGAACAAAGACCCCTGGAGAAAGACGGTGAACAGCGCAGACAGGTCGCCTTGCCTGGACAGGGTCCTCGGGGTGATCGACTCGCTGCTCGGCCCGAACGGCTGCCCGTGGGACAAGAAACAGACCCCCGAGAGCCTGTGCGACTACCTGGTCGAGGAGGCCTTCGAGCTGGTCGCGGCCATCAGGGCCGGGGACCAAACCGAGGTCATGGAGGAGCTGGGCGACGTGCTCTTCCTGCTCCTGTTCGTGGCCCGGCTGTATGCGGACCAAAAGGCCTTCGGCCTGGACGAGGTGCTCCGGGCCAACGCCGAGAAGATGATCCGCCGCCACCCCCACGTGTTCGGGGACAAGGAGATCAAGGACCAGCAGGAACTGATCCGGGTCTGGGAAAAGATCAAGCGCGGGGAAAAGGACGCCGGGCCGGGCCGGGTGTTCGGGTCCCTGCCCCGGGGCCTGCCCCCGCTGCTGCGCGCCTACCGCATCAACTCCAAGGCCGCGCGCAACAACTTCACCTGGGCCTCGGACCAGGACCAGGAACGACACCTGGCCTCGGAATGGGAGGAGTTCAGGGGGGCCCTTGCGGCCGCGGACCCGGAGTCTGCGGAGCGCGAGTTCGGGGACTATCTGTTCAGCCTGGTGGAGACCGGCCGCAGGAAGGGGATCAAGGCCAACGCGGCCCTGGACTCGGCCAACCAGCGCTTCCTGGCCCGCTTTGAGCGCATGGAGGACCTGGCCCGGGAACAGGGCCGGGAGATCAACGAGCTTGATTTGAAGGAAATGAACGCCCTGTGGGAGCGGGCCAAGGCCGAATTGGGCTGAGGGCGGCCTAAAGTTTTTTCAGGCCTTGGCCGAAGGACCTGATAAGCGTTATTTTCAACCCCGGCTCAAGGGAGGGGAGCCTATGGACGTGAGCGCCATCTCAAGCTCGGGGGGCCTGGCCTCGGCCATGAGCCGGCAGACCTTCGGGGCCGCGGTGGTCTCCAAGACCCTGGACTACATGAACGACGCGGGCGGAAGCAGCCTGGCCCCGGTGGACAAGCAGACCTTCGGGGCGAGCGTCGTGTCCAAGACCCTGGACTACATGAACACAAGCCCGGCCAAGGGCTCGTCCCAGAGCTACGACTTCCAGACGAGCGTGCTCGGGGGGGCCTATGGCGCGAAGATCGTGGACGCCTACATCTGAGCCCGGGGGAAATGACGCCGATCCGAAGCGGCCCCGCCGCCCGTACGGGCGGCGGGGCCGCGGACGTTGAATGCATTTGGCGGTGGACGGCTGCCCAGTCTAGTCAATGTTATAACTTTTGCGTATTGATTATATTGGGATTATCTACTGACCTCATCGAGTTGGAGGGCTTGGCCCGCGAAAGAAAACGCATTGGGGGGCGCAGATTTTTGCCCTTAATACTTGCTTTGCTTATTAAGGTTTGTAGCCTTTTCCTTTAATTGCCAAAACCAAAGTTTCGCATGCATCATCGTATATCGTAGCCAAAAATATTTTTTCATCCACTTACGACGATCTAATTCAAGCCTGAAATATGCATCGTCGATACGCTCCCTCAACACATATATCCGACTATATAAGTTTTTGAAATTATCGTATGAAACTTTGGTATAAAAAATCGGCTCATATTCAATTTTTTCTTCAAAATCAAAATTAACAATATTGGTAAACGGCAAATGAATCACCAAGCATTTATTTTTATGTTCTGTGAAGCCCTTATAAAGCTTATCAGATGGGGCAAAGAAAAATACACCCTCCCGATCTACATAAACACTTGTATTTAAAAACCATAAATCATCTCGAAAATATATGCCGGTATTATTTATCCAGCTTGCATCGAGAATATGCTGATCAAGATATTCAATACGCAAAAGATGTTTATAAGCATCGTTTGAAATTTGGCTGGGATAATTCTTCCAGTGAATAAATCTAACGCCTATGTCTTTTATTCCATTTTTGTGCTTTTCTAGAACATAGCCTTTCAGCATCGGCTCAATACGTTCTCTGAATCGCAAATTTGATTCTATTTCTTCCGTTCTAGCAAGGAAATCTCTAGCTTTTAAAAATTTGATAAATTTGAAAATGGCAATAAAGAATGGAATAACGCCAAGGAAAAAAGCCGCATCTTGGATCAAATCAATCCAAGGCTTCCAGTGCTCATGTATCTCCAAAAGCTGTTTCATTTGTAATTCGGTTCGTATTTCCTAGCACAGGAACCTATTGCCTAAAAACCTCCGTACCAGTACGGAGCTACCATAAATTTCTGCGAGTTTGGGGCACTATTCTTCGCAACCCACATCATCCAAGACTATATCGGTACGGAGGCCGTTTTGTAACATGTTGAAGTAATTTGACATTTTTACCACTTTTCCGTACCAGTCAAAAAACGGTTGGAAAAATAATGGCGGAGGGGGAGGGATTCGAACCCCCGGTCGGGTCGCCCCGACAGTGGTTTTCAAGACCACCGCCTTAAACCGCTCGGCCACCCCTCCGCACAGGCGACGTTGCGCCTGACATGCGAGTATTGCCCAACCAAGGCCCTGTCAAGGCCGCGAAAACCAACGGCCGATTTGACAACCACGCGCACTTGACCTTACCTTGACAACAGCCCGACCGCCAACCAAAGACCCGGGGCAGACATGAAGCCACCCCAGGAAGTCCTGGCCGACTACCTCGCCCGGCAGAACCTCAAAATGACCGCCCAACGGCGACTCATCCTCGACGTCTTCCTGCGCGAAAAAAACCACCTCTCCGCCGAGGAGCTCTACGCCAAGATCAAGACCCAGGACCCCTCGGTGGGCCAGGCCACGGTCTACAGGACCCTCAAGCTCCTCACCGAGGCCAGGCTGGCGGAGGAGGTCAACTTCGCCGACGGCGTGCTCCGCTACGAGCCGCTCTACGGCATCGAACACCACGACCACCTGATCTGCGAGGGCTGCGGCAAGAACATCGAGATCATGGACCCGGTCATCGAACGCCGCCAGGAGGAGCTGGCCCGCAAGCACGGCTTCGTGCTCTCCAGACACAAGATGAACCTCTACGGCCTGTGCGAAAAATGCCGCAAAAAAAACAAGGCCCCGAAAAAGACCACGCCCGGCTGAGGGCGCAAAAACATCCCACAGGCCGCATCCGGGCTCAAAACTAGCCCGAAGGGGCAAGGCCCCCGGCCCACAACCAGGCGTTCAGGCAGGACTTTTTTTTGGAACGCTTGTTGCTCGCCGCACTCCTAGCCGACAGCCAACCAGAACAAGGACGACCCGGCCATGCGCATCGCCATAGCCGCCCTGGGGCCCGATCCGGACAGCAAGACCTCGCCCTCCCTGGGCAGGGCCCGGTACTTCATCCTCGCGGACCCCGCGGCCAAGGACTTCAGGGCCGTGGCCAACCCCTATGCGGGCGAGAAGACCGACATCGGGGTCCGGGCCGCCGGGCTGCTCGTCGAGCTGGGCGTGGACGCGGTCCTGGCCGGGAACTGCGGCCCCAGGACCGCCTTGGTCCTCAGGGAGGCGGGCGTGCACGTGGGCATCGCCTACAAGGGCACGGCCAGGGAGGTGCTCGAACAATACCTGCGCGACTAGTGTCGCATTCCTTAAAAAAACATGTAAATCACGACACTGGCCGCCTCCGGCGGGTCGCCGCCTCTGGTGGCGTAAGCGGCCGGAAACCGCGCTTTCCGGCGAAGCGCTCCGGCCGCAATACGTGGTTGTATCGACCACGTATCTGCGGGATATGACACTCGCGGCGCGGCCATGAAACGCGTAGCGGGGGAGTCTTCGGCGCGAAGCGCGGCCCGCCGCGCCGCGATGCCCAGCAAAAACCCGCACCCGGCGCGCCGGCGCATTTCGCGGACTTCAGGCCGGCCGCCCGGCCTGATGCGGCCTAGAGCCTGACCTTGTGTTTTCTTTCCAGCTTGGCCATGACCTCGGCCAGGTCCTTGACCTCTTCGCCGACCTTGGTCCAGTGGATCAGGGTGCCGTCGCCCCTGGTCCGGCCCTGGGAGTTGAACTTGACGCCCACGCCCACGGCCCCGCCCTTGGCCGGAAACACGCTCTGCACCGAGCCCATGATGATGAACGTCTTGTGCAGCCGCTTGTCCGGGTCGAGCACCCCGACCAAAAGCCCCAGGTCGTCCCCCTGCCTGGGCGCGGCCGCGCCCTCGCCCAGGGTCAGGTTCAGGCGCATGCCCCCGGCCGAGATGTTGACCACCTCCGCCAGGTTGGTCGCCTGGCCCTCCTGTCCCGGGTCAGGGGTCTCGAAGTCCGGGGTGGTGGCCATGAGGTTGCCGACCTTGGCCCCTGACCAGACCCTGACCTTTATGACCCCCGGCCTGCCGATCCTCTTGCGCCGGTGCTTCCTGCGCACCGAGTACCTGAAGCCCGGCGGCGAGAACAGCCTCAGGGCGGCCAGGCCGGGGCCGACCCAGCGGGCCCCGAGAACGTAGCTCTCAAAGGAGTTGTACTTGCGGCCGCCGACCTGAAACGGGTTGCAGAAGCAGACCACCCTCCTGCCGACCAGCCGAAAGCGCACCGAGCGGGCCGACTCCACATCGAGGACCATCCTGCCCTTTTCAAAGGAGGCCACGGTGGCGCTGCACAGCGGGATCGGCCCGGACCTGTCCACCAGGACGACCTGGAGCCTGACGTTCTGGGACAAAAAATAGTTGCGTATCTTTTCCCGGCTCTTGCGCCTGCGGAATTTGCCCGCCAGCCAGCGCAGGTAAAAGGACAAAAAATGGTAATAATACCAGATGAGAAACAGCAGGATCAGGGGGATCAGGAGGACAAAGAACTGGAGGATCACCTTGTCCACGTCGGTCTTGGTGGACCCGCGGGCGAATGTGTCCTGGATGACCCTTAGAAAGTCCAGTTGAACTCTGGGCTCAAACATGCCGCACCTGGTTGCCGCCGCGCAAGGACGTCGGCGCCGGACTCGGCCGACGCCGACCGCCCCCCTGCCCGGGCCGCGGCGGAGTCATTGATTTCAATGCAATGTTTAGCCGCCATCGGCGGTTTAATCAAGGAGCCGGGACCATTCCCGGCCCCATGCAAAAAAAAGACCGGAAGCCGCGCGGCTTCCGGTCTTCAAAAACCTTCCAGGGCCCTCAGTCCAGGTCCTGGTAGACCTTCATGATCCTGTCGAGATTGCCCTTGACCAGGGCCAGCTCCTCGGCGGGCAGGTCCTTGCCCAGGGACTTGACCGCGGCCTTGCTCTGCTGCATCTGGGCCATGAGCTCCTGCTTCTGGGCCGCGGAAATATAGGGATTGTTCATGATCTGGGCGCGGCCGGCGTCCATTTGGGACATCATCTCCGGGGCGTGGCGCTTCATCTGGGCCACGGCCAGGCCCTGGCTCACGTGCGCGGCCACGTACGCCCAGCGCTCCGGGACCCAGTCCCGGCTTTCGAGAAAGGAGGTGACCGCCGCGCCTAACCTGGCCGCCTCCCAGGTCCCCGGGTCCTCCAGGTTCTCGATCCGCTCGCCCTCGCTCCTGACCAGGTCGACATAGGCGGGCAGATCGACCAGGAACCTGTCCAGCTCGGCCTTGGTAAAGGGCTCGGAGGCCGAGGCCTGGGCCGCGAGCAAAAGCAGCGCGGCCAGGACGAACATGAGATGCGCGATTCTCTTCATGGGGAGCTCCTTGTTCTTGTCTATCGGCCCGGCCCTTGGGACAACGTGCCGTTTTCAGGCAATAAAACCCAAACGGCCGTCTTGTAAAGCCCCGCCCGAGGTCAGAGGGGCAGGCGGACGATGAACGTCGCCCCCCGGCCGGGCCTTGAGTCCACGGCTATGGAGCCGCCGTGCTGCTTGACGACCACCGAGTGGGCCACGGCCAGGCCCTGGCCCGTGCCCTTGCCCACCTCCCTGGTGGTGAAGAAGGGGTCGAAGATCTTTTCCCTGATCTCCTCGGGCACGCCCGGGCCGGTGTCCGAGATGCGCACCTCGACCCAGTCCGGGCCATGGCTCGTGGTCACGGTTATCAGGCCCTTGTCCTTGGGGTCCGGGCCGATCTTGTCCTTGATGGCCAGGGCCGCGTTGACCACGATGTTCAGCACGACCTGGTTGAACTCGTTCTCGAACAGCGGAACCAGGGGCATGGCCGGGTCGTAGTCCTTCTCGATCTCGGCCACGTACTTCCACTCGTTGCGGCAGACCGTGAGCGTGGTGTCCAGGCAGGAGTGGATGTCGGCCAGGACCTTCTCCACGGACCCGGGGTGGGCGAACTGCTTCATGGAGTGGACGATGGTCCCGATGCGGGACATGCCCTCCTGGGACTGCTCGATGGCCTCGGGCACCTCCTTGAGGAGAAAATCCAGGTCCGCCTTCTGCCTGAGCGCCTCCATCTCCTCGGACCCGGCGGCCCCGGCCGCGGCCTCCAACTCCTTGACCCTGGCCTCATAGGCCAGGACGAGCTTAATCAGGTCCAGAAAGGAGTTCTTGAGAAACTTGATGTTGTCGCCCACGAACTGCGCGGGGGTGTTTATCTCGTGGGCGATGCCCCCGGCGAGCTGCCCCAGGGAGGCGAGCTTCTCGCTCTGGATCATCTCGGACTGGAAGCGCCTCAGGTCGGCCAGGGCCCGGCGCAGGTCCGCGGTCCGCTCGTTGACCTGCATCTCGAGGTCCTGGCTGTAGTTCTTGAGCTTGTCCTGGGCGGACCTCAGGTTCCCGAGCATGCGCCTGAAGCTGTGGGCCAGAAGCCCGACCTCGTCGCTGGACCTGATGTCCGCGTCCAGCTCCAAATTGTCTCCGGAGACGCGCCCGGCCGCGTTGGCCAGCCGGACTATGGGCCCGGCGATGACCTTGGAGAGCACGGCCGCGAACACAAAAGACATGGACAGCAAGAACCCCGAAACAAACAGGTTGCGCATCAGTATGGCCAGGCCCTGCTCGGCGATGGGCGCGGTGGACACGGCCAGGACCACGTACCATCTGTCCTCGGCCACGAACAGCGGGTCGACCACCAGGATGGCCTTCTCGTCCCGCAGGGTCAGCTGATAGTCGTCATAGACCGTGAGCTCCCCGGGCTGGGGGAAATGCCCCAGGACCCGGCCCTGGTACGTCTTGTCGCTGGACAGGTAGACCTCGCCGTCCGGCTTGACCACAAGGGCGTAGACGAGCTCCCCGGGCATGAACTTCCCGGCCTCGGAGAGCATCTCCTCCACGTATATCCAGTTCAGGGACCAGAAGGCGCTCTTGACGCTGGAGGCTATGAGCTCGGAGATGTGGCGGCTCTTGAAGATCAGGGCCTCCCGGGCGTATCCCGACTCCATGCGCACCGAGACGACCGTCCAGACCAGGACGGCCGGGATGAAAAAGGCCATGGATATGAGCAGAATCTTCCTGAATATGGAAGAGCGCTGCTCGAATCCGTCCACGGAGCCTTCAGATTTTGACCGGCTTTCCGGGCTCAAGGCACAGGCACTCCACGCCGGGACACTTCTCGGCCACCAGGCGCCTGAACTCCTCGGGCGACTGTTCGAGCACCGGGAAGGTGCCGTAGTGCTCGGGGATGGCCACCTGGGGGCCGATGGTCTCCACGGCCACGACCGCCTCCTTGGAGCCCATGGTGAACACCCCGCCCGTGGGCAGGATGGCCACGTGGGGCCGGTACTGGCGCTTGACCACGAAGTCCATGTCCCCGAACAGGGCCGTGTCCCCGGAGTGATAGAGGACCAGCCCGTTCTCGAACCTGATCACGTAGCCCACGGCCTCGCCCACGTAGCGGTTGGTGCCCTCGAATCCGGTCAGCTGGGCCCCGGAGGAGTGCTCCGCGTGGACCATGGCTATGGACAGGCCGGAGAAGTCGGCCCAGGTCCCCTTGTTGCCCAGTTTGAAGGTCTGGGTCTGGGCCTCGGGTATCTGGCTCTTGATGAAGAAGTTCAGCTCCCAGGGCGCGACGACCTTGGGGCTGTACTCGGCGATCACGGCCTTGGCGTCCGGCAGCATGAAGTGGTCCACGTGGCCGTGGGTCCAGAGGACGAGGTCCACCTTGCCGAAGGCCTTCTTGAGCTTGTACTTGCCCGGACACTTGGGGTTGGTGCTGATCCAGGGGTCCAAAAGGATGCGCAGGCCCTTGCAGGAGGTGAATACAAAGCTCCCGTGGCCCAGCCACTCCACCCCGACCTCCTTCCTGCCCACCGGGCTGTCCTTGAACGCGGAAGACTTCTTCGCGCCCAACAGGACCCCGGCCCCGGCCAACCCGGCCACGGCGCAAAGCCCCTTGAAGAAATTCCTTCTGCTCAGTCCCATGGCCGACCTCCCTGACAACACCCCGGCGAAGCGGGTGTGTTTTTTTGTATCGATAATAGGTTATATAAAAAGAACAGCCCAATGCGGCAAGGACTAATTTGGCTCCCCGGCAATGCCCGGGCCCTCGGCCAAACCCCGAACAGGCCGCGGAAGGGCTCTGGCGGCCGCCCCGGCCGACAAAAACACCCGGCCTCGACAGGACCTTGATACGCCCGCCTTTTTGCCTGAGGCACGCGGACGCGACCAAAGGCCAAAGGAGTGAGGCCATGGAAACAGCCCTGCCCCAGGCCGGACATATCCGGCGGGCAATTGCCCCGCGCCGTTTTTTTGCCTATATTCCCCAATAAGACTGGACCATTCTTCAAACGCCGCCCCCTCAACCAGGGGTGGCCGGGACGTGGGCGGGCCCTGATGCGGACCCCCGAGCCCGAAGCGAGGTGACCGGATGTCAGCCGACAATCCCCAAAAGATAACCCAGAAGACGGTGGTTCTGGTCAGCAACAACAAGAAGCACGCCGAGCGGGACAAGCACTGCCTCCTGAACATGAAGCAGCGCAGGATCAACCACTTCGCCTCGGGCACCGAGGCCTTCCAGTTCCTCACCACCGAGGGCTGCGACATCATCCTCTGCGACACGGACATCGAGGACATGAGCGCCCAGGCCCTGATCAAGACGATCAAGAACAACCCCAGCCTGAGGCACGTGCCCGTGGTCATGGTCACGGTCCAGAACGACCGGGCCGCGGTGCTCACGGCCATCTCGGTCGGGTGCTCGGGCTACATCATCAGGCCGTACTCCGAGAACACCTTTGAGAAGCACTTCAAGACCGCCCTGCAACTGGAGCGGCTGAGCGAGATCGAGACCAACCAGCTCGAGGACGCCAAGCAGCTGCTGGACAGCGGCCAGTACGACGAGGCCATCGACGAGTTCGAGGCCGTGGTCAGCGTGCAGGGCGAGGCCCAGAAGTACTACGAGCTGGGGTGCAAGAACCTGGTCAAGGGCAAGTACCAGCAGGCGATCTTCTGCTTCAAGAAGGCGGTGACCATCAACAACCTGTTCGCCGAGGCGTACCAGGGCCTGGCCGAGGCCTACAAGGGCAAGGGCGACATGGAGCAGTGCCAGTACTACCTCAAGAAGGCCGCGGACATTTACGCGGAGTTCGACCAGATGGAAAAGGTCAAGGAGGTGTTCATCGAGATTCTCAAGTACGAGAAGGACCCGATCAACCCGTTCAACAACCTGGGGGTGCGCCTGAGGCGCGAGGGCGACTACCAGGGCGCGATCCGCGCCTACCGCCAGGCCCTGGACCTGACCCCGGAAGACGAGAACATCTACTTCAACCTGGCCAAGGCCCTGTACTTCATGGAGGAGCGCGAGTCGGCCCTGAAGAACCTGACCATCGCCCTGCGAATGAACAAGGACTTCGACGAGGCCCTGAAGCTTTACAAGACGATCAAGGGCAAGCAGTGGCCCGCGGCCGCGCAGGCCCAGACCCCCAAGGCGGCCCGCAAGTCCAAGGTGGACGACGACCTGGACGGCTAGCTTGGGGCGACACGCCCAACGCTTCGGCCGCCTTCGACGACCTTCGAATTTTGACGATCCGGTGCCCGCCGAACTTCGATTGAGGTATATGAAATTCCTGCCCCCTTCTTTTTGGGCTAGCAGTCTCTGTCTGGCAGGGGGCTAAGCTACAGGGACGTTACAAATGAAGGGGCGGCATATCTTCCCATATTCTTCCTTCTAATATCCTGCCAGCTTTTTTCTTATTAACGCCCCCCCATTGTTTAAAAAAGAATGGAACATTATGCTTGAGGCAAAGATCGCGTATATCCAGTACCCATTTCTTTTTCATTGGCCGCGCTCCTGGACCAGACTCTCCCCCAACAATAACCCAATTAATGCCTTCCAAATTTAATTTGGGAAAAGGACCAAGCAAGGGCTCAAGGGATAAAAATTTAATTAAAGCTTCTGTCTTCTTAAGATGTTCAATACGATAATATTGCTCAGTACTTTCTACGGTAACCCCCATCCAAATATTTCTACTCCATGGCAGCCTTTTAGAAATTTCAAGCAATCTATTAGAACGCTTAGTTAAAATTTGAAAACAATGCTTAGAAGCTAGCAACATTGTATTAAATATACGCAATATTATATCATTTGGTATATCTTCATGAAATAGATCACTCATGGAGTTGACAAAAATAATCTTCGGCTTGTTCCACTTTAAAGGCAAGTCAATGAGGTCTTCGTGGACAGTAATTTCAAAGCCTCGCTTGTATCTGGGATTACCCATAGCCTTAAGACGCTTTGCCAACCTCTCTGCATAGCAATGCTCACAACCAATGCTTATTTTACTGCATCCCGTTACTGGATTCCAAGTAGCTTCAGTCCATTCTATTTTCGAAACTAGCGACATATATTATCCAATCATTTATCTTTTAAATATATCATTCATTATTTTTGTAGCAACCTGTTTATGACTGGCCAATATTAAAGCATAAAGTGGTGTATTTTTAGAATTATACATTATCCTTACATCACTAACATGAGGAAATACATACTTCAAGCGCTCTACGTAAAAATTGGTTAACCATGGAATCGACTCCACCTGTCTTATTATTCGTCGTTTGTCCCCCATTAATCTAAGCCATGAATCTTGTCCATATGCTTCCTCATACCAATTCTCGCATCCCAATACATCAGAAACAATTTGTCTATTCCTTATAGATGGAGGAGTTCTTTTCGGCAACAGACGATTTAATCCCATAAGTGGATAATTTATGAAGACATCTAATGTTCCGACCTTGGCCAACGCCTCAACCGTCTTCCATCTCACATTGGGAGCATATGGGTCAAGAAAGACTATGCCCCTGCGCTTATATCTCTTGTGAAAACTAGGGGTGATATCTAGAAGTATGTCGTTGCAATTGCCTCGGTGGATATGAATCCTATCAGATTTTTCAGGAAAATCGTCGTGAAGTCTGGAAATTCGTTTTTTAATCCTAGAGTTATTTATATCGATAAACACATAGCGATCAAAGGCGGGTTCTGTTTTGAGTGCAATAATTGGAGAACCATCGACAAAAGCCTTAGTATCCTTTCTTCTTGCCGTCACAGATCCAGCAAAGGCATCTATATACCAGTATTCACAAAATAGCCTTTTGCGTTTTTGACTATTAAGAATATTGCAATAGGCCTTGAGATATTTACCCAATAATTTATGCTTTTCTTGAGACCATGAGCCAATATTTTCTATATCGTCCATTTATGTCCTCCTTCAGGGAGGGAGTAGGTTCTTACGACGTCTATTTTTATATCCTATATATTTTTCGGTATAAATTAGCTAGTATCGAGGTCCTTTAACTTGAGCGCCGACGGGACAATGGCCCTGTAGGGCAAAAAAATATGCTCATCCCTCGCTGGCCCCGCAAAAAAAGCGGCGGCCTGTTTCAGGCCGCCGCTTTCTCAAAAACTCTGGCGGAGAGGGAGGGATTTGAACCCTCGATAGAGTTATTAGCCCTATACCCGCTTAGCAGGCGAGCGCCTTCAGCCATGCTCGGCCACCTCTCCGGACGCGGAAAATGCTCCCTAGCTTTTTTAAAATAACGCTGTCAAGGACGCGGGGCAAGCCCTAGCGCCCCCTCCCCCGGCCCGAACCGGACTTGGACCCGGAACCGGACTTGGGCTTGGACCCCGGCTTGGGTTTGGAACCGGACTTGGGCTTGGACCCCGGCTTGGGTTTGGAACCGGACTTGGGTTTGGGCCCGGACTTGGATTTGGGCTTGGACCCGGACTTGGACTTGGGCCCGGACTTGGGCTTGGACCCCGGCTTGGGGCCGGACTTGGGCTTGGACCCGGACTTGGACTTGGGCTTGGGCTTGGGCCCCGGCTTGGACCCGGACTTGGGCCCGGACTTGGGCTTGGACCCCGGCTTGGGGCCGGACTTGGGGCCGGACTTGGGCGCGGACTTGGCCTTGGCCTTGGGCCTGGACTTGGGCTCAGGCTTTTGCGCATGGCTGGGCCTGAAGATCACGCTCAGGGGCGCGGTCTTGATCCCGAAGAGCCTGCGCAGGCCGTTTTCCAGGTACCGGGCGTAGGAGGCCTTGATCAGCTCCGGGTCGTTGACGAAAAACACGAACGTCGGCGGGGTCTGGTCGGCCTGGGTCAAATAGTAGAACTTGGCCCGCCTGCGGTTGACCATGGGCGGCTGGTGGGCCTCGACCACCTCGCGCACCGCCCGGTTGAGCTGGCCCGTGCCCACGCGCAGCCCGCACTCGACGTGGATCTGCTCGGCCAGGGGCAGTATCCTGGCCAGGCCCTGGCCCGCAAGGGCCGAGACATAGACCAGGGGCGCGTGCGGGCAGAGGCGCATGGCGCTTGAAAAGGCCTTTTTCAGGTCCGCGAGCTCGGCCTTGGGCGCCAGGTCGATCTTGTTGACCGCGACCAGAAAGGGCGCCTTCTCGTCGGCCAGAAAGCTCAAAAGCCGTTTGTCCTGGCGGGTCAGGCCCTCGGAGGCGTCCAGGACCAGAACGGTCACGTTCGAACGCCTGCTGCTGCCCAGGGCCTTGAGCACGCTGAAGCGCTCCAGGGAGTCCACGATGTTGGCCTTTCGCCTGACCCCGGCCGTGTCGATGAAGGTGTAGCGCCTGCCCTCGATCTCAAAGGTCACGTCCACGCTGTCCCGGGTCGTCCCGGCCTGCTCGCTGACAATGAGCCGCTCCTGCCCGGCCAGGGCGTTGATCAGCGAGGACTTGCCCACGTTGGGCCGGCCCAGGACGCTGAGCCTCAGGCCCAGCTCGGGCCGGGCCTCGTCCCGGCCCGGGACCTCCAGGCCCGCGGCCAGCTCGGCGGTCCGGTCCCGGACCTGCTCCAGGTTCAGGCCGTGGGCCGCGGACACGGCCAAGACCTCGAAGCCCAGGGAATGGAACTCGGCCAGGGCCTGGTCCACGAGCTCCGGGCCGTCCACCTTGTTGACCAGGACCAGGGCCGGCTTGCCGCTCCTGCGCACCAGGGCGGCCGCCTCCTGGTCCAGGGGGCTCAGGCCCTCGCGGCCGTCGACCACCAGGATCACGGCCTGGGCCTCGGCGACCGCCTCCCCGGCCTGCTCGAACACGGCCCGCTCGATGTCCCCGGCCCGGCTGTCCGGGACCATGCCCCCGGTGTCCACCAGCACGTACTCGACCCCGACGTGGGAGACCGTGGCCTGGATGCGGTCCCGGGTCACGCCCGGCCGGTCGTGGGTGATGGCCCGGCCCTTGCGCAACAGGCGGTTGAAAAGCGATGACTTGCCGACGTTCGGCCGGCCCACCAGGGCGATGATCGGAAGCATGAAGACCTATCCTCGGCCGGGCCGGACCCGGCTCAGCGGCCCCGCAGCCGGGCGGCGATTTCCTCGGCCGCCTTGACCCCGGACAAGAGCATGCCCCCGAATATGGGGCCCATGCGGTAGGAGCCGTAGCTGGCGTTGGCGGCCATTCCGGCCACGAACATGCCCGGGAATATCTCGCGGGTGTTGCTCAGGGTGTGGGCCTCGGCCACCTCGGCCCACATGGACTGCTCGCCCTCGATGCCGCCCGTGGTGGTGTTCAGGCGCACGTCGTTCTTGCGCACCAGGGTCTTGAGCACCTCGGTGTCGTGGCCCGTGGCCTCGATCACGTACCTGCACCCGATCACCAGGGGGTCCACGTGCAGCCCGGCGATCTCCACGGGGCTCGAATTGATGACCAGCCCGGTGACCCGCTTGATGCCGTCCACCTCGCGCAGGACCACGTCCTCCACGCTCATGCAGTTGAAGACCCGGGTCCCGGCCAGGCAGGCCTTGGAGGCCAGGGTCGTGGTCGCGGCCACGGCGTCCACGGTGAAGTAGCCCGGCTTGAAGAGCTTGAGCGTCAGCCCGGCGTCCTCCAGGACCTGGCGGCCCTCGTCCTGGACCACGATGAAGTTCCAGGTCATGCCCCCGCCCCACATGCCCCCGCCGATGGACAGCTTGCGCTCGAACATGGCCACCTTGAAGCCCTGCTCGGCCAGCTTCCAGGCCGCGGTCAGGCCCGAAGGCCCGGCCCCGACAACGGCCACGTCCAGGTCCAGGCAGGACTTGAACTTGGCGTAGTACTCGCTGATGATGGCCTCGGTGATTATCTTTTCGTCAATGGCCACTGGTCCCTCCACTTTTAATCAATTACCTTTAAAATCGAGCTGTTATTTGAACAGCTCGGCAATGGACCGCTCATAGGGCGGGGTCAGGGCGCCCTTTTCGGTGACAATGGCGGTGATGAGCTCGGCCGGGGTCACGTCAAAGGCGAAGTTGAACACCGGCACCCCGTCCGGCACGACCCGGGTCTCACCCACGTGGGTCACCTCCCTGGGGTCGCGCTCCTCGATGGGGATGTCCCGGCCGGTCCGGGTCTCCGGGTCGATGGTGTAGACCGGCGCGGCCACGTAGAAGGGCACGCCGAAGCGCTCGGCCAGGACGGCCACCCCGAAGGTGCCGATCTTGTTGGCCGTGTCGCCGTTGGCCGCGATGCGGTCCGCCCCGACCACGACCTTCTGGACCAGGCCCCGGTGCATGAGCAGGGCGCAGGCGTTGTCGCAGGCCACGGTCACCGGGATGCCGTCGCGCTTGAGCTCCCAGGCCGTGAGCCTGGCGCCCTGGAGAAAGGGCCTGGTCTCGTTGGCGATGACCCTGATCTTCTTGCCCTCCTCGACCGCGCCCCTGATGACGCCCAGGGCCGTGCCGTAGCCCGCGGTGGCCAGGGCCCCGGCGTTGCAGTGGGTCATGACCGTGTCCCCGTGGTCGATGAACGCGGCCCCGAAGCGGCCCATGGCCCGACACATCTCGATGTCCGCGGCCTGGATGTCCATGGCCCGGGCCAGCCAAATCCCGGCCAAATCCTCCAGGCCCGCGTCCGGGTTCAGGTCCCAGACCCGGCGCATCTCGCGCACCGCCCAGGACAGGTTCACGGCCGTGGGCCGCGCGGCCTCGATGCGCTCAAGCCTTGCGGACAAAACCGCGCGCCAGTCGGCCGGGGTCTCGGCCAGGGTCCGCCTGGCGGCCAGGTAGCAGCCGAAGGCCGCGGTCACGCCGATGGCCGGGGCCCCGCGCACGACCATGACCTTGAGGGCGAAGACGACATCCTCCACGCTCCGGCACTCGAAGCCCTCCTCGCGCGCGGGCAGGAGGCGCTGGTCCAAAAGCAGCAGCGCGTCCCTTTCCCGGGAATACTTAATATGGTCGGTCATGGACGCTCCTTGACTCCTTTGAACAGAAAAACAGCGCTCCGGCAAAGACCGGGCCTAGCCCAGCCGCCGGGCCAGAAGCTCGTTGACCACGGCCGGGTTGGCCTGGCCCTTGGTCTTGCGCATGACCTGGCCCACGAAAAAGGCCATGAGCTTCTTCTTCCCGGCCCTGAAGGCCTCGACTTCCTTGGGGTTCTCGGACAAGACCCGGTCCACCGCGGCCTCCAGGGCCGAGGTGTCCGATATCTGGGTCAGGCCCTTTTCCCGGACATAGGCCTCGGGGTCGCCCCCGGTCTCGAAGAGCTCCAGAAAGACATCCTTGGCGATCTTCTGGGAGATGGCCCCCTCGTCGACCATCCTGACCAGCCCGGCCAGGGACTTGGGGCCGAAGGCGCACTCCGAGGCCCCGAGGCCGGTCTGGGAGAGCTGGCGCAGCAGGTCGGTCATTATCCAGTTGGATATCTTCTTGGGCTCGCCGTACTCGGCCACCGCGGCCTCGAAGTAGTCGGCCACCTCCCGCTCCGCGGTCAGCACCCCGGCGTCGTAGGCCGGGAGCCCGTACCGGGACTCGAAGCGCCCGCGCCTGGGCCCGGGCAGCTCGGGCAGCTCGCCGCGCCACTTGTCCACCCAGGCCGGGTCCAGGACCAGGGGCACCAGGTCCGGGTCCGGGAAGTAGCGGTAGTCGTGGGCCTCCTCCTTGCCGCGCATGGGCTGGGTGACCCCCTTGTCCGCGTCGTAGAGCCTGGTCTCCTGGACCACGGCCTCGCCGTCCTCCAGCAGGTCGATCTGGCGGGCGATCTCGTACTCCAGGGCCTTTTGCACGTGCCTGAAGGAGTTCATGTTCTTGAGCTCGGCGCGGGTGCCCAGCTCCTCTTGGCCCAGGGGCCTGATGGACACGTTGGCGTCGCAGCGGAACGAGCCCTCCTCCATGTTGCCGTCGCACACCCCCAAATAGACCAGGATGCTGCGCAGCTCCTTGAGATAGGCCACGGCGTCCTCGGGGCTGCGCATGTCCGGCTCGCTGACGATCTCGATCAGGGGCACGCCGGTGCGGTTCAGGTCCACGTAGCTGACGTTCTCGGCCGGGGAGTGGATGCTCTTGCCCGCGTCCTCCTCCATGTGGATGCGGGTGATCCCGAAGGATTTGGTCCCGCCCTCCATCTCCACCACCACGCGGCCGTGCTCGCAGAGCGGCTCCTCGAACTGGGATATCTGGTAGCCCTTGGGCAGGTCCGGATAGAAGTAGTTCTTGCGCGCAAAGACCGATTTCCCGTTTATCCGGCAGTCCACGGCCAGGCCCATCTTGACCGCGTACTCCACGACCTTTTCGTTCAGCACCGGCAGGACCCCGGGCATGCCCGAGCAGACCGGGCAGACGTTGGAGTTGGGCTCGTCCCCGAACCTGGTGGAGCAGGAACAGAATATCTTGGATTCAGTGCCCAGCTGGGCGTGGACCTCGAGCCCGATGACCGCCTCGTACCTGGCCATGTCCGCTCCCCGGGGCCCGGCCTAGCCGGCCCCGCCCCTGTCTCCGGCCCCCGGCCCGTAGAGCTCGGGGTTCAGGGCCGGATCGTTGTACATCTTGAACTGGTAATAGACCTTGGGCCGCTTGAGCCCCTGCCGGTACTCGGAGACCAGGTCCAGCACGCCCTGCGAAAGGTCCCGGCGCTGCTCGTCGAGTATGGCGTGCTTCCTGAGGCAGGCCGCGACGTGCTCCCGGCCCACGCCCTTGCGCCTGGTCTGCTCCAGCATGTGGAAGAGCTTGAGCTGCAGGATCGAGAGCCGGTCCAGGGCCTGGCCCAGGGTCTCGGTGTTGAAGCCCGGCCCGGCCCCCTGCGGAATCAAGGGGGCCATGAGCGCCACCAGGCAGGCGTCCACCTTCTCGATCAGGTCGTTGCGGCGCTGGTTGAGCCCGTCGATGGCGTACTTGCACTCGGCGATGACCTCCGGGCCCACGTCCCTGCGCCTGGCCCGGTCCTCCACGTGCCACAGGCTGAAGTTGGTCCAGTGCTGGCGCAGCACCAGCTCCTTGAGCTGGTCCAGGCCCGCGGCCGCAGGCTCCGGGTCCCGGAACCCGGGCTCCTTGTCGTGCCACTCGGCCACGGCCCGCTCCTGGAGCCCGAAGCAGTCCGCAAGGGCCGTTTCTATGTCCTTAAAACCGATGTCGATCATCTGTTCAGCGCTTCCTTGGCGACCAGCAGGTAGGCCGGGGTCTCGGCCTTGAGTCCTTGCGCGGCGTCCTCCGCGGCCCGCCCCGTTCCGTAATACCAGTCCAGCCTGGGCCCCTTGATGGCCGCCCCGGCGTCCTGGGCCAGGCCTATGCCCAGGACCCGGCCCCGGCCCTCGGATACGCGGGCCGGGTTCGAGAAGACCAGGACCGAGCCCAAAGGCACAAGCCCTGGGTCTGTAGCCAGACTGACCAGCGGCGTCAACGCCTTTCCCATGGCCCCCTCGGGATCGCTGTCCGAGAGCCTGAAAAAGACATAGCGCCTGTTCTCGGACATGAGCCCGAACATCTTGTCCGGGTGGCGCTCGAAAAACCCGCGCACGTGCCGCTTGGACAGGGCGTGCGGCGGCAGACAGCCCTTTTCCGCGAGTATCTCCCCCAGGCTCTTGAAGCCCCGGCCGTTGGTCGCCCCGAAAAGCACGTTGACCCCGCCGCCGTCGGGCAGGCTGAGCCTGCCGCAGCCCTCCACGTGCAGGTAGAACAGGTCCACCGGGTCCTTGGCCCAGGCGATCTCCAGGCCCCTGCCCGCGAGGACCCCCTCGATGTCCACGGCCCGGCGGTCCAGGCAGGAGAGCAGGGCCGTGGACGCGGCCCAGGGCACGCCGTACAGGGGATGCTCGTAGCCCGGCCGGCGGGTCAGGCTGGCCTCGATCTCGGGCGTGCAGTAGGCGGTCATGACCGGGGCCGGGGCCAGTTTGAACCACAAAAAATGCCTGGCCAAGAGCTCCGGCCGGCGGTCCAGGCGCGGCAGGAGCGAGAGCAGCAGCTCAAGGCTTTGGCCCAACGCGGACCAGGTCAGGCTGAGGCCCCCGGACTCAAGGGCGGTCTCCGGGCCGGGCCTGGTCCGGACCCAGTCCAGGCTGCTTTTCAAGGGCGCCTCCAAGGACGTCCAGGAGCCCAGGTCCTGGGCGGCCGAATCCAGGTCCCGGCAGGCCTTCAGCCGCTCGACCCCGGACAACTGCGAAAAAAAGGCCCCTTGCGCCGGGACCCCTTGTGTTCCGGCCTGCGCGGAGCAGACAGGCGCGGGGCAAGGCAGGTCCGGCCCGGGCGCCTGCCTCAAGCAGCCCGAAAGGGCCGCGGCCAGGACCGCGGCCAAAAGGGCCGGGACCCACGCCCGGACCCGTCCCGGGGCGGACCGCCTTGGGCTATGTGCACTCGTCAATGGCCACATCGCAGAACTTGCCGACACCGTACTCCCTGCGCCTGAAGAACTTCTCCGGGTTGGGCCCGATGATCTGGAGCTCGGGCTGCCGCCTCTGCACGTCGAGGGCGATGTTCATCTCCTTGGTGCAGCCCGTGGAGTATGTGGCGTCCTTGCCCGCCCAGATGGGCGGGACCATGCGGCCCAGGACCTCGAAGCTCTTTTCGATGTCCGTCACGGACTGGAAACGCCAGATGTCCAGAAAGCCGCTGCGCTGGACCCGCTCCCACATGAACATCAGGTCGTCGGCGTCCATGCCCTCCTCGAAGTGCTCGGCCGGGTTGATTATGTACACCCCCTCCAGCCTGGAGCGCAAATACTTGATAAAGGCGTTCATGATGTCTATGGCCAGATCGACCTGGCCCGGGATGCTGCCGATGATGCCGCTGTAGAACATGACCCTCTTGCCCGCGGCCCGGGCCCGGCGCATCTCGGAGATGATCCGCTCGGCCTTGACCAGGATGTACTCCTCGCCGAACTTCCGGGACCACTCGGCCTTGGGCTTGAAATGGATGTGCAGGTGGCCGCGCACGTCCCGGAAAAAGCAGAGCACGTCGCGGGTGAACACGTGGCTGGTCTGGATGAACCGGCGGTAGTGGGCCTCGCCCTTGACTATTATCAGGTCCGACTCCTTCCAGGCCCGGGCAAAGGTCACGCTGGTCCGAAACAGGTTGATCCGCTCCCTGGTCCCGTCGGAGATGACCACGAAGCGCTTCTCGCGCATGGTCCTCAAAAGCTCGTTCTTGGAGATGCGCAGCTCGTTGATGAACCTGGCCTCCTTCAGGGCCTCGGCCAGGAGCGGATCGTGCTCCACGTCCCAGATGGTCTGGGAGTCGAAGTAGAAGCCCTCCTTGAGCACCAGTATGACGCTGTGCCCCTGCCTGAGCAGGACCTTGATGATCTCCAGGTCGAACATGATCCCGCCGCTCCTGTGCGGCAGGTAGAGTATCTTGAGCAGGCCGCTCTTCGGGCCCAGGGCCTCGCGCACCGGGCCGAACTCCAGGCTCTGCGCGGCCAGGCCGCGCTCGATCTCGGCCTCCGCCGGGCTCGGCGCGTCCAGGTCCCAGAGCTCGGGCATGGTGGCCAGGGACATCAGCCGCCTGACCTGCAAGAGGTCCATCTCGGACCTCAGCTCGTCCATGCGCCCGCACTCCAGGCTGGAGACCGGGCAGGCGTTGATGGCCCGGTCGAAGAACGAACCGGCTATGAAGTCCCCGGCCTTGCGGTTGAGCAGCCTGCGCCTCTCCCTGTAGGGGTCGTCCAGGCCGCTCTGGGTCATGAAGATGGTCATCATCTTCTTGAGCAGCCTGGAGGGGATGAGTATCGGGGAGGCCAGGGCGAGCTGGAACTTGTACCGGCACAGATAGATGATGCGCCGCCTCAGGTACGGGTCGGGCACAAAGGCGCGCACCAGGCCGACCAGCCCCTTCCACTGGCCCAGGTACTCGTCCAGGAGCTGCCTGGGCAGGCCGGACTTGAGGAGCTGAAAGAACATCCAGTCCGAGCACGGGGCGTAGAACGTGCCGTTGACCGAGGCCACGATGAACCTGATCTGCTCCGGGGTGGCGTTCTTCTGGGGGTCGATGGTGTACTCGAGGTTGTTCTCGGTCATGAAGTGCAGAAGCAGGGCGTCCAGGCCGGGGTCCACGCCGTACTTGACGTCCAGGACTGACTTGTATTGGGGCGGATTGGGCATTATTTCTCCCTGAGAAAACCCTTGTCCTTGAGCTTGTCGAAGAAATCGACCTCCCTGGCCTCGGCCAAAAGAAGCGGCCTCGGGTTGCGCTCGGCGACCACCAGGTCGCCGGGCATCAGGCCGTACATGGACTGGCCGTCCTCGCTCAGGCTGACCTCGCCGCGGATCTCCTCGACCACCACGCGGATGGGCCTGTCCGAAGGCAGGACCATGGGCTTGAGGCTGCAAAGAAAAGGACAGACCGGTGTGACGCAGAAGACCTCGAGGCCCGGATAGATCAGGGGTCCGCCCGCGGAGACCGTGTACGCGGTCGAGCCCGTGGGCGTGGAGACGATCAGCCCGTCGGCCCGAAACGAGGAGACGAAGCTGTCGCCGTAGTACAGCCCCAGCCTGATCAGCCTGGCCAGGGTGGAGCGGCTGATGACCAGGTCGTTCACGACCAGGCCGCTGTGGACCACGGCCCCGCTTCGGCGGACGAGAAAATCCAGGACCATGCGCCGCGCGACCCTGAAGCCGCCGGCGACCACGTCCTCCAGGACCGGACGCCAGTCCGCGCTGCTCATCTCGGCCAGGAAACCGACCCGGCCGAGGTCGATGCCCAACAGCGGCGCGCCGAGGTAGTGAAGCTTGCGGGCCACGCTGAGCAGCGTGCCGTCCCCGCCCAGGACCAGGATCAGGTCGAAGCGCTCGCCGTAGCCCCTGCCTGAGGAGGGCACGTCGGTCCGGTGCTCGCAGAGGTAGGCCTCCAGCCCGAGGTTCAGGAGAAAGGAGGACATCTCGGACCCCAGGGCCTCGGCCCCGGGGTCGTCGGCCTTGGTGACGATGAGAACGCGCCGGACTTTTTCAGCCATCAGAAGTCCAGTAGTCAAAACAGGGGAACAATTCAACTTCCAAGTGCGCGCACGCCCTGCGCTCCGGGCGCTGACATTTTTTTCGCCTCAACCCTAAAGTTTTTTTTGCCGCTGTCGATTGTATCTAATAAGTAGGAGTGTGTACGTGTATCCGGCTCAAATAAAAGTTCAAAAAATGCTGGACTGTTACGGCAGACAACTGAGCAGCGCCAGACGCCTGGCCAGATTCAGGCGCGCCCTGAGGCTGGCAAGGGCCGAGGACGAGGTCAGCATATCCAGACAGGCCCGGCGCAGGGTCCTTGTGGAACGGATCGCCAAGGAGATAATCGAGAACCTGGTGGTCAACGAGACCGGAAACCCGATGGTCGAGGAAATATTGAAAAGCCTGGAGCGCGAGTTGGGACAACGCCTCCTTTTCGAGTACCCTTTGGACGGCGGCGACGTGCTGCTGATAGAGGAGACCCAAGCGGGCCCGAAACGGATCGGGCCGGAGGAAAAGGAGCACGTCATGCGCAGGCTTTGGGAAATAACCCTGAACAAGGTCGACGAGACCATGCTCTAACCAAGCCGGCATTTGGAGGGAGCATAGATGGAAATAAAAAACCTCATCGGGGAACTCAACCCCTACGCGAAGCGCAAGATCGACGAGACGGGCAAGGCCCCGGACAAGGGCGCGGAAAACGCCAGGTCCGGGACCGAGAAGGCCAACGACGTGGTCAGCCTTTCGGCCGAGGCCAAGCTGCGGATCGCCGCGCACAACGCGGCCTCCGAGGCCTCGGACCTGCGCGCGGACAAGGTCCGGGAGCTCAAGGAAAAGGTCCGCAACGACACCTACAGGCCGGACATCAAGAAGGCGGCCGCGAATCTCATCCGGGACGACCTGGACCTGTTGGTCTGACGGCCGCCCGCGATGGGGCTACGGCTTGGGCCCGGTCACCGGGCGGTAGTGCGTGGGATAGTCTGAGTCCACCTGGGGGACCTGGAGGCCGATGCGGGCCTCGGTGTTGATGATGATCGGCCCCTGGAGGTTCAAGGTGGTCTCGTCGGGCTTTTTTCTGGGTATGGTCACGGTCACCAGGACGGCGATCTGCCGGATGTTCTCGATGCGCAGGATCTTCTTCTCGACCTTCTCCAGCTTCACGTTGTAGTCCTTCATGAACGGATAGGGATCGGTCACCAAAAGGCCCAGGCCCGGATCGCTCAGGCACTGCAGGATCATGAACGGCGAGCCCTCCTTGATCTCGAGCAGCGTATACTCGCGCTTGTCCTCCAGGCCGATCAGGCCGTGGGGGAAATAGATGATCTTGTCGCTGCCGATCTCCCGCTCGCCCAGGCGGGTCATGATCACCCTGTTTACTTTCTTTGCCATAAGCTTACCGCCGCGAGCAGGTCCTGCTGGCTGGCCTCCAGGGCCAGCCGGTTTTCTTCCTTGATCTTCAGATAGACCTCTTCCCGGTAAACGGTCATGTCCTCGGGCACGTCCAGCCCGAGCTTGATCTGCCTGCCCTGGACGCTCAACACCTTGAGCTTGATGTTGTCGCCCAGATATAGACTTTCTCCCGGCCTGCGGGTGAGTATAAGCATTTCGGCCCTAGTGCGGGTTTAGGTTCGCCGGTCCCGGCAGGGCGCGCCGGCAGGGACATCGGATGTCTTGAGCCCTACCCCAGGGGCGGGTCAAAGTCCAGGTCCGGGCCGGTCTACAGGAAGGACATCAGGTTCATCTGCATGATCTTGGCCGAGGACTTGAGCACGGCCTCGTAGACGATCTCCTGCTGGGCCAGGTCGATCATGAGCTCGGCCAGGTCCGCGTCCTCCACGGTGCTCAGCCTGGCCTCCTCGTTGAGCTCAAGGCCGTCGATTATGTCCTCGGCCACCTCGAGCCGATGCTCGCGGCCGCCCACGCTGGCGGTCATGTTCAGGATGTGCTCCTGGACGAGCTTGAGGTTCTCCAGGGACTGCTGGATCCCGGTCTGGGTGTTGGTCTCCATAAAGGCCACCAGGTTGCCCAGGGTCTCGAAAAGGTTCTTGTTGTATATCCCGGCGTTGCTGGTGCCGTTGAAGTAGTCGGTCGGGGCGCTGGCGTTGTCGAAGACCACCGAGGCGTTGCTGCTCCAGAGCGCGATCCTCGCGCCCGCGGCGGACAGGACCTTGTCCGGGTCCTGGTAGATGCCGCCGAATATCGCGGAGCCTATGTCGTTGACCCGCACGGTCTCGCTGGCCGAGATGTCGAACTCGATGCTCGCGGTCCTGGGCCGGATGATGAACTGGCTGCCGGGCTGAAGGGTGTTGCCGCCGTTGGAGCTCAGGGTCAGGATGCCCTTGGAGGCGATGCTCAGCACCGCGTTGGACGCGGTGCCGTCCGCCGGGATCAGGTTGCCCTCGACCCAGGTCAGCCCGCCGTTTAAGCTGTACGAGTAGTTGATCTCCCCGTCCAGGTCCACGGCCGTCTCGTTGTCGATGCGCACCACGACGTTGTTGGAGAAGTTGCCGGTCACCGAGCCGGAGATGTACTCGGTGCCGGCGCCCAGGTTGTCGACCACGATGGCGTCCTCGTCGTCGCCCAGGTACTGGGCCGAGGGCCTGACCCACAGCCAGGTGCCGTCGGCCACGTTGGTGTCGCTGAAGTCGCTGACCTTGACCGTGGCCGTGGGGCTGTCCAGGACCACGGCCACGCCGCCCTGGGGCAGGTCCACGGTGACCTGGCCGCCGCTCACGCTGATGCTCCCGTCGGTCTCAAAGGTCTGGCCGCCGTCCACGCTGTAGCGCACCGCCAGATTGGCGTCGTTCAGGGCCATGGCGTCGCCCGTGGCCGTGGCGTTGGTGCTGTCGTAGAACTGGACCAGGACCGTCTTCTCCGCGCTGCCCTGGATGGTGAAGTTGACGCTGTCGTTGAAATCCTGGTCGTTGGAGGTCAGCCAGAGTATCTGCTTGAAGGCGTTGGACCCGGTCTTGTGGCCGGCGTAGAGGCTCTTGTCCTCGTAGTCCATGTTGGACAGCCCGACGAGCTGCTCGAAGATGCTGCGCATCTCGTAGCTGATCTGCTCCCGGTTGTCCGCGCCCAGGGTGCCCGTGGCCGCCTGCTCGGCCAACTCCTTGGCCCTGGTCAACAGGGTCGAGACCTGCATCAAGGTCTCGTCCGAACGGCCCAGCCAGCCCTTGGCCGTGTCGATGTTCTCCTGGTACTGCGAGAGCCGGCGCAGGGTGTCCCGGTGGTCCAGTATCTGGACCATGCTGGTCGGGTCGTCCGAGGGCCGGTTGACCTTTTTCTGGGTCTGGGTCTTGAGGTTGAGCTCGATGAGCTCGCTGAGCGAGGTGTTCATGTTCCGCACGTAGCGGTCGAAAAGCATCTGCTGCGTGACTCTCATAACCGCCCCCTAGGACTTCAGGGCCAAAAGGGTCTGCAACATCTCGTCGGCCGTGGTTATGAGCTTGGCCGCCGCCGTATAGGAGGCCTGGTACTTGATGAGATTGTTCATCTCCTCGTCCAGGTTGACGCCGCAGACCTCCTGCTGCCTCTCGTTCAGGTCGTCGGCAAGGGTCTTGGTGTAGGCGTAGTTGAACTCGGCCTTGGAGGTGTCCGTGCCCACGCTGCCCACCAGGGCGTTGTAGTACTCCACCAGGGTCTGGGTGCTGGAGCCGTCGTGGACCGTGCTCAGGACCACCTCCTCGGTCTGGAGCCCGGCTATGGCCTCGGCGATCAGGTTGTCGCCCGGGTTGGCCTCGCCCGCGCCGTTGATATGCCCGGCGCAGATCAGGTCCAGGTCGGTGCTGACCCGGTCGTTGATGGAAATGGTGCCCGCGTCGTGGCCGTCGAAAAAGGTGTTCAGGCCCAGGGCCGCGGTCAGGCCGGTGGAGTCCGTGCCGAAGCCGAGCTCGTAGCCGTCGTTGACCTGGATGTGCAGCTTGTGGTTCACGATGCTGGCCGTGAGATAGGTCCCGAAGCTCCTGTTGAAGGCCGCCGCGGCGCTGTTCAGGCTGTGCGAGTTCGGGTCGAAGTTCTGCTGGCCGGCCGCGGCGCTCCAGTCCAGGGCCGCGTTGGAGACCAGAAGCCCGGTGCTGGTGTCGTAGATGGCGATCATGGTCCCGCCCGAGGCCAGCTTGCCGCCGAAGGCCAGGCCGGAGGAGTTGCTCCCGAGCGCGTAGTCGTCGTTCAAGACCGAGTAGCTGCCCTCGATATAGGAGTACTTCTCCAGGCCCACGCCCTGGCTGTGCCTGCGGTTGACCTCCCAGATTATGCCCTCGGCCAGGCTGTCCAGCTTGTCCCGGTAGCTGCCTATGTACTTGTCCCTGAGGTTGAAGTACCCGCACAGGGTGCCGCCGGTGATCCGCTTGTCGTTGTCCTCGCCGGTGAACCCGATCATCGGGGTGATGTTCTCCCGGTGCGAGGTGTTCTCCACCCAGTAGAGGTCCTTTTTGGGGCTGACGATGAAGCGGTCTCCGGCGCTGAGGGCCGTGGTCGGCGCGATCTGGGGGTCGGAGGAGTCGCCGAACCAGATGTTCAGGCCCTCGACACTGATCCTGCCGCCGTAGGCCCGGGCCGAGAATTCGCGCTGGTTGCCGTCCTCGTCCGTGAGCCAGGTCACGCCGCCGTCCAGGGAGACCCGGAAGGTGGCCGCGCCCGCGCCGCTGGTGACCAGGCCGTCGCTCAGGACCTCGAGGGTGTACTCGTAGGAGTCGCTGCCCTCGTAGTATACCTGGCCGTCGAAGACCGAGCTGCTGGTCAGCTCCTGGACCGCCTCCGGGGAGTCGAAGACCAGCGAAAAATAGGACGACCCGTCGACCAGGTTCTGGCCGGCCTTGGTGGTTATGGTCACGTTGCCGGCGCCGTTGTCGATGTAGTTTATGTCCAGTATCTCCCCGAGCTCCCTGACCAGCCTGTCGCGCTGGTCGTAAAGGGCGTTGGCGTTGTTTATCCCGGGGATGTCGTTGATGGTTATCTCCTTGTTGATCTCCGCGATCGCGGACATCAGGGCGTTGGCCCTGGTCACCTCCTGGCTGATCCGGTCCTCGGCCTGGAGCTGCATGTTGTACAGGTCGGTGTCCAGCTGACTGAGGGTGCTGATCAGGGTCAGGGAGTCGTCCATGAGGGTCCTGCGGCTGCCGTAGTCCTCGGGCCGCTGGCTCAGGTCGCTCCAGGAATTGAAAAACGTGGACAGGCTGTCGCTCAGCCCGTAGCCCTGGGACTCGTTGAACAGGTTCTCGACCCCGCTCAGGTTCGCGTAGAGCGAGGACCAGCGTTCGCGCAGGGTCGCCTGGTCGTAGTACTGCTCCTCGATGAACTGGTCGAAATGCCGACAGACCTCGCGGGCGACCACGCCCGTGCCCATCTGCCCGGGGCTGTAGTTGATGCTGACGCCCTCTTCCAGGCTCACGTAGCGCCGGCAGTAGCCCTCGGTGTTGACGTTGGCGATGTTCTCGCCGGTGACCTGAATGGCCGCCTGGGAGGCGAAAAGGGCCCAGCGGCCCATGTCGAGCACGGAGTTGGGGCCGAACACGTCACAGCCTCCCGCTGAGCAGGGCGGCCTGGGGGCTGTGCGCCGCGTAGCGCCCCCTGGCCGAGTAGCTTTTGTCCGACTTGGGCTGAATCTCGTTGTGCAAAAACTTGAGCAGCGACTTGCTCTGCTCGAACAGGCCCAAAGACAGGTGCCTGTTCTTGTCCGCCTTGACCGCGCAGTCCTGCTCGGCCTTGTCCAGGGCGGCCAGGAGCCCGTCCACTGTCCGGCGGCCGGGCCCGTCCATGGAGTCGAGCACGTCCCTGACCCGGGCCGCGTCCGGATTGAGCTGCTTGATCTCGGCCTTGAGGCTGAAGCGCTCGGCGGCTATCTGACGCATGAGTTCCTGGATGGACAGGTCCACCCGGGACACGGTCTGCGGCTCGCGCTTTCTGAGGGCGGCAAATTCTTCCTCCAAAAGCTCCAACAAAAGGCGCATGGCCTTGTTCTGGCGGGTCAGATTTTCCTCGATGGAACGAATCATGGAGCGTCCCTCCGTTGCCGTTTTTGGGACCGAGCCTTCATTTGCCGGGGATTCCCGGGTCAATGGCGCTCCGATCCGGGGCGCTCCTTGAAGGCCCCACTACTTTTTTTCTGCAAGTTCCCGGCCAACCTCTTCGGCCCCGGCCTGGTCCGGATCCTCGGCCAGGGCGTTTTCGATCATGATCCGACTGGCCAGGGCGTCCACCCTGGCGGCCAGGTCCTGATCCGCGGGCTCGGCCCGGGCCCGGAGGGGGACGGCCCGGTCCTTGAGCTCGGCGGCCGGCAGATCCGAGGCCGGGATGGGGATCGCCTCGGTCCGGCCCGGGAGGTTCTCGCGGCTGGCCTGCCTGAGCCTGTCCTTCAGGTTGTCGTAGAGCATGTCCGCCAGGCCGATGCCCCCGCTCTGGGACATCTTTTCGGCAAAGGACCGGTCGAACATGGACAGGTACATGTCCTCCTGGGGGCCGTGCAGATAGCCGTGCTTGGGCACGGTTGACTTCATCTCCTGCCAGAGCTTGCTGATGAACACGGCCTCGAAGTCCTGGCAGGCCTTCCTGAGCTCCTTCTCCTTGTCCGGGTCCTTGGCCAGCCGCTTCTTGAGGTTGTCCATCTGGGCCTTGAAGCGGACCAGCTCCTGCTCGTCCAGGTTCTGGGCCGCCGCGGCCGCCTCCGGGCCGGACTTGAGCATGCTAGATGACCTCCAGCTCGGCGTGTATGGCCCCGGCGGCCTTCAGGGTCCGGATTATGGAGATCAGGTCCCTGGGGGTCGCGCCTATGGAGTTGAGCCCGTCCACCAGTTCCTGGAGGGTGGCGCCCTCCATGAGCATGAGCCTGTTGTTCTGCTCCCTGATCCCGATGTCCGTGACCGGGGTGGCCACGGTCTCGCCCTCGGAGAGCGGGGCCGGCTGGGAGACCTCCTGGCTCTCGGCGATGACGATCTGGAGGTTGCCGTGGGCCACGGCGACCTTATGCAGGCGCACGTCGTTGCCCAGGACCACGGTGCCGGTCTTCTCGTCGACCACTATCCTGGCCCTGCCGTCCGGGCTTATTTCGAGGTTCTCCAGGGAGGCCATGAGCGGGACCATGTTGCCCTTGAAGCGTTCGGGCACGGTCAGTCGGATGGTCGAGATGTCCTGGGCCATGGCGTAGGGGCCGCCCACGGACGCGTTTATCCTGTTGACGACCTGCATGGTGGTCCCGAAGTCGGCGGTGTCCATGTTCAGGGTCAGGCTGTCCTGCTGGTTGAAGTCAAAGGGCACGCTGCGCTCCACCGTGGCCCCGCCCGGGATGCGCCCCACGGTGGGGATGTTCTTCTGGGCCTCCGCGGCCTCGCCGGCCGCGGAGTATCCTCCGATGGTCAGCGAGCCCTGGGCCACGGCGTAGACGTTGCCGTCCAGACCCTTGAGCGGGGTGACCAGAAGCACCCCGCCGAGCAGGCTCTTGCTGTCGCCGAGCGAGGACACGGTCACGTCCAGCCTGGACCCGGGCTTGACCGAGACCGGCATGCGCGCCGTGACCATGACCGCGGCCACGTTCTTGGGCTTGAGCAGGGTCGGATCGGCCTGCACTCCCATCTTGTCCAGCATGTTGGCCATGGAGGTTAAGGTGAACTTGGTGTTGGTGCCGTCGCCGGTCCCGGCCAGGCCGACCACCAGGCCGTAGCCCACCAGCTCGTTGGCCCGCACCCCGCTGAACGAGGCGATGTCCTTGAGGCGCACGGCCGAGGCCTCGGCGGCCAGGCCGGCCGAAAGGACCAGGGCCGCCAGCAGGCCGAGCCAGGCCCTGGCGGCCGGGATTTTCAATGTCTTCATAGGCTGCATGTCTGCGACTCCGGTTTCGCCGCTCCCGGGCGCCTCGGGCCCGGGTCGCGGCGCGGTTCCCTGTGCTGGGCCGCTAGAAGGGCCACATGTTGTCCAGTATCCTGGACAGCCAACCCGGGCGCTGCTTGTCCGTGAGCACGCCCTCGCCGTAGATCTCTATCTGGGCCTCGGCCAGGTTGCTGGAGGGTATGGTGTTGTCCGAACGGATGTCCCTCTGGCGCACCAGGCCCCGGACCACCAGGATCTGGGTCTCCTCGTTGACCCGGATGCGCCGGGCGCCCTCGACCTGGAGTATCCTGCCCGGCAGCCTGCGCACTATGCGCGTGGCCACCGTGGCCGAGAACGTGGACTCCTGCTTGGTCTCGCCCGTGCCCTCGAAATCGTTCTTGGCCCCGGCCTTTATGGCCGGGTTGCCCTTGGACGGCAGGTTGAACTGCTTGGCAAAGGGGATCATCCCGGCGACCCCGCCGTTGGGAAAGGCCTCGACCCCGAAGTCGATGTTCGTGTCGCGCTCGGCCGTGGTGTCCGACTTGTGCTTGGCGTTGGAGACCTCGGAGACCTCGACCAGGACGATGTCCCCGACCCGCTCGGCCCGGTTGTCGTCATACAGAAACTCGGCCTGGTTCGGGTCGTAGAGCGAGCCCGGGTTGTTCTCCGGGCCGACCTGCTCGGGCACGGGCTGGGTCAGCACCGGCATCGGGTCCGGGCCGTGGCTCGAGGCGCAGGCCGCGAGAAAAAGCCCCAGGCAAAGGATGAAAACCGCCGCTCTGTTCATAATCCTCCCTAAAAGGCGCCCGGCGCCTAAAAGGCCTTGACCGTCCGGTCGCTCATGACCACGGCCTGGACCTCCTTCTTGCTCTGCAGATTGCGCACCACGACCTTTTCGCCGAGCATGGCGTCGCCAAGGGCCAGGGCCTTGACCGAGAGCCGCAGGTTGCGGCCCTGGTAGATGAGGACGACCTTGTCGCCCTTGGAGACCAGGGGCACGGGCTCCAGCAGGCCCTTGGTGATCACCTGGCCCGCGCCCACGGGCCTGGACAGGCGCCACGGCCCGCCCTTGCCGTCCCAGGCGTCGGTCCAATAGGCCAGGTTCTTGCGCTTGAAGGTCAGGTTCTCCGGGCCCAGGGCGTGATTCCTGTTCAGGGTCCTGGCCGCGCAGGGCACGGCCCGCCAGAGGTTGACAAAAACGCTGCCCGCGGTCCTTTTGAGGGTCTTGTTGTCCGGGGAGCGGACCTCGATGTCCAGGGGCACCCTGCCCGGCGCGAAATCCTGGGCCAGAGATATCTCCAGGCGATCGCCCCGCTGGGGCAGAAACACGTGGTCCGGGAGCAGAAATTCATCGAACTCGGCCTCCCCGCCCAGGGCCCGGGCCTTGGGCGTCAAAAACGCGACCACCCGCTTTTGGATCTCCGGCAAGAGCACGACCTCTCCGCCCCGCTGCACGGCCAGTCGGGCCGGCAGGACGCAGTCCTTGGCCGCCTCCCCGAGATAATAGCGCAACAGGCCCTCGAGCCGGTGCCTGGTCACGTTCGCCACCCGGCCCGCTCGGTCCGGGGCGGGCCACAAGGGCCTCTTGGCCAGGTCCTCCCAGAGCCCGGCCGGGACCTCTCCATAGGCGTCGGCCACCTCGCCCAGAAGGACCGTGTCCCCGCGCACGCAGGCCGCGCTCCTTATCCTGATCCGCCAGCCCGGGTCCGCGGCAAAGGACGCCGCCCAGAACAGGAGGCAGGCGGCTGCGGCCAGGGCGGCGCAGAGAACGCGCAACGCCCGCAGGCGGGCGGTCATGTCCCTTGAGGCCGTGCGCATGGATCCTCCACTCCCCGGCTAGCGCTTGACGTTGATGGCCGTCTGGAGCATGGCGTCCGACGTGGTTATGGCCTTGGAGTTGATCTCAAAGGCCCGCTGGCCGATGATCAGGCCGACCATCTCGTCGACCATCTCCACGTTGGAGCCCTCCAGAAAGCCCTGGGCCAGGGTCCCGAAATTGGTGGTCCCGGGGTCGCCCTGGATCGGCGCGCCCGAGGCCTCGGTCTCCACGTACAGGTTGCGGCCCACGGCGTTCAGGCCGGCCGGGTTTATGAAGTTGTAGAGCTGGATGTCCGCGGATGCGAGCTCCTGGCCGCTCTTGTCCAGGGCCGCGATGTGGCCCTGCTCGGTGACCACCACGCTCACCGTCTCCTGGGGCACGGTGAACTCGGGCTGGAGCGTGTAGCCGTTGGCCGTGACCACCTTGCCGTCGTTGTCCAGCTTGAAGTCCCCGGCCCGGGTGTAGACGTTCTCGCCGTTGGGGTCCAAAAGCAGGAAGAAGCCGTTGCCCTCGATGGCGATGTCCAGGGGGTTTCCGGTGTTCTGGAAGTCGCCCTGGGTGAAGAACTTGTGCACCGTCACCGGCCTGACGCCCATGCCGATCTGCATGCCCGTGGGGATCCTGTTGCCGCCCTGGTTCATGGTCCCGGCGATGCGCAGGGTCTGGTACATGAGGTCCTCGAACTCGGCCCTGCTCTTCTTGAAGCCGGTGGTGTTGACGTTGGCCAGGTTGTTGGAGAGCACGTCGATGTGCGTCTGCTGGGCGATCATGCCCGTGGCCGCGGTCCAGAGGGAGCGCATCATGGTCCATATCCTCCTTGAAGTTAAGTCGCCCTGCCGACCTGACTGATGAGCTTGCCGTCCAGCTCGTCGCTGCCGGTGATCATTTTCTGGTATATCTGGAAGGCCCGCTGGGTCTCGATCATGGCCACCATCTCGGTGACCACCTCGACGTTGCTCTTTTCCAGGCAGCCCTGCTCGATGCTCGCCTCCTGGGCCGCGATCTCGGCCCCGACGCCGCCGGGCCGGATGCGGTACAGATTGGCCCCGACCTTCTCCAACTCGGCCGGGTTGTCCACAGTGACCAGGTCCAGGACCGAGACCAGCTCGCCCCCGGCCCTGACCCCGCCGCCGGCGTCGATGTCCACGCCCACGCCCTGGGGCACGGTTATCGGACCGCCCTGGCCGAGCAGGTCATAGCCCTGCTCGGTGACCAGCCGGCCCTCGGAGGATATCCTGAAGCTGCCGTTGCGGGTCAGGAAGTCGCCGTCGCCGCTGCGGACCTTGAAGAAGCCGTCGCCGCTGATGGCCAGATCCAGGGGGTTGCCCGTGACCTGGATGCCGCCCTGCTCAAAGTCTATCCTCTCCTCGGACAGCCTGGGCCTGGCCATGACCATGGCCCTGGGCCAGAGGTCCTTGTCCCGGTAGTAGGGCTTGGCGTCCACCAGGTAGTCGTGGGCAAAGCGCAGGAAGGTGTCGTGAAAGGCGACCTTGTCCTTCTTGTACCCGGTGGTGTTCACGTTGGCCAGATTGTTGGAAATCAAATCCATGCGCGTTTCGTTGGACATGGCCCCGAAAAGCGCGCTGAATATGCTGTCGCGCATCTGATCCTCCTGTTCGCCCCGATTTGTTGCAATATGCGAGCCAACCAAAAAGGCCAGAAAACGGCCCTGCCGGCCGTCAAGAAAGGGGTGACAAGGGGTGTTGACTTTTCCCTCGGCTGTGACTAGATAGGTTCGTTTCCGAGCGGGTGTAGCTCAGCTGGTAGAGTACAAGCTTCCCAAGCTTGGTGTCGCGGGTTCGATCCCCGTCACCCGCTCCAAGGCCTAAATTGGAATCAGCCGCCTGAACCGTTAGCCGGGTTCGTTGCATCTGGGTGGGCCTTTTGGGCTCACTTTTTTTTAAGACCCCGGACCCGGGCCGGCGGTCGGCGGGCAAACAGGTCGGGGGCCGGGATGGCGACGCCCGCCGGACATGGACTTGCAGAGCGGCTCAGGGGGCTGATCGAATCCGAGGTCCGGGCCCTGGGATTCGATCTCTGGGGCCTGGAGGCCGGCTCGGGCCCGGGCAAGGGCCTGATCCGGGTGTACATAGACTCCCCGGGGGGCGTGGACGTGGACGCCTGCGCCAAGGTGAGCAGGCAGCTGTCCGTGGCCCTGGACGTGGAGGACGCCGTGCCCGGGTCCTATTTCCTGGAGGTCTCCTCCCCGGGCCTGGAGCGGCGCTTCTTCAGCCCCGGGCAGCTGGGGCCCTATGTGGGCAGGACCGTGGAGGCGACCCTGGCTGAGCCCATGGGGGGCCGCAGGCGGATAACCGGGACCCTGGTCGCAACGGGCCCGGACTGGCTAACGATCGAGGAGAGCGGCCACGGGTTCCGTCTGGACTGGGTCAAGGTGAAGAGGGCCAGACTGGTCCACGAATTCAAGCAGCAAGAGCAGCCGGCCAAGGGCCGCGGGCGCAGGGCCCGTCCCGCCGGAGCGGAGGATAAGACATGAGTTCCGAGCTCAAGAAGGCCATCGACCAGATCAGCAAGGACCGGGGCATAGACCGCGACCTGCTCATCGACACCTTAGAGGAGGCGGTCCGCTCCTCGGTGGCCCGCAAATTCGGCGACGCCATGGACATAGAGGTCAACTTCAACGAGGACCTGGGCGAGATCGAGGTCTACCAGTTCAAGGTGGTGGTCGAAAAGGTCGCCGACCCGGTCAGCGAGATCGTGCTCGAGGAGGCCCGCCAGCACGACCCCAATGTCCGGCTCGACGACGATATGGGCTTCAAGCTGAACATCGAGGACCTGGGGCGCATCGCGGCCCAGAGCGCCAAGCAGGTCATCATCCAGCGCATGCGCGACGCGGAGCAGGAGATCATCTACGAGGAGTACAAGGACCGCGTCGGCGAGATCGTCAGCGGCATCATCCAGCGCCGCGACCGCACCGGGTGGATAATCAACCTCGGCCGGACCGAGGCCCTGCTGCCCAAGGAGGAGCAGATCCCCAGGGAGCGCTACAAGCGCGGCGACCGCGTCCAGGCCTACGTCATCGACGTGCACAAGGAGTCCCGGGGGCCCCAGGTCATCGTCTCCAGGTCGCATCCGGAATACATGATCTCCCTGTTCCAGCGCGAGGTGCCCGAGGTGGCCGACGGCACGGTCAAGATCATGGGCGTGGCCAGGGACCCGGGCCTGCGGGCCAAGGTCGCGGTCCAGTCCCGGGACCGGGACGTGGACCCGGTGGGCGCCTGCGTCGGCATCCGCGGCTCGCGCATCCAGAACGTGGTCCAGGAGCTCAAGGGCGAACGCATCGACATCGTGGTCTGGAGCCCGGACATCGCCATGTACGGCCAGCACGCCCTGTCTCCGGCGGTCATCTCCAGGATCACCGTGGACGACGACGACCAGGTCCTGGAGGTCGTGGTCCCGGACGACCAGCTGACCCTGGCCATCGGCCGCAAGGGCCAGAACGTCAAGCTCGCGTCCAGGCTTTTGGGCTGGAAAATAGACATCTTCACTGAAAGCCGCTACGGCGAACTCAACGCCTCCCGCAGGGGCCTCGAACAGTTGGCCAGCGTGGCCGAGATCGGCCTGGACAACTTCCTGGCCGCCGGGTTCGAGACCGCCGAGCAACTGACCGCGGCCAGCGACGAGGAAATCCTGGCCGTGGAGGGCCTGACCCCGGCCAAGGTCGCGGACATCAGGGTGGCCATCAACATGCTCGGGCTCAACGCGCCTGCGCCCGAGGCCGAAAATCAAGAGCCCGAGGCCGAGCAGTCCGGAGCCGATGCGGCCGGAGCCGATGCGGCCGAAAGCCCGGCGGCCGAGGCCTCCGAGGCCGAGCAGTCCGACGTCCGGGCAGCGGACGAAAAAGACCCCGGCGACAAGGCCGGCCAAGGCGAAGAATAACACCGATGACCGGACACGCGGTCGTAAAGGGCAGCCGCCCCAAGGCGGCGCAGGCCCATGACGGGCAGGGACCGGTGCGCATGTGCGTCATCTGCCGCGGGCGCTTTCCCAAGGCCGAGCTCGCCCGCTACGCGCAGGGGCGGGACGGCCTTGAGCCGGACCCCGGCCGGACCGCGCCCGGCCGCGGGGTCTACGTCTGCGCAAGGCCCGAATGTCTGGAGCGGTTCAGGTCAATGGCCCAGGGGAAGAAACTCAAGGGAGAGATCAAGAAATGACGGCGAAGATCAGGGTCAAGGACCTGGCTGCCGAACTCGGGATCGGCAACAAGGACATCCTCCAACTCCTGCGCGAGCAGGGCGTCCAGGTCAAAAGCCACATGAGCGGCCTGGAACCCGAAGAGGCGGACAGGGTCAGGCTGGAGGCCCGTCAGGGCGGCGAAGCCAGGACCGAGGTCGTGCGCCGCGAGGTCGAGCCGGGCATCATCGTCAGGCGCAGGCGCGTCGCGCCCGCAGCCCCAAAAGAGGCCGCCCCCGAGGTCCCCGCGGCCGAACCAAAGGCCAAGGCGCGCAAGACGGTCAAGAAAGCCGTCCCAACGGAGCCCGAGGCCGCGGCCGAGGCGGCCGAAAAGCCGGTCCCCGAGGTCCCCGAGGCAAAGACCCCGGAGGCCGTGGAGGCAGGGCCCGAGGCGGAGCAAGAGGCCGAGAAAAAGGGCAAGACGGCCAAAAAGAAGACCGAACGCAAGGCGGACAAGGAGCCCCAGGCGCCCCAGGTGCGCATCATTTCCATGCCCACGCCCGGCGAGGCCGTGGAGGCCAAGAGGCCGCGCAGGCCTCTCAGGCCCGTGGCCCCGCTTGTGCCTGAGCAGCCTGCCATGCCCGCGCCCGCGCCCGAGGCCGAGGCCGGCAAGGCCAAGAAGAAGAAAAAGGACCGCCGGGTGGTCGAGTTCGCGCCCCTGGACGACGGGCTCAAGAAGGGCCGCAGGAGACCGGCCCCGGGCATGGCCGAGGAGGCCTTCAGGGGCAAGCCCAAGCGCAAGAGGCAGAGATCGGCCGGCCACGAGGCCGGGGACGAGGCCGGGGCCGGTCAGCCGGTCAAGGCCGCCAAGCGCAAGCTCAAGGTCGACGAGACCATCCGGGTCTCGGACATGGCCAGGCAGATGGGCATCAAGGCCCCCCTGCTCATAAAGGCCCTCTTCGACCTCGGGGTCCTGGCGACCATAAACCAGGCCCTGGACATGGACACCGCGACCCTGCTCGCGGCCGAGTTCGGCTACGAGGTGGAGAACGTGTCCTTTGACGAGCAGGAGTTCCTCGTGCCCGCGGAGCAGGACAGCCCCGAGGCCCTCAAGCCGCGGCCGCCCGTGGTGACCATCATGGGCCACGTGGACCACGGCAAGACCTCGCTTCTGGACGCCATAAGAAAGACCAACATCACCGCGGGCGAGGCCGGGGGCATCACCCAGCACATCGGCGCGTACCACGTGTCCACGAACCGCGGCGACGTGGTCTTCCTGGACACCCCGGGCCACGAGGCGTTCACCACCATGCGCGCCCGGGGCGCGCAGGTCACGGACATCGTCATCCTGGTCGTGGCCGCGGACGACGGGGTCATGGACCAGACCCGCGAGGCCATCAACCACTCCAAGGCCGCGGGAGTGCCCATTGTCGTGGCCGTGAACAAGATCGACAAGGAAAACGCGGATCCCGACCGGGTCAAGCGCGAGCTCTCCGAGCTCGGCCTGGTGCCCGAGGACTGGGGCGGGGACACCATCTTCGCCAAGGTCTCGGCCAAGCAGCGCATCGGCCTGGACGAGCTGCTGGAAATGATCCTGCTCCAGGCCGAGGTCCTGGAGCTCAAGGCCAATCCGGACAAGCCCGCCAGGGGCCACATCGTCGAGGCCAAGCTGGACAAGGGCCGCGGCCCGCTGGCCACGCTGCTGATCTCCGAGGGGACCATCAAGCAGGGCGACTCCTTTGTCTGCGGGGTGTTCCACGGCAAGGTCCGGGCCCTGTTCAACGACCAGGGCAAGAAGATCAAGAAGGCCGGGCCGGCCATGCCCGTGGAGATCCAGGGGTTCGAGGGCGTGCCCGAGGCCGGTGACGAGTTCGCGGCGGTCGCCGACGAAAAGGTCGCCCGGCGCATCGCCCAGGAACGGCTCACCAAGCACCGGGAAAAGGAGCTGGCCGGCAAGACCAAGGTCACCCTGGAATCCTTCCTGGCCTCCAAGCCGGAGGAGGAGGCCCAGGTCCTGAACCTGGTGCTCAAGGCCGACGTGCAGGGCTCCCTGGAGGCCATCGCCGAGGCCCTGAACAAGCTGTCCACCGACGAGGTCAAGATGCACATCGTCCACGGCGCGGCCGGGGCGATCGCCGAATCGGACATCCTGCTGGCCTCGGCCTCCAAGGCCATCATCATCGGCTTCAACGTCAGGCCGACCCACAAGGTCAAGGACATCGCCGATCAAGAGCACGTGGAGATCCGCTTCTACGACATCATCTACAAGCTGGTCAGCGACATCAAGGACGCCATGAGCGGCATGCTCGCCCCGGACATAGAGGAGTCCTACCTGGGCCAGGCCGAGGTCCGCGACACCTTCAGCGTGCCCAAGGTCGGGACCGTGGCCGGCTGCTTCGTGGCCGACGGCAGGCTGACCAGAAACGCCAAGGTCAGGCTGCTGCGCGACGGGGTGGTCATCTACACCGGCAGGCTGTCCTCGCTGAAGCGCTTCAAGGACGACGTCAAGGAGGTCCAGAAGGACTACGAATGCGGCGTGGCCCTGGAGAACTTCAACGATTTGAAGATCGGCGATTTCATCGAGGCCTTTGAGGAGCGGGAAGTGGCCAGGACCCTTGAATAGCCCGGGCCCGGCAGGGACATGATCATCGGAGTTCTGACCCTCGAGTTCCGCCTGCGGGGCAACGATTCGCTCAAGGGCAAGCGCAAGGTGGCCCTGAGCCTCAAGCAGAAGCTCAGGAACAAGTTCAACCTGGCCGCGGCCGAGATCGAGGCCCAGGACGACCCGCAGAGGCTGGTGCTGGCCGCGGCGACCGTGTCCAACGAGACGCGCAAGGTCGAGAGCGTCCTGTCCAAGGCCCTGGGCCTGGCCGAGGCCGCGACCCCGGCCGAGCTCGTCCACTGCGGCACCGAGATATTCAGCAGCGACCCGGAACGGACATGAAGATATCCGGATCAAGGCGTTCGGCCCGCCTCGGCGACCAGATAATGCGCGAGCTGGCCACCATGCTGGCCGAAAAGATACAGGACCCCAGGCTGAACATGGTCACCCTAAGCGGAGTGCGCATGAACACGGACCTGCGCGTGGCCGAGGTCCTGTTCACCATGGGCGCGGGACCGGCCTCCAGGGACGAGGTCCAGGCCGCCCTGGCCAAGGCGGCCGGGCGCCTGCGTTCGGGACTGGGCAGACGCCTCAGGCTCAGGTACCTGCCCGAGCTCAGGTTCGTGCACGACGACTTCCTGGAGGACACCGTATATGGACGCCCCGATCCGGGCAGTGGCCCGGACAATCAAGGACAATGAGTCCTTCCTGGTGGCCTCGCACTTCAACCCGGACGGCGACGCCATCGGCTCCACCGCGGCCATGGGCCACATCCTCAAGGCCCTGGGCAAGAAATTCGCGCTGTACAATGCCTCGGGCCTGCCCGAGCGCTTCGCCTGGCTGGACCTGCCCGGACCGCTGCTGGACGCCCTGCCCTCCCGGGCCGCGGACCCGAAGGTCTGGCTCCTGGCCCTGGACTGCGGCTCCCCGGCCAGGCTCGGCCAAGACCTGGCGGCGCGCATGAACCCGGACCGGACCGTGAACATCGACCACCACCTGGGCAACCCCGAGTTCGGGGCCGTGAACTGGGTGGACCCGGCCCAGGCCTCGGTCGGGTCCATGATCGCCGACCTGGCCCGGGACCTGGGCCTGGAGCTCAAGGGCCCGCTTGCCGAGGCGATCTACCTGGCCCTGACCACGGACACCGGCTTCTTCACCTACGGCAACACCACGCCCGAGGCCCTGGAGCTGGCCGCGGCCCTGATGAGGGGCGGCCTGGACTGCCAAAGGCTCAACCAGGCCATCAGGGACCAGTGGCCGGAAAGACGGCTCAAGCTCTGGTCCAGGGTCATGGCCCGGGTCCGGCTGGAGCTCGACGGCGAGGTGGCCCTGGCCGTGGTCACGGCCGGGGACCTCAAGGACACCGGGACCACGGTCGAGGACACCGAGAACCTGGTCAACTTCATCCACCGGCTGGAGGGGCTGCGCGTGGCCGCCCTGCTCCGGGAGGACGGTCCCGGGACGTACAAGTTCAGCCTGCGCTCCAGGGGCGAGGACGACGTGCAGGCCGTGGCCGCCGGCTTTGGCGGCGGAGGGCACAAAAACGCGGCCGGCGGCAGCCTGCGCGCGGACCTGGCCGCGGCCGAGAAGCGGCTTCTCGAGGCCCTCAAGCAGGCCTTGAGGCCGCACTAGCCATGGCCGAAAAAAAGGAGGGCGCCCAGGTCCACGGCCTGCTGGTGCTGAACAAGCCCTGCGGCCCGACCTCGGCGGGCTGCCTGAACAGGATAAAAAAAGAGCTCGGACAGCTCAAGATAGGCCACGCCGGGACCCTGGACCCCATGGCCGGCGGGGTGCTCCTGGTCCTGCTCGGCCAGGCCACCAAGCTGGCCCCGTACATCTCGGGCGGGGACAAGGTCTACGCCGGGACCATGAGGCTGGGCCTGACCACGGACACCTACGACGTCCAGGGCCAGATACTGGCCGAGGCCGCCTGGGACGCGATCAGCCCGCAAGAGGTGAGAGAGGCGATCATGTCCTGGCGGGAGTTGACAGAACAGGACATTCCCGCCTATTCGGCGGCCAAGCACAAGGGCAAACCCCTCTACTCGCTGGCCCGGGCCGGCCGGGAGGTGCCCGAAAAGAAAAAGGAGATCAAAATTTACGAAGTTGAACCGCTGGACATCCGCCTCCCCTTGGCGGGCTTCAGGCTCAAATGCTCGGCAGGCACCTACGTACGCTCCCTGGTCCACAGCTTGGGGAAGCGACTCGGTTGCGGCGCCGCGCTGGCCGGTCTGACCCGCGAATCCAGCCTGCCCTTCGGGCTCAAGGAGGCCCACGACCTGGAGGACGTCCTGGCCGATCCCGAGGGCCTTGCCCGACGGGTCACGCCGCTTGCGGACGTGCTCAGGGGCTGGCCCAGGCAACGCCTGAGCGGGCCGCTGGCCGGGCTGGTCAAAAACGGCGCCCGGCTTCCGGCCGGACCGGACCGGGAGTCCCCGCTCGCGGGACGCCCGGGCCAGAGGGCGCTGTTTCTGGGCCCGGACGACGAGCCCTTGGCCCTGGTCGAGGCCAGGGTCGAGGACGACCGGATCGTGTGGGCGATACTGAGGGGGCTGTGGTCCTAGGGTGGACCATTGTCCCGGGAAGGCGGGTCCGGCTCGGAATGCAATCACAAGGAGGATACGGCTGTGGTGCTTGACGCCCAAGACAAGGGTAAGATCATCGAGGAGTACAAGAGGCACGAGGGCGACACGGGTTCGCCCGAGGTCCAGGTGGCCCTGCTCACGGAGCGCATCAGCTACCTGACGGAACACTTCAAGTTGCACAAAAAGGACTTCCACTCCCGCACCGGCCTGCTCAAGCTCGTGGGCCAGCGCAGGAAGCTTTTGAATTATTTGAAGAAAAAAGACGTTCAACGCTACCGGGACTTGATTCAGAAACTGGGTCTGCGCAAGTAGGCCCAAGAGAGGACGAGATCGCCCATGGGGCGGGCCTCAAGGCCCGCCCCATGGATTGAAAAACAGGCCTTGCGCCGACACAGGAGTCCCCCGCAAACGGGGGCGGGCCCGCAGGGGCCCGTTAGTTGGCTGCGCCAAGTGTTTTTGCGCCGGACTTGCCTCCGGCCCAAAAGCCCTTGCCAGAGCCGGCTAAGACATCCCGGCGCAAGACCTGCCAGACCAACCTGCAACAGCGCTTGCGCAAGGAAAAAAACATGCTGATCCCTTTTGAAAAAACAACCCTCAAGACCGGCGTCGGCCAGATCGAAATCACCCTGGAATCGGGCAAGGTCGCCAACCAGGCCAACGGCTCGGTCTGGGTGCGCTCCGGAAACACCGTGGTCATGGTCACCGCGGTCACCCAGCCCCTGGAGATGGACAAGGGCTTCTTTCCCCTGACCGTCAACTACCAGGAGATGCAGTACGCGGCCGGCCGCATACCCGGCGGCTACTTCCGCCGCGAGATCGGCCGTCCGTCCGAGAGGGAGACCCTGGTCTCCAGGCTCATCGACCGGCCCATAAGGCCGCTGTTCAAGAAGGGCTTCCGGGACGAGGTCCAGGTTTTGGCCTCGGTGCACTCGGCCGGCAAGAACACCAATCCGGACGTCCTGGCCCTGACCGGGGCCTCGGCCGCCCTGCACGTCTCGGACATCCCCTTTGAGGGCCCGGTGGTGGGCGCCCGGGTGGGATACGTGGACAAGGAGTTCGTCCTCTTCCCGACCTACAGGGGCACTGCCGAGCAAAGCGCCCTCAACCTGGTCTTCGCGGCCAGCCGCGAGGCCGTGGTCATGGTCGAGGGCTCGGCCGACTTCTTGTCCGAGGAGATCATCGCCGAGGCCCTGGAATGGGGCCACCGCCAGATAACGCCCCTGTTCGACCTCCAGGACGAGCTCAGGGAAAAGGTCGGCAAGCCCAAAATCCAGGTCCAGGCCCCGGAGATCGACCCCGGCCTTCAGGAGCTGGTCAGGGCCGCGGCAGCGGCCGATCTGGACAAGGCCCTGAGCGTTCCGGACAAGCTCAGCCGCAGGCGGGCCAAGGCCGAGGTCAAGGTCAAGGCCGCCACGGCCGCGGCCGAGAAATACGCGGACGAGCCCGAGCTGCTCAAACAGGTCCCGGAGATACTCGAGAACCTGGAAAAGACCATTGTCAGGGAGCGCATCCGGACCACGGGCCTGCGCATCGACGGCCGCGACCTGACCACGGTCAGGCCCCTGTCCATAGAGGTCGGGGCCCTGCCCATGACCCACGGCTCGGCCATCTTCAGGCGCGGCGAGACCTCGGCCCTGGTCACCGCGACCCTGGGCAGCTCGCGCGACGAGCAGCGCATCGAGACCCTGCTCGGCGAGTCCACCAAGCGCTTCATGCTCCACTACAACTTCCCGCCCTACTGCGTGGGCGAGGCGCGCATGCTCAGGGGGCCGTCCCGCCGCGAGATAGGCCACGGGGTCCTGGCCGAGCGGGCCCTGACCCCGGTCGTGCCCAACCCCGACGCATTCCCGTTCACCCTGCGCGTGGTCTCGGAGATCATGGACTCCAACGGCTCGTCCAGCATGGCCACGGTCTGCGGCGCCACCCTGGCGCTCATGGACGCGGGCGTGCCCATCAGCGAGCCCGTGGCCGGCATCGCCATGGGCCTGGCCAAGGAGGGCGACGAGTTCTTCGTGCTCACGGACATCCTCGGGGACGAGGACGCCCTCGGCGACATGGACTTCAAGGTCGCCGGGTCCAAGCGCGGCGTGACCGCGATCCAGATGGACATGAAGGTCAAGGGCATCCCCTCCGAGGTCCTCAGGCGCGCCCTGGCCCAGGCCAGGGAGGCCAGGCTGCACATCCTCGGGCACATGGCCGAGGTCCTGCCCGAGCCCAGGCCCGAGCTCTCGGACCTGGCCCCGCAGATGGCCGAGCTGTACATAAATCCGGAGAAGATCCGCAGCGTCATCGGACCCGGCGGCAAGAACATAAAAGCCATCACCCAGGAGACCGGCGCGGACGTGGACATCGAGGATTCGGGCAAGATATCCATCTTCGCCCCGGACACCGCCTCCCTGGAAAAGACCAAGGAGATGGTCCTGTACTACGACCAGACCCCCGAGCCGGGCAAGAACTACGTGGGCACGGTCAAGAAGATCCTGGAAAGCGGCCAGGGCGCCCTGGTCGAGATCCTGCCCGGGGTCGAGGGCATGCTCCACGTCTCCCAGCTCGACGTCGAGCACATCGAGAACATCACCGACCTGCTCCAGCTCGGCCAGGAGGTCACGGTCAAGGTCATCCAGCTCGAGGCCGGAGGGCGCATCAGGCTCTCGCGCAAGGCCTGGCTCATGGAGCAGGCCGGCCAGGAGATCAACCTGGACGACTTCCGCAGGCCCGCCCCGCGCAGGGACTCGGGCGACCGGGGCGACCGGGGCGACCGGGGCGGCCGGGGCGACCGCGGCGGCCGGGGCGATCGCGGCGGCCGGGACAGAAACCGCAGATAAACGGCGGCGACAGAATAAGGACCAGGGTCCCGGCGGATACGCCGGGACCCTTTTTTCACCGCCCGCGCATAGCCCGGGCCCATGGCTTTACAATTCAACCATGTATAAATATCATGCTCCAATGAAAATATGGGAGGTCTTATGCCCGCGGACATAATCGTCTACGGCAAGCCGGGCTGACCGCACACCAATAGGGCCCTGAAGGCCCTCGGAGGGTCGGCGACCTTTCACGACGTGCTCGCGGACAAGAAAAGGCTCGAGGAGATGCTCAGGCTCTCGAACGGAGTGCGCCGGGTCCCGGTGATCGTCGAGCAGGGCAGGGTCAGCGTGGGATTCAATCGAGGGTCCTGAACCGTCTGACGCCCGGCGGTCGGCCGGGACGTTAAGCCCCCCTTCGATCGAAGGGGGGCTTTTTTTGGGTTCATGCGGACCAAAAGGCGCGCTTTGAGCGGATGGACCCTTTTCCGGCCCGGGCTCAGCTCACCAGGACCCCGGCGTAGCCCACGACCTGCCTGCGGTCCCCGCTCACGTCGCCCGAGGTGGCGTAGGCCGCGACCTCGGCCTTGGTCGCGCCCAGCTTCAGGGCCGCGGCCAGGCCCAGGGTCATGGGCAGGACCCCGCACATGCTGATGCCCTTGGACCGGACCACCCGGAAGAGACCGGCCGGGTCCAGGGCGCAGGCCTCGGACAGGGCCATGGCGTCCAGGTCCCTGGCCAGGTCCTGGGGCAGGTAGTGGCTCATGTCCGAGCTGACCACCAGGGAGACCTCGCGGCCCAGGCCGGTCGCGACCCCGGCCAGGTTCTGGCCCACGGACAAGAGCGTTTCCAGGCCCGGCTCGGAGACCGCGATCGGCACTATGGCCGCGTCCGGGTCAAGGGACCAGAGAAAGGGCAGGACCACCTCCAGGGAGTGCTCGCCGACATGGGCCTCGACATCCGCGGTCAGCCTGGAGTCGGCCTGGACCATGGCCGCGGCCAGGTCCCGGTCCACAGTCAGGCTGCCGCCGGGAAAATGCCAGCGGCCCGAGGGCCAGACCGCCAGCCGGGCCCCCCTGCCCGTGTGGCTCGGGCCGAGAAGGATCAAGGTGCCGGCGAGCCTGGCCCGGCCCAGGGTCTTTCCGGCCACATGCCCGGAGAACACGTATCCGGCGTGCGGGACCATGGCCAGGATGGTCCGCCGCTCGCCTGGGGGCTCGGCCTGGCCGAGATAGCGCGAGACCTCGGCGGCCAGGGACTTGGGGGCGCCGGGGTAGAACCGTCCGGCGACCACGGGCTGTCTGTCCATGAAGGGCCTCCCGGCCGCGCGGCTTTCCGCGCCCCGGGGCGCGGATCGCGGGCCTGACACAGGATACGGCATTGCGCGCCGGGCTTCAAGGCCCGTCCGGGACCGCGGCCATGAAGACGATACGTCGGGGCAAAGGCGTTCGCGACGCGGGGCGCAAAGCTCGGGCTAGGGGGCGGGGGCGAACTGCTGGGCCTTCTGCTCCAGCTCGTAGGTCTGGACCGCGGACAGGGCCAGTCTCCCGTACAGGGTCTCGGGCTTCTTGGCCACGATGTCGCGCAGAATCTCGAGCCAGCTGCCCACATCCCCGGCCTTGCGGTATATCTGGGCCAGCTTGAACCTGGCCGAGGGCCACTCCTCGTTGTCCTCGGGGATATACTTGTTGAAGGCCTTGGCCCACTTCAGGGCCTCCTCGTAGCGGCCGGAGCGCTCCGTGGAGTAGATGGACATGACCACGCAGTCCTTGACCTTTTCCGGATCGCCGGCGCTGTTCAGCAGCAGCGAGAGGGCCTCCTGGGAATAGGCGAAGGTCCTGTGCAGGTCCTGCCTGCCCATGGCCGCCTTGGCCATGTAGTACATGGCATAGGCCCTGAAGGCCGGATCGAGCTCCATGTCCTTGGCCAGCTTGGCCCACAGGGCCGTGTTTTCCCCGGAATCGCCCAGGTTCTCCAGGGCCATGGCCCGGGCGTACTCGAGCTGGCGCTCCTGCCTGGGTTCGAGCTTCCAGCTCTCCTTGGCCAGGCTGACGATCTCGGCGAGCCTGGTCCAGTTCTGCTCGTCGAGAAAGATGTTCACCGCCAGGTCCAGGGCCTTGGACGAGAACCCCGGGACCTGGTCCCGGCCCAGGTAGCGGGACAGGATATCGAGGGCCTCGGCGGGCCGGCCGATCTTCCAAAAGCTCAGGGCCACGCCCAGCCTGGTCTCGTCGTCCACGCTCTTGTCCATGAACCGGTAGTCCAGCCACCACTTGACCACCCGGGCGTAGTTGTCGTCCTCGACCAGCTGGGGCACGGCCAGGGCAAAGGACTTGTCGCCCAGCTCCCTGGCCCGGCCGGCCAGGGGACTGTCCGGGCGCCTGTCCAGGAGGTCCTGGACCGCGGACAGGGCCCCGGCGTAGTCCTCGTGGAAGGAGTACCACATGGCCAGCTTGAGCAGGGCCAGGGAGGCCAGGGGGCTGTCCGGGTGCTTGTCGATGATCTCGGTATAGATGTCCTTGGGCCGCAGGTTGTAGGGCCGGTCAAAGACCGTGACCATCTCGGTCACGCTCGGGTCGTCGTGGATGCCCTCCTCGGCCAGGCGCATCTTGGCCACCAGGCCGCCCTCGTGGTCCGGAAAATCCTTGATCGCCTTCTGGTATATCTCCTTGGCCGCAACCTTGTCGCCCAGCCGGAGATAGATGTCGCCGATGCGGGCCAGGACCAGGTCCGCGGCCTCGGCCTCGGGGTTCAGGTTGTAGTAGGTCCAGTAGTGCTCCTTGGCCTGCTCGAACTTGTCCAGCCTGGACTCCACGTCTCCGGCGAGCTTGAGAAAGGCCGGGTTCTCCAGGTAGAACTGGGCCCAGCGCTTGTCGATGTAGTCCACGATCTGAAAGGCCTGCTTGTAATAGCCCCGCTCGTTCAGGGCCTGGGCCAGGAGATAGGCGGCGCGCTTGGCCAGGGGGTTGTCCGGGTATTTCTGGATGAGCTCCTGGAAATGGTCCGCGGCCTTTTTGTAGTCGCCCTTGTCGAAGTAGTACTCGCCCCAGTAGTAGCCGATGTAGGGGATGTTCTGGTCCGTGGGGTAGCCGTCGGTCAGGGTCTTGAAATAGCCCAGGGCCTCGGGCAGGTTGCCGACCTTGAGGTTGATGAGCCCGAGGTTGAGCAGGGCCTCGGGCACCCGGTCCGACTTGAGGTCGTAGTTCATGGCCGCGAGGTAGCCGGCGCTGACCTTGTCGAAGTCGTCCGCGAGGGTGTTGGCGTATATCTGGCGGTAGACGTCGGCCAGGGAATAGAGGACCTCCTCCATGATCTCCCGGGGCAGGCCGGGCGCGGCGGCCAGCTCCCTCAAGGCGGTCCGGGCCCCGTCCATGTCGCCGTTGGCCATGAGCGAGCGGGCCACGTACAGGCGGTCCCTGAAATCCTTTTCCCTGTCCTGGGCCTGCCTGTCCTTGTCCCCGGCGGCCGTGGCGTTGTCCGCGGCCTCAGGGGCCGGGGCCTCGGGGGCCGTTGCATTGGCCGGGGCCTCAAGGGCCGGGACCGCGGGGACCGGGGTCTCAGGGGCCGGGACCGCGGGGGCCTCGGCGGCCGGGCGCTGGGCGACCTTGAACCTGAGCTCCGGCAAGCCGCCGGGGCCGAGCTCAACGGCCCTGGGCCGGCCCCCGACCGGCCCGGAGAAATCGCCCTGGTCCCGGGTGACGCTGAACCGGACCTCGCCGCCCTCAAGGACCCTGGGCTCGGCCTCCTGGGCCGCGGTGCGGTTGGAATCGCCCCCCCGGACCTTTTCGCGCACCGAGTACGGCACGCTGAAGAACGGCCTGTCCGGACCCGCGGGCGACGCGGGCTCGGCCACGGTCTCGGCCGCGGTCTCCGGCAACTGGCTCTCCTTGAGCCCTGCGGCCCTGTCCGGGGCCGGGGCGGCCTTTTTGGACCTCGGCGCGGGCGCGGGCTTCACCGGGACGGGCTTCACCGGGACGGGCGCGGGCGCGGGCCTCTTGGCCGGCTCAGCCCCCCAGCGGGCCCCGAACGGGTCCCTGAACACGTGGATCACCAGCCTGGGCTCGCCGACCACGGGCATGGCCAGGTACCCGAAGGCGTTGGTCTTGACCGAGATCACCAGGCCGGCCGGCCCGGGCTCGACCGAGGCCAAGAGCTTGCCCTTTCTCAGGCCTGCGGCGGCCGGGGGCCTTTCGCTCTCCCAGAATCCCCGGGGGAGCGCGAGGGTCAGCTGGCGCTTGCCGGTGCGCTTGAGGGAATAGGCGGGCAGGCTGCCCGAGTCAAAGGTCAGGGTCAGGACGTCGGCGTCGGGCTTGGAGCGCAGGGCCGCGCTCGCCGCCCCGGCCGGGGCGGCCGGGGCGGCGACGAGCAGCACGGCGAGCCAGACGGCCGGCCAAAATGGTTTTAAAACGCGTCTTACGCCCACACCACGGCCTCTGCAAAGGACATGCGAACGCCGATGTCCAAACCAGGCGCGCCTGGTCCGGCCCCATTCATTCATCGACGGAACGCTTTCTCTTCTTTAACTTTTCGATCAAGGTCGTGCGTTTTATGCCCAACAGCTCGGCGGCCTGGTTCTTGACCCCCGAGACCTCCTTCATGGCCTCCAGGATGAGCCGATCCTCGATCTGCTCCAGAAACTCCTTGAGCCCGTCCGCCCTGTCGCGCATGTCCCGGAGCCTGGGCCAGGCGAACCCGGCCGGCGCTGCCGGGGGCGGCGCCACGACCTTGGACGGATCAGCGCCCACGTCCCTCCAAATCTTGCCCGGCAGGTCCTGGGGGGCGATGGTCTCGTTGTCGCAGAGGATGGAGAGCCGCTCAATGAAGTTCTCCAGCTCCCTCACGTTTCCGGGCCAGGAATAGGCCAGGAACATGTTCCTGGCCTCCTCGGAGACCTTGAGCGCGGGCCGGTCCTTGTCGGCGCAGAAACGCCTGATGAAGAACTCGGCCAGGAGCATGATGTCCTGGCCGCGCTCCCTGAGCGGCGGCAGGTGCAGGGGAATCACGTTCAGCCTGTAGAACAGGTCCTCGCGGAACCGGCCGGCCTCGACCTCCTGCTCCAGGTCCTTGTTGGTCGCCGCGACCACCCGGACATCGACCTTCTTGATCTGGGTGCCGCCGACCCTCTCGATCTCCTTTTCCTGGAGCGCGCGCAGTATCTTGACCTGCAGGGCGAGGTCCATCTCGCCGATCTCGTCCAGGAAGATGGTCCCCCCGTCGGCCAGCTCGAATCGACCGGGCCGCGAGCGGATGGCGTGGGTGAAGGCGCCCTTCTCGTGGCCGAAGAGCTCGGACTCCAGCAGCTCCTTTGGGATGGCCCCGCAGTTTATGGGCACAAAGGGCCGGGACGCCCGCCGGCTGTTCTTGTGCAGGGCGCGCACCAGAAGCTCCTTGCCCGTGCCGGACTCCCCGGTGACCAGCACCGTGCTGTCCGTGGGCGCGACCTTCGAAAGTATCTTGAAGACCTCCTGCAGGACCGGGCTGTCGCCGATTATGCCGTCCAGATTGAGAGCCATACCCCGTCCTCCGAACCGGTCGCCCGGTGCAAAAGCCTGGCGCAGAAATTTAAAGGCCCGGGGCCGCTGCCCGCTCGGGTTCTACCTGTTCCCCCCGGCCCCATCAGAGGCCGGGCCCCCTGCACGTTTAGGTTCTACCCTGCTCTCCCCCCGGCCCCATTAGAGGCCGGGCCCCGGCCAAGGTCTACCCTCACTGTCAATGAAATGACGCAAAGTCAATGCCAAAAAGCCCGAATGGGGCCTGGAAGTGTGCTGTCCGGGGATTTTTCAGGACCCTGAGCGGGCCATGATGGCCTTTGCCGGGATGAGCCCGGTGGCCGCGGCCGAGACGATGTTCCCGGCCACTCCCGGGCCGTCGCCGGCCACGAACAGGCCCTTGACCCTGGTCTCCAGGTTAGGGGTGGTGTCCACCTGAGTGGCGAAGAACTTGATCTCCGGGGCGTAGAGCAGGGTCTCGTCGCTGGCCACGCCGGGCAGGACCTTGTTGAGCTTCTCCAGGCCCTCGACCACGTTGGCCAGGATGCGCTCGGGCAGGGCCATGGCGATGTCCCCGCAGGTCACCTCGGTCAGGGTCGGGACGATGGAGCTGTGCTCCACGCGCCGCCAGGTGCTCCTGCGGCCGCGCTTGAGGTCCCCGAAGCGCTGCAGGATCGGCCTGCCGCCGCCGATGAGCGAGGCCAGCCTGCCGATGGCCTGGCCGTATGACTGGTTGTCCGTGACCGGGTCGTTGAGCACCACCTTGGACAGAAAGGCGAAGTTGGTGTTCTCCGAGCGCCTGGTCCGGAAGGAGTGGCCGTTCACGCACACGAAGTCCTGGTAGTTCTCCAGGGCCACGTACCCGCCCGGGTTGGTGCAGAAGGTCCTGGTCTGGTCGTCGTAGCGGTTGGTGCGGATGAAGAAGGCCGGGTCGTATATCACCCGGCAGACGTCCTGCATGATGTCGTTGTGGACCTCGACCCGGACCCCGACCTCGATGCCCCGCTGGGACAGGCTGATGCCGTTGGCCGCGGCCACCTGGCCCACCCAGGACGCGCCCGCCCGGCCGGGCGCCAGGATGACGTTCGCGGCCTCGTACCGGCCCCGGTTGGTCAACACCCCGACCACCCGGTCGTCCCTGACCAGGACCTCGCGGACCTCTTCGGAGGTGTGCATGGCGACGCCCCGGGCGGCCACGGCCCGGGCCATGGACTCGATGTGCTCGGGCAGGCTGTCGCTGCCCAGGTGCTTCTGCCTGATGATCAGAAGGTCCATGCCGTGCTTGCGGGCCTGCTTCCTGATCTCCCAGGCGGCCTCCATGTCCGTGGGATAGACCTCGCTGTCCATGCCGAAGAGGTTGAACAGGCCCTCGGTCTCCAGGATCAGGGCCTCGGCCCGGGCCGGACTCATGAACTGGGTCAGGTCGGTCTTGCCCAGCTTGGGGATGAAGTTGAGCTTGCCGTCGGAGAACAGCCCGGCCCCGCCGACCCCGGAGAGGATGTTGCAGGGCCGGCACTTCAGGCACCCGCTGCCGCCGGATATGGGGCAGACCCTCTTTTGCGGGGGCTTGCCCTTTTCTATGACCAGGACCTCCAGGTCCGTGTGCTCGCCGAGGTAGAAGGCGGCGAACAGCCCGGCCGGACCGGCCCCGACGATGATCACGTCGAAGCGCTTCTTGGTGCTGCGCGCCGGGGTCATGCGACCGGCCTCGGAGGCGGGAGAAAAGGCTGGAGGCGGAGCCGGGTCATGGATGCGGCCGGTCCCGGGCCTAGGCGATCATGTCCAGGAGCGCGCCGGTGGTCTGGTCCCAGGACCTGACTGCGGCGACATTGGCCGTAAACGCCCTCTGGTCCACGATCATGGACACCGCTTCCCGGGCCGGGTCCGTGTTGCCGGCCTCGACGTACTCGGTCTCCGCCCGCCAGACCCCGTCCTCGCCCCGGACCGGAACGCCCTCCTCGACCAGGGCCCCGGGGCTCTCGTCCCTGAACACGCCGGACACGCGCACGCCCTGGCCCTCGGGCCCGGTCTCCAGATAGGCCCGGCTGGACTGAAACTCGTTGGTGTTGACGTTGGCCACGTTGTTGGCCGTGACCGCCATGGACACGCCAAGGGCCGACAGTGCCTGCAGATTAACGTCCATGTCAAAAACCTCGCGCCTGGTTTGGACCGGGACGGTTCTCCAAACTAAATCCTAGTCCTTTTCCAGGAATCTTTCAATACGCGCGAACGCGGAGTGGTCGTGGATGGACTCGAAGCTCTCGACCTCGACCGTGAACCAGGTGATCCGGGGGTGCTCGGACAGGGCCTTGGCCGCGGCCCGGACCACGTCCTCGACAAAGGCCGGGTTGGAAAAGGCGCTCTCGGTGACGAACTTCTCGTCCTCGCGCTTGAGCAGGGTGTAGACCGGGGACGAACCGGAGTTGCGGGCTATCTCGATCAGCTCCTCGAGCCAGACGAAGCCCTTGAACCGGGTCTTGATGCGCACCACGGCGCGCTGGCTGTGGGCGCCGCGGTCGCTGATGGCCTGGGAGCAGGGGCACACGGTCATGACCGGGACCCGGACCTCCAGGGTGAAGGTGATCCGGCCGTCCTCGAAGCGGCCGCTCATGGCGCAGTCGTAGCCCATGAGCCCCGAGCACCTGCTCACCGGCGAGGTCTGGCGCAGGAAATAGGGAAACGAGAACCTGGCATAGGCCCGCCTGGCCTTGAGCCGCTCGATGATGTCCGAGAACAGGTTGCGCAGCGAGGCGTAGTCCAGGCCCTCGCTCCAGCTCTCCAGGGCGTCCACGAAGCGGCTCATGTGCGTGCCCTTGAACTCGGCGGGCAGGTCCACGGACAGGTCCACCCTGGCCACGGTGTGCTGGGTCCCGGACTCCCGGTCCCGGACCACCAGGGGCAGCCGCAGGTCCTTGACCCCGACCCGGTCTATGTCCAGGGGCACGCCCGAGGGCCGGCTCTGCACGTCCTCCATCAGAGCAGCTCCTGTCCGGTGGTGGTCAGGACCAATTGACCGTGCTTGACGCCCTTGGTCGAGATGAGCCTCTCGCCCAGGCGCTTGATCATGTCCGCCTCGCCCCGGAGCACGATGACCTCCAGGCAGTTGTGGTGGTCCAGGTGCACGTGCATGGAGGAGAGGATGACCTCGTGGTGGTCGTGCTGGATCTCGGTCAATTTCTGGGCCAGGCCGCTTATGTGGTGGTCGTAGACCATGGACAGGGTCCCGGCCACCTCGCCCTCGGCCCCCTCCCACTCCTTGCGCACCAGCACGTTCCTGATCAGGTCCCTGATGGCCTCGGAACGGGTCTGGTAGCTCTTGTCCTCGCAGAGCCGGTCGAACTTCTCCAAGAGGTCCGAGTTTAGGGACACGCCGAAGCGTATGGTCTTGCCCATTTGCCCTACTCCAGGCCGGTCATTGGTTCAGAACCAGCCGCCAGAGGGTGACCGTGGCCCCCTGGCCGCCGCAGAACGCCTTTTGCTCCGAGAGCCTCTCCACGTCCAGGCCCTGGGCCGCGAAGGCCTGGGAGGCCTGCTCGCCCAGGCCCCGCCTGGGCTCGGCCGCCAGGACCACGCCCCCGGGCGCGAGCGCGGTCTTGAAAAGTCCTAGCAGGGGCCCGAAAAAACGCCTCTCGTAGAACAGGTCCGCGCAGAGTATCAACGGGAACGACCCGGGCCTGAACCCGGGCTCGCGCCAGTCCATCTGGACCCACAGGGGCTGGGGCACGCGGTTGGCCAGGGCGTTTGTCCTGGCAAGGCCAAGGGCCGGCCGCTCGTAGTCCAGGGCCACGACCCGGGCCCCGAGCCAGGAGGCGACCATGGCCGTGAGCCCCAGGCCGCAGCCCACATCCAGGCAGGCCCGGCCCCTGACCCGGTCCCTGTTCTCGCCCAGCCAGGCGGCCAGGACCAGGCCCGCGGGCCAGACCTCGGCCCAATAGGGCAGCCGCTCGTCCGGGCCGAAATCCTCACTGCCCATGGCCTCCCAGAGAGCCTCCAGCCCGGGCCCGCGCTCCAGGACCCAGTCCCGGCCGCAGGCCTCGACTTTAAGCCGCGATGAGCCGCCCTGCCCACCGCCCGGCCCCGGCGGCCGAACCTTGGTCCCGGTGATGGTCACAGCACGGATATACAATCCGGTCGTGTTATCGGCAAGAAAAAAAATATCCGCTCGCGGTGCCGCACCAGGCGCGCAGGTGACACAAACAGGGCCAAGACTTGGCCCTGGACACGGGTTTCCTTCCCCGGTCAGGGGTGATATTAGCGGGGGCAAAATGTTTTTCGACTTTAGGGCCCCATTTGAGGCCGCCTCGCGCCCTGGGCAAGGACAGCGCCCGGACGCCGCACGCAAGGAGGAAATTCGATGTATCCCAATGACCTGCTGTATACTAAAACGCACGAATGGGCCCGGGTGGAAGGCGAAACAGCCACCATGGGCGTCACCTGGTTCGCCCAGGAGCAGCTGGGCGACCTGACCTTTGTCGAGCTCCCCGAGATCGGCCGAAGCGTGACGCCGGGCGAGGAGATCGGCTCCGTGGAGTCGGTCAAGGCGGCCAGCGAGATATACTCGCCGCTCGCGGGCGAGGTCATTAAGGTCAACCAGGACCTGGAAAACGCCCCGGAGCTGGTCAACCAGGACCCCTACGGCCGGGGCTGGATGGTCAGGATCAGGCTTTCGGCCAGGCCCGAGGGCCTGCTCGAGGCCTCGGCCTACGCCGCCCTGACGGCCGGCCAAGGCCACTGATCCGCTGCCGGAACCAAGGAGGAGCCCATGCCCTTTGTCCCCCACACCCAGGAAGAGGTCCGGGCCATGCTCCGAACCATCGGCGCGGACTCGATCCAGGACCTGTTCGCCGAGCTCGGGCCCGAGATGCGGCCCAAGAGCTTCGACCTGCCCGAGGGCAAGAGCGAGATGGAGGTCCTGGCGCACATGGAGCGCCTGGCGAACAGGAACCTGAGCGGCCTGGTCAGCTTCCTGGGCGCGGGCTTCTACGACCACTACATCCCCTCGGCCGTGGACGCCCTGACCAGCCGCGGCGAGTTCCTGACCGCGTACACGCCCTACCAGGCCGAGGCCTCCCAGGGCACGCTCCAGGCCATATTCGAGTACCAGACGGCCATGGCCAGGCTCTTCGGCCTGGACTGCGCCAACGCCAGCGTCTACGACGGGGGCACGGCCCTGTACGAGGCCCTGATGATGGCCGTGCGCAAGACCAAGAGGCGCAAGGTCCTGGTCAGCGGGGCCCTGAACCCGATCTACCGGGTCATGCTCGACTCCTACACCAAAAACCTGAACCTTGAGTTCGAGACCGCGCCCCACGCGGCCGGCCGCACGGACCAGCAGGGCCTGGCCCGGGCCCTGGACGAGTCCACGGCCGCGATCCTGGTGCAGAACCCGAACTTCTTCGGGGCGCTCAACGACTTCACAGAGCTGTTTGAAAAGGCCAGGGCCCTCGGCGTGGTCTGCGTGGTCTCGGGCTACCCGGTCCTGCAGTCCGTGCTCAAGACCCCGGGCGAGATGGGCGCGGACATCGCCGTGGCCGAGGGCCAGAGCCTGGGCCTGCCCCTGTCCTTCGGCGGGCCGTACCTCGGGGTCATGACCTGCACCCGGGACATGGTCCGCCAGCTGCCCGGCCGCATCGCCGGCCGGACCATCGATACCGAGGGCCGCACCGGCTACGTGCTCACCCTCCAGGCCAGGGAGCAGCACATCCGCCGCCAGAAGGCGACCTCGAACATCTGCTCCAACCAGGCCCTGTGCGCCCTGCGCGCCCTGGTCCAGGTCTGCCTGCTCGGCGAAGAGGGACTGAGGCGAGCGGCCGGGCTGTCCATCGAGCGGGCCCACTACGCGGCCGAGAGGCTGACGGCGATAGACGGGGTGGAGATGCTGAGCCGCGCGCCGTTCGGAAACGAGTTCGCCGTGACCCTGCCCAAAAGCGCCCTCAGCGTGATCGACGAACTCACCAGGCGCGGCTACGTGCCCGGGTTCCCCCTGGGCCTGTACTACAAGGACCTGGACAACGGGCTGCTCGTGGCCTGCACCGAAAAGACCGGCCAGGAGGACATCGGGATACTGGCCGAGATGCTGCGGGGGGCGCTCAGATGAAGACCGTGTTCGCGAAATCCGCCCCGGGCAGGCAGGGCGTCTGGCCCCAGGCCCCGGCCAAGGACCCCTCGGCCTATGTGCCCGAAAACCTGCTGCGCAAGACCTGCGCCGGGCTGCCCTCCCTGTCCGAGCTGGACGTGGTCCGGCACTTCAGCGGCCTGTCCAGGCAAAACTTCGGGGTGGACGGCAACTTCTACCCGCTCGGCTCGTGCACCATGAAGTACAACCCCAGGTTCATGGAGGCCGCGGCCAATCTACCCGGGTTCACCAGGCTGCACCCGGTCCTGCCCCAGCTCAAGGGCGCGGGCCGGCACTGCCAGGGCGCCCTGGAGGTCATGTACGAGATGGAGCGGCTGCTGTGCGAGATCTGCGGCATGGACGCCTTCACCCTGCATCCCATGGCCGGGGCCCACGGCGAGCTCACCGGGGCCATGATCATCGCCGCCTACCACAAGGACAAGGGCAACAAGAGGACCAAGATCATCTGCCCGGACTCGGCCCACGGCACCAACCCGGCCTCCGCGGCCATCGCCGGGTTCGAGGTCGTCAGCGTGCCCTCCAAGGACGGCATGGTGGACCCCGAGGCCCTGGCCCGGGTCCTGGACGACCAGGTCGCGGGCATGATGATGACCTGCCCCAACACCCTGGGCCTGTTCGAGCGCCGCCTGCCCGAGATCGTGGCCCTCTTGAGGCAGGTGGACGCCCTGCTCTACTACGACGGGGCCAACCTGAACGCCATCCTGGGCAAGATGCGCGTGGGCGACGTGGGCTTCGACGTGGTCCACCTGAACCTGCACAAGACCTTCGGCACGCCCCACGGCGGCGGGGGCCCGGGCGCGGGTCCCGTGGGCGTGTCCCGGCGGCTGACCCCGTATCTGCCCATATCCAGGGTCGTGCGGCTCAAGGACGGCCAGTTCTTCCTGGACTACGACCGGCCCAAGTCCATCGGCTACGTGGCCCCGTTCTACGGAAACTTCGGGGTCGCGCTCAAGGCCTACGCCTACATCCTGCGCCTGGGCCGGGAGGGGCTCGTCCGGGTCTCGGAGAACGCGGTGCTGGCCGCCAACTACCTGAGAAAGCGCATCGAGAAGCACCTGGACATCCCCTTCAACCGGACCTGCATGCACGAGTTCGTGGCCTCGGCCGTGAACCTGGCCGGCCGCGGCGTGCGCGCCCTGGACATCGCCAAGGCCCTGCTGGACAAGGGCTGTCACGCGCCCACGATCTACTTCCCGCTCATCGTCAGGGAAGCGATCATGATCGAGCCCACCGAGACCGAGAACAAGGCCACCCTGGACCGCTTCGTGGACGACCTTGTGGACATTTTGTCCTCGGCCTCGGCCGACCCCGCGGCCGTGCTCGCCGCGCCCAGGACACTGCCCGTGTCCAGGCTGGACGAGACCAGGGCCGCCCGGGCCATGGAGCTGACCGATGATTCATGACCTGGCCGTGCTCGGGGCCGGGCCGGGCGGATTCGAGGCCGCGCTCGCCGCATCCCGGGCGGGTCTTAAGACCGCGCTGGTGGAAAAGGACGAGCTGGGCGGGGTCTGCCTGAACCGCGGCTGCGTCCCCAGCAAGCTCCTGCTCGGCGCGCTCTGCCCGGCCGAAGAGCTCCGGGCCCTGGGCCGGGCCGGGCTGTGCAGGGCCGAGTTCAGGCCCGACCTGGCCGCGATCAGGGCCCGCAGCCAGAGGATCATGGCCGCGACCCGAAAGGCCATGGCCAAGAGGCTCGCTGAGGCCGGGGTGGATGTCGTCCGGGGCCAAGGCGCGCTCTTCGGCCCGAATCGGCTGCTGGTCGAGACCCCGGAGGGGCAAAAAGACATCGAGTTCAAGGACCTGATCCTGGCCACGGGCTCGCGTCCGGCAATGTTCCCCGGGCTTGAAGCGGACAACGAAAACGTGCTCGACTCCAGCGCCTTCCTGGACCTGGACCGGCCGCCCGCGAGCCTGATCGTGGTCGGGGCCGGGTTCATCGGCCTGGAGATGGCCTGCATGGCCCATCTGCTGGGCGCCGAGATAACCCTTGTGGACGCGCTTACGCGCCCGGCCGCGGGCGAGGACCCCGAGGTCTCGGCCGAGATCGAGGCCGCCTGCCGCCGCCGGGGCTGGGACCTGCGCCTGGGGGTCAGGGTCGAGTCCCTGGCAACCGGGCAGGGCCAAGCCAAGCTGGTGCTCAAGGGCGGGGAGACGATCCTCGCGCACAAGGCCCTGGCCGCGGTGGGCCGGACCCCGAACTCCCAGGGCCTGGGCCTCGAAGACGCGGGCATGGCCCTTGAGGGCCCGGGCTGGGTGCGCACGGACCAGAACCTCATGGCCTCGGCCAACGCCTACGCCGTGGGCGACGTCAACGGCCGGCTGCTTTTGGCCCACGCCGCGGCCGACCAGGCCCGCTACGCGGTCAGGCGCGTCCTGGGCCTGGAAAAGGGCCCCTACGCCCCGGGCCCGGTGCCGAGCGTGATCTACGGCTCGCCCGAGGTCCTGCGCGTCGGGGCCATGGCCGCAGAGCTCAAGGCCCAGGGCAAGAGCCCCGAGGTCTCCCGCGCGGCACTGGCCGCCAACCCCATTGCCCAGGCCCACGCCGCGCCCCAGGGCCTGGTCAAGGTCGTCTGGCTCGACGGCCGGGTGGCCGGGGTCACGGCCGTGGGCTTCGAGGTCTCGCGCCTGACAGGGACGGCCATGGCCGCGGTGACCGGGTCTTGGACCAGGCAGCGGGCCGAGGCCGCGATATTCGCCCATCCGACCCTGGACGAGGCCCTGCGCGAGGCCCTGCTGGCCGAGCGGACCAGGGCCTAGGCCTGCTCGATCTCCTTTTTTACCAGGGCCTGACTGTAGGCCGCGGTGGCGGCGCGCTCGGTGAGCGTGCCCACCAGCCTGCCGGTCGAATGCGAGTCCACGACCGGCAGCTGGGACACGCCGCGCTCGGTCATCTCGTCCATGGCCGTCTTCAGGTCGTCGTCCGGGGTGATCACGGCCAGCCCGGCGGTGGCGATGTCCTTGGCGATGAGCAGGCGCTGCAGGCCCTCCTCCTGAAACAGGGGCCGGATGTCGCGGAAGGAGATGATCCCGGTGAGCTCGCCCAGGTCGTTGACCATGTGCAGATAGGGCGCGTTCTCGGTCTTGAAGGTGTTGATGATCCGGTTCAGGGTCATGGACTCGGGTATGGTGAAGAAGTCCGAGGTCATGTGCTCCCGGACCTTGATCTCCTTGAGCACCGAGGAGGCGCGGCCCGCGGTGATGTCCACGCCCCGGCGCAGGAGCTTTATGGTGTAGATGGAACCGCGCCGCAGGCTCGAGTTGAGCACCGTGGCCGTGATGCAGGTGAGCATGAGCGGCAGGATGATGGCATACTTGTTGGTCAGCTCGAAGATGATCAGTATGGCCGTGATCGGCGCGTAGGTGGTCCCGGCCACGACCCCGCCCATGGCCACCAGGGCGTAGGCCCCGGGCGAGGCGGTGATCCCGGGGAAGAGCGTGTTCACCAGCACCCCGAAGGCCCCGCCGGTCATGGCCCCGATGAACAGGGAGGGCGCGAAGATGCCGCCCGATCCGCCGCTGCCCAGGGTCACAGAGGTGGATATGATCTTGATCCCGACAAGCCCGGCCAGCAGGCCCAGGCCCATGCCGTTGGTCAGGGCCTGGTTCATGGCCCCGTAGCCCACGCCGAACACGTAGGGGCAGAAGACCAGTATCGCGCCCAGGACCACCCCGCCCGCCGCCGGCTTGAGCCAGCCCGGCGCGGGCAGGGCGTCGAACACGTCCTCGAACCTGTAGAGCACGCTGGTGAAGGTCATGGCCGCCAGCCCGGAGACCACCCCGAGCAGGGGGTAGAAACAGAACTCCCAGAGCGAGACTATGGAGTAGTCCGGGATGACGAAGGCCGGCAGGTCTCCGAAGTAGTAGCGGGAGATGGTCGTGGCCGTGACCGAGGACAAGACCACGGGCGAGAAGGACATCAGCCCGAAGTCGCCGATGATGATCTCCAGGGCGAACAGGACCCCGGCCATGGGCGCGTTGAACGTGGCCGCGATGCCCGCGGCCGCGCCGCAGCCGACCATGGTCTTCATGTGCAGGCCCGGGACCTTGAAGACCTGGCCCACGGTGGAGCCGATGGACGAGCCTATCTGGACCATGGGGCCCTCGCGGCCCACCGAGCCGCCCGAGCCGATGGTTATGGCCGAGGCCATGATCTTGGCCATGGCCACCCTCTTGCGTATGTGCCCGCCGCGCAGGGCGATGGCCTCCATGACCTCGGGCACGCCGTGGCCCTTGGCCTCCTTGGCGAAGAAGTGGATGATCAGCCCGGCGGCCAGCCCGCCCAGGCCGGGCAGCCCGATCTTGAGCCAGACCGGAACCCTGTCGGCAAAAGTCAAAAAGTCCGCGCTGTTGTGGTAGAACAACCACTGCATGGACTTGAGCGCGAAGCGGAACAGGACCGCGCCGTACCCGGCCAACACCCCGATGAGTATGGCCAGGAAAAGCTGCCTGACGTTGCGCGCGACGCGGGGGTGTTTCAGTCTCCTGAACAAGGCGGATTCTCAATGCCGGGCGTTGCTCGGTCCAATGGCCCGGCCGGGGCCCAAGGCCATGGATTCCAATGCGGTTTTCACAGCTTATGGACTAACCCTTTGGGCCGCGCTTTGCAAACCGGCCGCGGCTTGAACCCGGCCCGCAAAACAGTTACACCCGGCCAGGGCCGCAGGGCCCGGCCAAGGAGGCGCCATTGAAATCCATCAAGATCAAGGAAATCGGAATCAGCCCGGAGTTCGACATCTTCAGCTATTGCGAGCTGGCCGGGGACAACCGCCTGGACCAGGAGACCCTGGACGAGCTCGGCGAGCGCTGGGACCAGTGGACCGGACGCATCAAGGCCTTCGAGCTGCTGAACCCGGTCGGCGGGGCCAAGTACCTGCTCATCTTCATGGACCAGGAGGTCGAGCAGGACATCGAAGAGGCCTGGCGGGAGTCGCCGGTCATGGGCCTGGCCCTGCACAACCTGGCCATCTGCATGGTCATGTCCGCGGCCCAGGGCCTGATACCCGAGCTGGCCGAGGGCTCCTGCGCGCCCCTGCCCAAGCCGGGCCCGGCCATCCAGGAGGCCTTCGAAGACCTGGGCCTTGCCTGGAGCGTGGAAGGGACCATAAACCGCCGCTTCGCGGTGTTCACGCCCTACCCCTACGCCGGGGGCTGCGAGATATGCTACCTGGAGCAGACCTGCCCCCGGAGCAGGACCAAGGCCTAGCCCGGGGCCGGGCCCGACGAACATCCGCGCTTCGCGGGCCTCAGGGGCCCTCGAACACGAAGTCCTTCAAGGGGTCCTTGTTTTCGAAGAATTTCTCGAGCCGGGGCCGGCACAAGGCCTTGATCTTGAGGTCGGCCACCTCCAGGCCGTGGCCCAGCCCGCCGTAGAGCAGAAGGGCGCGGTCGATGAAGTCGGCGTCCACGAACGAGGCCCCGACCTTCATGGACTCGCCGCCCCAGGAGACCTCCAGGTCCAGGAGGTGGCGGCGTTCCGGCGGCCGGGTGATTATCAGCCCGGTCTTGACCAGGGCCTCGACCACGGTCGCGGGCATGACCCCGCTCCAGCGCGCCAGGGCCTCGCAAAAGGCCGGTTGCAGGGCCAGGTAGTAGTGCGGTTCGAGCTTGCAGGCCACGGACCTGCCCGGGACGTTCAGGATGTAGGGGGTCTCGGCGTAGGCCCGGCCCAGGGCCTGTTGCAGCCTGCTGACAATGGCCTGGTAGTCCTTGAGGGGCATGGCTCTCCTCCTGTTGCGGACCAGAGCACAAAAACCGACTATTTTCAAGGCGAACGGGCCGGATCAGGCCCTAGCCGCACCAAAGAGAGTTCTACTCTCTTTAAAAAAGACATCTCCAAGGCCCTCGGCCCGACTCAGGCCCCTGAACCTCCGAACGCCAGATCCATGAGCA